>JBHHYI010000332.1:0-3958 GCA_046757525.1 bacterium | reverse complement strand
GCGAGGGTGAATGGTGATGTCCTCCACCCCGATTATACCCGAGATTTTTTCTACCTGACCAGTGAAATGAGGTTCAATACTTTTGAATTCACCTGCAGCTCTATAAGTCTGCAATATAAATCCACCCACAACAACTAAAAGAATGATTAAAACAATAACAAATATTTTCATGGTTCTATTTCCATATATTTAGGTTCATACTTTTCAACCTGCATTATTCCTAACGCAGACAAGCCGCAGCCAAATTTTTACCACGGCACTACACGGACTTTTCACAGAAAAGATTGTTCATGTTTTGTCTCCCCTGGTTCCATGGTACTTCGTACTACAAGCCGAAATCATTGTGCTTTTTTTGAAAAGTTTTTTACCACAAAGTTCACTAAGAATGTACAAAGACCACTAAGGGTTTATTTCTACAAGCCATATCTTTTAAAATTTAAATGCCTGGTTATTATGCTGCACAATCTTTAGAGTGCTGCAAATTTAACTGCTCCAAGTCAGTACAAATTAAATTTCAATCTCTTTTTGAGCTTTGAGCCAACCCTGCGATGCTTTGCTCCATTTCAGTATTAACCGGGAAAGGTCGGGTGCCAAACTCGGCAAAATGGAAACCACAAAGCGCACTCTTTTAGGGACAAAAACTTCACCGGCATTGGTTTCAATCGCTCTGCGTACCGCTCGGGCAACATCTTCTGGCTGCACCAGCGGCGTTAGAAAATGGTCTGGTACGCCTTCTGCTATGCGCGTGTTTGCCATGCTTGGACAAATCCAGCTAACTCCTATATTTGTGTCCCGCAATTCTGCACGAAGCGCGGAAGAAAATCCCACCACGCCATGTTTTGAAGCGGCATAAGCTGCGACTCCTTCAGTGCCGAATTTGCCGGCAATGCTGGCAATGTTCACAATATGACCCTGGTTCTTACTCAGGAAGTAGGGTAAAGTTGCATGCGTGACGGTCATGAGTCCGATTAAATTTATCTCTACGGTTTTACGCCAGATATCAAAATCCTGTTCTACAAAGGGTCCACTGGGCAATACCCCGGCGTTATTGACTAACACATGGAATCCGGTATTAAATTTTTGAGCCTCTGCTACCATTTTTCGTGTAGTGGACTCATCAGTTATGTCACAAGCAAAGCCTTGAAATTTTCGTCCGACTTTTTGAACAAGTTCAGCCGTATCTTGCAGATCTTCCAGGCGCAAATCCATGCCGAAAATATGTGCACCAGCTTGCGCTAATTCAATCGCTGTAGCCTGCCCAATGCCACGGGCGGCGCCGGTTATCAGAGCGGTTTTATCATCAAGGTCCACCATGCATTCCCTTTATTTTACACCCGACTTTCCTTAATTAATAAATCGGATGGTGAAAGGATATTGATAGGGCTCATTATTACTGACTTTCACCGCAGCAATAATGACCAGAGCAATTTGCGCAATAATTAATGCAAATATGATCGGTATTCCAATTAAAAAAATAGCCAATATGGCTGCTGCAATAAAGTAAATTGTGATGGAGATTTGAAAGTTTAAGGATTCTTTCCCCTGCTCATTCACAATAGGGAGTTCATCTTTTTTGATCAGCCAGATAATAAGTGGACCAACGATATTCCCAAATGGCACGCCAACCCAACATAACAGACCAGCAAGATGACAGAAAATGCCCCAGGTGCGAGCTTGCGTTTCGTCAATTTCGGACATATCATTACCTCCTTTACATACCGCATTCGATTAATATATGAATTGGTTTACGTGTTTTTTTAATATTAGTTATGCTTCATCTTGAGTTTTCAAACAGCATTTTTTGTATTTTTTCCCACTACCACAAGGACAGGGGTTGTTTCTACCGATTTTCCTGGTGGTCTCGAAATCGGCACGGGAAAATTGATTACTAGTGCCGCGTCAACTAAATTCGTCCAAATTTTTGGATTTTTGAAATCATTTTGGTTCACCATCCAGCAAATCTCCATTTAAATGGATGGGTAAAATTACAATTCCAAGTCTCGATAAAATGAGTGAGTTTTTGTGTGAGCTCAACCAGGTTACTAAAACTGGAATGTTTTAAGCAATATCGTCTTAAGATACCAAACCAAATTTCAATTTGATTTAACCATGAACCATGAAAAGGTGTGAAGACGAATTCGATTCGACCGTTTTGTTGTTCTAACCAGCTTTGAATAACTTTGTGATTATGAGTCTTATAATTGTCAACAATGATGGTCATGTTTTGGTAACCCCAGTGCTTATCGACCTTTGTCATGAAGTCAAGAAAGTCTGGATGTTTTTTCTTTTGGCTGGTGTTGCCGAAGACATGTCCATCAGCGATATTGAACGCTGCAAACAGATTGGTTGTACCATGACGTTTGTATTCATATTCTCGTCGTCTGGGTTTACCTGACTTCATGGCCACTGAGGGCCCGATTCTTTCCAGCGCTTGAATGGATGGCATTTCATCGACACAGATAACGAGCTTATCGGATGGCGGATTGATATAGAGTTGTACAATAGCGTTCATTTTTTCGAGAAAATTGGGGTCTGTGGGTGTTTTCCAATATTTAACTCGGTGCACCTGGAGTCGGTCTTTGAGTAGAATTTGCCGGATGGTTTCATGACTGAGCGACGCACTCCAGCCGCGCTGCATCATTAACCATGATAACAGTCTGAGTGAGATATTTGAAAATCCTGCAAGCTCCGCCTCATAAGGCGGGTGCGTGGCTAAATAGATAACTTTGCTCTGGATTTCCGGGGTGACCGTCTTGGGTGCCCCGCAACGGGGTTCGTCCCGTAAACCAATGATACCAAATGCGTTCGCGCGACTGAGCCATTTCGTAACGGTCTTGGGAGTCGTGCCCAGTGCGGTGGCAATGGTCGTGTTCGAGAGTTCCTGTTGTCCTAATCGCACAATGTTAGCACGGAACAGTAAACGTTTTTCGGTTTTCTGGTACCGAAACAAAGCACGTATGTCAATAGGTATCTGGATATCGTTTATCATATGATTTATCCACGAGCAGATGGAGTTTTTTTTACTAACTCCAGTAAACGCGCTTTGATTTCAGGGAGGATGAGGGCATCTAAATGAGTGCGGACGGTGCGGTCACTAACGCCCAGAGAGAGGGCCTTTTCCAGCTTTTCATGGATGCGAATACTGGAGATTGAACGAAACGCAACAAGGTCTTCAAAAAAATAGTAAAGTAATTCTGCTTGCGCTTTTTCAGTAAACTTGTACGGCTTTGGTTGACCTCCTCTGAGGTCTGAAAAGAGGTCAATCCCTTCTGTGGCCTTCATCTTCCGGCGCAGGTGTTGAATTTGATTCGGCGTCTTGTTGAGAAAATCAGCCACTTGTTGTATGGTTAGCAGTCCGGCACTTTGACATTTGAGAACAACGAGTTGATCACTCGGTCGGGTCGGCTCAAATGGTATCTGTATAGTCGTCGGGGCCTTGACTTTCAGGTTCATCACATGGTTCTCCACTTCAACCTCCAACGCTTTGGCTGGAGGTATCGGGGCAACGGGTTTTAGTTCCGGCAAAAGCGACGGTGATGCGCTACCTGGCCCCTGGGTTCGGCTAAACGCCTCTGAACCTTGTTGATAAAGGCGTTGAATAAATGAATTCAGGCCAGGAACGGTATAGTTGAATACGCGTGCAATATGATCGCGCTTTGCACCTGAAAGATAACTTGAAAAAGCCATAATCCGTTCGACGGTTCGTTTGCCAAGGGCAGATTCAGCAGCCGCGAGACGGGTTTGCGATTTTGCTTCGCTTCGAGTAAAATCTTGGAAATTTAGAATCATGGTATTTTCTCCAATAACATACATTTTAAGAGAAAATATAAGTAAAACTAAGCAGAGAAACAAGTAAAAAATATAATTCATCACAACAAAATAGTATGTTATTTAACAACTCCAAATAATTTTCTAAACTTCCAATTTATGGATATCAATTTATTTGACGCGGCACTAG
>JBHHYI010000331.1:0-3968 GCA_046757525.1 bacterium | reverse complement strand
CTCAGCGTCATGACGGATGTTTAATGCAATCCACCAAGGGTCCAATTGCTCCGAAGGCCGGATCCTATGAATGGCTTTCTGAAAAATCAAATCAGTCTCTCCATTTTGCCAAACGGCGCACCGTCCAGGTTCTCCACCCTCACAGACTAACAAGTCTCCATTTTGGATTGATAACTCCTTCTTGTCTTTTTCAGTAGCCCGCATGAAAGATAAATCAGTCAAGTCAAATTCAAACCACCGTACGTTAACATTACGCAAGTACTGCGTCGGCTTGCCGGTGTTTTTTGCCTTATCCAACATCTTACCGAGCCGGTGCTCTGCGACTTTTCCAAAAGATACATTATGCCAGTCCTTAGAAGTTTGTCCATTCCTCTCCCGCCAATCCTTCGTCAACTCCCCGGAGACGGCGGCGGCCAGCACCGCCTGCCGGAACCGTTTCAAAATAGCGGGCACGCGCTCCAGGCGCGCTTTGGCGGACTCCACTTTTGCCAGCAGCTTGTCCAGCTTCTCGACAATGCGGCGTTGTTCGTTGAATGGAGCAAGTATCGCACTTAGGTCTGAGAGCGTCTTTTTATCGATGGCCGTGAATGTTGAACCGGTACCTTGTTTTGATAGCCAATCTTCAATATTTCTAAGATATTAGAGCATGTACTTTGTGATTACCGCCCCATTCGGGCGTAGTGCAGCAAGTCCCCGTCCAATACATGACTTTTCCTGACATAAGTTTGTTGGTCCAACAGGAGCCCTTACCGAGATAAGAATGTCGCCTGGGAGGGCATTTTTTTTGGGTTCAGAACAGTACTTTCTTGCGACGGGATACAGACGTCCAAAATCCGCTTTGCCTTGAAAGAAAGGCAACCCAATACCACTCGAATTGTATGTTGAGGATGGAGGGGACTGTCCCATAATAATTTCAGCGATTTTTGTGAGATTCGTTTTAGCCCATCCTCTCGGTAAGTTACTCATCACAAATAATTTGTGTCTGACTCTATCATCTCAAGAATATCCCGCAAGTGCAATGAAATGCTCGCTGGCGCAATGGTTAAAAACACCTTAAAAGCACAGCAAATTTTGATGTTCGTAACAATCTTAGTAACAGTTCAGGCCGTAGATGGATCGTTCAGTATGTCTATGCTGAACGCACATTAAGTCGGGATATTTATCCCCATCGAGACTGCTGCGGGAACAGATGTTCCCTATTAATTTACGTTCAGGATAAATATCCTTAACGATCGCTATCGGGTGAACTGTTACCAATCTTATAATGGTTTTACCTTGTCTCTTAACCATTCCACTAAGCTGTCGAAGCGAAAGGCATTCGATTCGAACAGGTTCATAAAATAAGTATATGCCTCGTCATTGTCACAGTCGATATAGTATCCATTAAATCTTAGAAAAGCGTCCGTAGCGAAGAAAGCCATGCGTTTGTTTCCGTCCACAAAGGGATGATTCATGGCCAAACTTTCCATAAATGCGGCTGATTCTTCGATAATATCTTTATAGTAGCCCATTTGTGGACGCATTAATGCGGACTCTAATGCGCCTTTATCTCTTAAACCGGGGGAGCCGCCGAATGCTTCTATTAGATTTTGGTGGATAGCGAATAATTCATCCAGCGTCAGGAAGTCGCTCATTTAGCAAGTAATTCCCCCAAGCGCCGGTTCTTTTCTATGCTGTCATTTAAGTGCTGCATGACTTCAGGGCGAGGTCTCGGGACACGCACATCAAAAGGCAATCCTTTATATTCTTCTATTAAGCTATAGAAGACATTAATCGCCTCAGAGTGGTTCATTCCCAGGCGCTTCAGGATTTTAGATACATTCTCTTTTTTTTGAGACTCCATTAAAGCCCTTACTGTTGCTTTCTTGGCCATCATTGAATTCCTCGTTTTTTGATCTTAATATAGCTATAATAAGGCTTTTTATCAAGAACCTTTCATTTATTGCCTACCGACCGGATTTCTATCATTTCAAGAATATCCCGCAAATCGTCCACGGCGGCTTCCAGCTCGGTCACCGCTTCAGTCACCAAAATGTCTGGCTCCGGTAAATCGTCGGAATCTTCCAGCGTTTCGTCTTTCAGCCAGGTGATGTCGAGCTTGTAGTCCCGCTCCTTAATTTCTGAGATATGGAATTTGCGAAGTCGGCCGGTTTCACCCAAATCGGTGCGTTGGCTCTGGCCGTACGAATTCTCACCGTAGCATTCTTCAAATTCCCTGAAGTGCTGTGGGGTAAGCGGACGTTCCTTTTTGGTGATGCCTGGCACATTGGAGCGGGCATCAAAAATCCAGACATTTTCGGTTTTAGGTCCCTTGTGAAAGAAAATCACATTCGCTTTCACCCCCGGGCTGTACGGCGTGAACGTGCCACGCGGCAGCCGCAAAACCGTGTGCAGGTTGCAGTCTTGCATGAGAATCTCAAAGACCTCGCCTGCTTTGGTTTCGAACAGCACGTTGTCGGGCAAAACCATGGCTGCCCGTCCGCCCGGCTTGAGAATATTCACCACGTGCTGCACAAAGTTGAGCTGCTTGTTGCTGGTTTCGATGGAAAAATCATCGCGGACAGGCGCCTGGTTTGCGCCTTTGGTACCAAAAGGTGGATTGGTAAGAACGCAGTCGTAGTACTCCTGGCGCAGGGGTTCATAAATACTGTCGCCCAGATAGATTTTTGGTTCCAAACCATGCAGGTAAAGATTCATCAGCGCCAGACGCCGGGGCCGCGGCACCAGATCCTGACCGTAGTAGGTAGCCTTCTTTATGCGCTGCCAGTCTTTGCGGTCGATTTGCGCACCGTCGTTGGTGATTTGCATGAGCCACTCATAGGCACACACCAGAAATCCGCCACTACCGCAGGCCGGGTCACAAATGGTGAATTCCGGATGCACACGAGGATCGGGTTTCATCACCCGTTCAATCGATTGAATGAGCACCCGCGGGGTAAAATACTGACCCGCGCCTTTCTTTCCCTCGCTCGCCGCTTTTTCTAACAGTCCTTCAAAGGCCTGCCCTTTGACATCCACATCCATTTCCGTCCAGGCCACATCATCTATCATGGTGATGAGTCGTTTAAGGTTGACCGGATTGTTAAACCGGGGCATGGACTGAACGAAGATGTCACCCAGCAAGCCGGACTCTTCACGCAGCTTTCTTAAAATCTCTGAGTAGTGGTCGGTGAGGTCGGTGCCGGAACGTTGTTTCAGGCTGTTCCAGTCGTACCCTGCGGGAATGGCCACGCCCTTTTCGTCGGCCATTTTCAAGAATAGCAGGTAAGTGAGCTGCTCGATGTAATCACCGTAATCGATGCCATCGTGACGCAGCGTATGGCAGAAGCCCCAGAGTTTGTTAACGATGTCAGACATTCTGACCCCCCTTTAATTCCCCCCTTAGAAAGGGGGGAACTTTCTCTTCGTCACTCCTTGTGCAGGGGGGAGGCCCCTCTGTAGTTCCCTTCGTGTGGGGGTAGGAACCCTCCTTACGCCCCCTCTTAGGAAGGTGGGAACTCCCATTAGTTTCCATCTTGTCAGGGGCGGAATTTGGTCGTTCCCCCTCCTTCGCAAGGAGGGGGTTAGGGGGAGGTTGTCTCTCTCCCTTCAATTCGTTCAACCTTGCCAAAATCACTGTTAATACCCCCTCGATATTCTGATAAACATCAACGTTTGTAAACCGTAAGAAGGTGACCCCAAAAGTCTTGATGTACTCTTCTCGGCTCGAGTCATATTCCTGGGCATCATCAGTAAAGTGGGTCGGGCCATCGACTTCGACCGCTAACTTGACCTCAGGACAATAAAAATCGATGACGAATGCGTCGATGCTGTATTGCCTTCTGAATTTGAAGCCTCCGAGTTGTTTGCCTCTGAGATATTGCCAAAGGATTCTTTCTGCTTCAGTCGCTTCCTTGCGAAGCTCTTTACGCTTTTGTTTCTCAGAGCTTCTGTTGTAATGGAGTGTCATGCTTTCTCCAAATTTAATT
>JBHHYI010000330.1:0-4030 GCA_046757525.1 bacterium | reverse complement strand
CGCCGCCGACGAATGCGAAAGCCAGTCTGGCGTTCCTGGAGATGTGTGGCCCTCTGTCGGTTTTGAACTGAATCCGCCCTGCTAACAAACCGGAGAGCAGCCCCCCCACGATGACGCCCAAGATTTCAAAGACCAACCAATTGCTCAGCGGATTCTGGTCGCCACCGGCATATTTGACAAAATAAGGGTTAGCGTCCACGTGCTGCGGGCTGACTTTGTCCACCGCATAGGTAACCGTGCGCATCATGGCGCCCGACGCACCAAGGCCCCGGCCCATGATCACAAAGGTGGCCAGCAGAACCAGTCCCAGCACAAATCCGGCGACGTAAGGGTTCCAGTATTTGTTTGCTTTGTTGCTCATGTCTAACACTCCAGTTGATTACCATTCTATTTATATTTTAGCGAAACGCAATTGTTTGATTGCTTTCAGATTCCTCATTCTTGTACCTGACACCGTTGTTAATAGTGCATCCAGTGACTAAACTGTCCTGCTTCCACGATGATGTACCGCAGAATGAAGCCGCCGGCCAACACCAGCACCGCAGGGAGTTTGGTCAGGGTCACCCCCTGTTCCATCCAGGCGAAAGGCCAGCGCCAGTGCGGCAGCACCTCCTGCACGTGCACGGCCGCCCACACCAGGCTCAGCGGAAAGATCACCGCTAAAGTCCAGGAACCCCACGACATGGGAGATTGCAGCCGGATGTTGGTGTAAAAACGAAACACATGCAGTTTGTACTCCAAATCAAAAAATAGAGTAATGAGCCCGATGGCCAGTAGGATCGGTGCGAACAAGGGCGTCACTTTTACGATGGTTGGCAGCGCTTGCGATTTGCCGCGAATGAAATAAAACGCGGAGAAAAACAAGATGCCAGCAACCAGACCGCCGAGGTAAAGATAGACCGGTATCTCCCAGCCCCAGATGCTCAGGTGCGGGTCGATGTGCTGCATGCTCCTGCCGCTGGTGATGGTTATTTCATGCATGATTTGCTCCCTTATTTTTGCTTCAGGTCAAATAGAATATCTTGGGCCGCGTGCCGGCCTCTGGTATTAAAGCGTGGTTGTGGCGCGACTTTAGCAGCTTGCTGACTTCGCTGTCGGGATCGTCCAGGTCTCCGAAGTGCATGCACTTCGTTGGGCAAACGGCCACGCAAGCCGGCTCCAGCCCTTCCTTGACCCTGTGAATGCAAAAGGTGCATTTGTCCACATATCCGTCCGGGTGCACAAAGCGGGCGTCGTAGGGGCACGACGCGATGCACGCCTTGCAACCGGTGCATTCATCATGATCGACCAGCACCACGCCGCCAACGTCGATATGGCTGGCCCCCGTGGGGCAGCAGCGCACACACGGGGCGTTCTCGCAGTGATTGCAGCGCTCGCTGCGTATTTCCATTTGCAGGTCCGGGTATTCGCCCTGGACGTCTTGAACGATCCAGTCGCGGCAGTAACCGTCCGGCACATTGTTTTCAGTCTTGCAGGCAACCACACAGTCCGCACAACCTACGCACCGTTTCGTGTCGATTACCATTGCATAGCGAGCCATATTTGCCTCCGATAGATTCTATTTCGGTTGTTCCGATTCATGCTGTTTGACTTACGGGTTCAAAGGTTACAAAATTGGTGCGCATGCCGGTGCCGCCCATAATCGGGTCCACGTTGACGCGGGTGAGAAGCTGATTGTCATCGGCGCCGCGCATGAACGATTTGCGCAAACGTTTGTCGCGGTGGCCGAACCCGTGCACCATGAAGACGCAGTCGTGGCGAATTCTTTCGGTAACCTTGGCCTTGATTTTCTGACTGCGAACACCGTCCTGGTTGACCAGCACCACGTACTCCCCGTTGCCAATGCCGTGCAATTTGGCCACGCGGGAATTGACCCAAATTTCATTCTCTTGCATGGTTTCCGTCAAGATTGGATTGTTGGTTGTGCGCCCAAAAGAATGGGTGGGCGTTCTGCCGTAGAGCAAGCGGTAGTAGCCCTCAGGGGGCGTTTCGTGTTGCGTGTACTGCGGCACAGGGTCAAATCCGTAATTTGCCAGCGTGGTGGAGTACAACTCGATCTTGCCACTGGGCGTGTCAAACTCGGGCTCGAGCCCTTCTTCAAAATAGATAGGATGTCGCTCCTCCAGCGTAATCACACCCTTTTTCTTCAATTCGTCTAAACTGGAACCGATGCTTTTGAGTCGGCTGTCCAGGTACGTTTCTATGTTTTCCCACGGAAAATACTTTGCCAGGCCCAGACGCAGGCCAAGCTCTCTGGCAATCCACCAGCCTGGCCTGGAATTGAACCGGGGTTTAAAGGCCGGTGCGCGCAGGGCTACGGTGGGAACGCGTCCAGGCGAAATGCGCAGGTCATCGTATCGCTCCAGATAGGAGCATTCTGGCAGCACCACGTCGGCCCAACCGGTGAGCTCAGCGGGCATCAGGTCGATGGCCACCAGAAGCTCCAGATTTTGGATGGCTTCGATGGTTTTCTGCGGTTGCGGCAACGTCATCAGCAGATTGGTGCCGTACACAATCCACCCTTTGAAGGAGCAATCCCGTTCTGCGGATGGAATGGTAGCGTCGCAGATGCCGCTGGCCAGCGCCAGATTCGCCAGCGGAAATTGTTCCGGATAGGCATCTTTCCAGCTTCGCTTAGGCTTTGGGTAAGGCGGATATTTGTATTTCGGGACGCTGGCTTTGTTGGGATAATAAAGACCACCACGTCGGCCCCAGCTTCCCAGCAAGGCGTTCAAGATAGCTCCGGCGCGCACCCGCTGCGTGTCGTCACCGTACCAGGTCACGTGACGCCCTGGATGCACCAGAGTAGCCGGTTTGTGCCAGGCCATGACGCGTGCGGTTTCACGGATCACCGACGGCTTAATCGTTGTGATTGGGTAGGCCCATTCCGGCGTGTATTGTTGCACCGACTGTTTGAGTTCTTCAAAGCCGTAGGTGTTTTTTGCAACGTATTCTGCGTCATACAGCTTTTCTTCGATGATCACGTTGATCCAGGCCAGCAACAGCGCCAGGTCGGTGGCCGGCCGAATGGGCAGCCAGTATTTGGACTTGCTCGCCGCAACGGAGTAGCGCGGGTCCACGGTAATGATGGTCGCCCCGTTGCCAACCGCGTCGGCGAATTCCTGCACTTGCGTGTTGTGCATGTTTTCGCCCAGGTGACTGCCGATTAACACGAGACATTTAGAGTTGCGAATGTCTGTTCTTTCCGGGGAAAGGACGCCTTCGCCGTAAGTTAGAATGTAGGCTTCTTCGCGCGGTCCGCGACATTGGGAATAGGAGGGGGCGGCAATATTGTTCGAGCCGAAAGCCCGCAGCAAATGTTTGAAGTAAGTGCCGCCAGACCCGTGCGTGAAAAGGGCCACGCATTCCGGACCGTGCTCATTAGCGATCTTTTTCATCTTTTCGGCGACGTATTCCAGAGCCTCTTCCCAGCTCGCTTCGCGAAACGTTTGTTTGCCTCTGGACGACGTTCGAATCAACGGTGTCTTCAACCGGTCCTGGTCCAGATAGGCGCCGATCCCACCCGAACCTCGAGGACAGAGGCGGCCGTGACAATTGGGGTCCGCCTCATTGCCGATGATTTTCCAGGGCTGCCCGTCAATGGTGTGGACCCAGCCAGCGCATTTCCAGAAGCAGATTTCGCAGAAGGTGGGCGTCCGGGAAACGGCGCCTTCGACGGCGCCTGTCAACGCAGGCCCGGCTAAGGCCGGCTGACCGGCAAACCCGCTGTAAAGGGTCCTGGCCAGCGCGCCGCCAAACGTGAGTCCCCCCAGTCCCAGGCCACCTATTTTGATGAATTCCCGTCGTGTAAATTGCTTAGACATGAGCTTACCCTTTTATTTTTCTTGAGAACCTTTTCGCCTACATTGAAGTCGGTTTTGCTTCTACATTCTAATGCAAAACAAAGCTACATTTCAAAATGTAGCTTGTCAAAAAATATGCCAGCCTGCGAGAGGGGGGTAGAGCCGGCTTAAGACCTTGTTATTTCGAGAATGGAGAAAAGACAAGAGACGCACACATTCCCAATTTT
>JBHHYI010000329.1:0-4033 GCA_046757525.1 bacterium | reverse complement strand
AAATTGTTTAACAAACGTACCGGAAAAAATGATTGCTCTGGTTAAGCAGCGCTCAAGATGGGATCGCAACCTGATTAAAAACCGGCTCAGAAAACATAAAGATGTGTTTAACCCTTTTTCCAAAAATTTTAGACTGATAGATGTCATCACCTTTGTTGATTCCATCTTTTTTCATGTAGTACTTTCCTTTGTCACCGCTTTTTATCTGATTGATATGACCATCCATTACCTGCCGTATTTACCTTCACTTTTATTGATTAACTTTTGCTTACAGCGATTTTGAAGTGGGGTTTATTACCATTGAAATCAATTAAAAAGCAAACAATAAAATATTCTAATAATGTATATTATCAATTGATTATATAGTTTTAGATGATTTCATTATAGTTGTAATATATATGGCATTAATATGATGGGAAATTTGTTACTTAATTAACTAAACAGGCATAAATAAGGTTAATTCATGCTGAACAAGCTGTTTTCGGTTGAGTTTTATAGCCATTTGGTTAATATTAATGCCATAATTATGACTACTATTAACTTGACTTTTCCTCCAATAAGTATTATATTCTTTCATAACCTATCCAAGGAGGTAAAGTCATGGGAAGAAAACAAATCAAACCTTGTTCTTTGAAAATCCAAGGGGATACTCCGGCAAGATCATTTATACTAAGCTCTGAGGATAAAGTGCAATGGCGCTATGAGATGATCCGAGAAAGCTCATTAAGCCGAGAACCGATTGACAAGATCTGTCAAAAATACAACTATTCTCGTGACATGTTCTTTTACTATAAGGGCAAGTTTGAAGCCCAAGGGATGATGGGGCTGGTTGATAAAAAACCGGGCCCCAAGAAACCGCGTAAAAGGACTGAGGAGGCTGAAGGGTTGATAATCGAGCTTCGCTTTAAGCATCCCCACTTGAACATGTACGAGATTGCTAATCGGCTCAAGCAAGAGAACTTTGACATCAGTCCGCGCAGCGTGGCCCGTACCCTACAAGAACATGGCCTTTCTTTAAAAAAAACGAAAGGCAAGCCCCTGAGCAAAATCTCCTCGACAAAAGCCTTATCCAAGGCAAAAGTTTAGAGGAGAAACGACGGATACTCTGGAATCAAAATGCTGAGGAGATCTCCAAACATCTCGAGACGCGGTTGCATGACGGTATTCAAACCAATTTTGTCGGTAATTTTCTAATGATTCCCTACCTTCAGCAGCTTGGGATCGGCGAATTGGTTAAGCACCTGGGCCTCAATTCTTCGGGCATACCCGTACTGAATGATGTGTTGATGTGGGTCAATTTGGCACTGGTAGGAAAACGACGCGCTGCAAAAATAAAGGACCTAAGCGACGATGGGCTTGCGATTGCAAGCGGCTTGCCGGTCAACCCCGACCAAAGCCAGATGCATCGTTTCCTGAAACGACCGAATACGGAAAATGTCGATCGCCTGATTCGGGCCATTGGCAAACGCCAGTATGAAATTGGCCAAATCGACGGCAGCGTGGTTAGTTTTGATCCCCACTTGATTCGCTATAACGGCAAAGTGGACATTCAGAAAGACAGTGATGGAAAAGCAAGATATCCTTTTAAGGCTATCAAAGTTAATGCCGTATTGGATCAACGATATCGCAATCCCATCTATCTGATGGCCTGTTATCCCGGTAAGACCGCTGTCGAGATCGGCGATATTCTAACCGATGCAACCCTGGCAATCATTTCAGACAAGTCCGTTGTTTGTACTATGGACAAATGGTTCAGCGTTGGTGAACTGTTGGCACATCTCCGCCTTAAAGGTCAGAAATTTGTGACCTTATTGAGACGTCATCAGAATCGTATCAAAGAAATGGAGAAAATCCCGCTGGAGTCGTTTCGACGGTTAACAGCCACATTAGGAGTGACCTCCATCAAAACCACAATCCGCAATTATTGCGAAGATATACGACTCATTGTGGTAGATGAGATGGTGGATAAAGTACGGACGCTTTACGGTTACCTCACCAATGATGATGGCAAAACCGAGGAAGAGACGATAGAAATATACTCAAATCGATGGGGGATTGAATTCTGGTTTGACGAAGAAAATTTCTTCGGATTGTCGGACCTGTCAAGCATTGAGTTGAATGAGGTAACCATGCACCTGGCCGTTAAACTGATTGCCTATAACCTGATCAGTGCTTTTCGGGCAAACCTTGGGGGAGAATATATCCCAATGAATGCTGAAACGATATATGAGAAATTTTTCAAAGAACAAGCGCTAATAAAGCTAAGAGAGGATCAAATCACCGTAACAATGTATGGTCATAGACACCGGGAAATACTTGAACCCTTATTCCATGATTTGAACTCAAAGCTGAAAAGCAAAGGAATTGATCCAAAAGTCCCGTGGCTAAACAACCATACTCTGAAATTCGAATTCAAATGAAATATAGGTGCAAAAAAAGTGGCAATAACTACTACTTCAAAATCGCTGATTAAATAATGAATTGAAAAGCCACATGGACCAGGCCATTCTCGAATTGCCGTCAATTTATAGAATAGTTTTTGTTTTAAAAGACCTCGAAGGTCTAAAAATCGAAGAGGTGGCGGAAACCTTAAACATTTCAATTCCCGCGGCAAAAGCTCGTTTACGTCGTGCCCGTCTATTTTTGCGGGATAAATTAGAACCTTATGTGGAGCAATAAATGGAATCAACTATAAAACAAAGAATTCTAAAAATCTGTGAGGAATTAGGTGAAGAGATGGACTCACCGGCCTGTCAAGCCTTGCACGAATACATCAAAACCTGTCCCAATTGCCAGGCGTTTGTGGATTCGGTCAAAAAAACTATCAAATTGTATCAAGACTACTCCCCGAAATATTCCAGCGAAATCCATAAAAAGTTATTTAAAACGTTAGAATTAAAATAGAATACATTAGAAGAAAGTCGAAACACTTTGCACTATGAATCAGAATTCAAATAGCAATAAATCAGGTAAACGTTCTCTTTCAACCGTCGGGTACGTATTTAAAACCATTATTTGGCCGCGGAGATACCTCCTTTTATTGGGGCTGGTTCTTATTATCATCAATCGTCTGGCAGGATTGGTTCTGCCCGGTTCCAGTAAATATCTCATCGATGATGTTATCGCCAAAGGAGATACGGCCTTGCTTAAATTGCTGCTATTCGCGGTAGGCGGAGCCGTTTTTATGCAAGCATCCACCTCGTTTTTTCTCACACGCCTCCTGAGTGTAGAAGCCCAACATTTGATTTCCCTGCTTCGTGTAAAGGTTCAAAAGCACATCATTCATCTGCCCGTTCGCTACTTTGACAACACCAAATCAGGGGTCCTGGTGTCTCGCATTATGTCGGATGTCGAAGGGGTACGCAACCTGGTTGGCACCGGGCTGGTGCAGCTTTTTGGCGGTATTTTAACCTCGGTGGTCGCCTTATTTCTCCTGCTTAAAATTAATGCTCTCATGACACTCTACACCCTCGTGCCTCTGATTTTCTTCGGCCTGATTTCCCTGAAAGCCTTCTCCTATATTCGACCGATTTTTCGGGAAAGAGGAGCCATAAATGCCGAGGTTACCGGCCGTCTTACCGAGTCTCTGAATGGCATCCGGGTGATCAAAGGATTTAATGCCGAACAGCAAGAAATCAAAGTTTTTGAAAATGGTGTGAACCGAATTTTTCAAAATGTCAAAAAATCGTTAACCTCAACCAGTTTAGTGACCAGTTCTGCGACTTTACTTTTAGGACTGGCCAGTGTCGGGATCATGGGTTTGGGAGGTACCATGATTATGAAAGGAAACATGACGGTCGGCGATTTTTTCGCTTTCACGCTTTACCTGGGATTTCTGATTGCCCCCATCGTTCAAATGAGTAATATTGGTAGTCAAATCACAGAAGCCTTTGCCGGATTAGACCGAATGGAAGAAATCTTAAATATGGCTAAAGAAGGAGACGACCCGGCCCGCAACGTAACGCTCAATAATTTTAAAGGAAACTTTTCTTTTGAAAACGTCACCTTTGCATATGAAAAAGGAAATGACGTT
>JBHHYI010000328.1:0-4034 GCA_046757525.1 bacterium | reverse complement strand
GCTTCCGCGATCTCCTGCGGTTCACCCACACGTCCCAGTGGATGGGTAGTTTTGCTGTGTTCCAGGAAATGCGCGTATTTCTCGTCGTCCATGCCGCTGCGGCGGTGCAGGTTGGTGACCACAACGCCCGGGTTGACCGCATTGACGCGAATGCCTTTAGGCGCGAGTTCGACAGCAACACACCTGGTGAGCTGGTCTACGCCGGCTTTGCTAACGCAATAAGCCAGGATGTTGGGAAAGGCGCGCAGGCCAGCTACGCTGGAAACGTTTATGATGCTGCCTCTGGTTTTCTCCAGATGGGGCAGTGCCAACTGTATCATCTGGAAGACAGCATCGAGATTCACGCGCATGATTTCTTGCCACACGGCCAAAGAGGTGTTGGCAACCGAGCCGGTCGCGATGATGCCCGCAGCATTCACCAGAATATCCAGCCGGCCAAACCGGGCAACCGTCTGTTCCACAGCTTTTCGACTGGCTTCAAAGTGTGTGACGTCCGCTGGCGTCAGCAGGCATTCCCCGCCGACGCTGGCAATCTCTTGCTCCGTTTCTTGCAGTGCCGCAGCCTCCCTCCCAAGCAGCGCCACCTGGCTGCCTTCTTTGGCGAGAAGCACAGCCGTGGCTTTGCCGATGCCGCTGGAAGCGCCGGTGACTAAGGCGACTTTGTTGTTCAAGTTCATCAGGATTTCTCTATTTTGAGTCTATCCAAACTAAGATTTCTACGCTTTTATTCAGAAAAGCCTGCCTTTAGTTTTTTCACGCCTTTACCCATTCGTCAACTGGATTGTTCCTGAATGCCTTCGTGTATTAGGATTTCTTTTGAGCCAACCGGTCCCTTGTGCCAAAGGGGAATGCCGATCAATACGGCAAAAAACAAGAATACTCCAGCGGTCCAGTACGGCCAATTGATTCCAAGAGCACCATACGACCACCCCCCCCAAAGCGGTCCCAAAATCCGCGCCAGGCTGGAGATTGCGCGATTGACCCCCATGACCCCCCCCTGAAGAGAGGATTCCGTGCCCACAGAAACCAGGCTGGTCAAGGTGGGGGTGTTGAGCCCCGATCCGATGCCAAGAATGGCTAAGACGCCGACCAGGAGCGGTACCGTTATCGCGAAGGGTATCAGGGTCAGGGCCACCATGCTCAAAACCGTGCCCAAAATCGCCAGGGGGCCATCGCCAAATCCTTTCGAGAGCCTGCCAATTAGCCCTCCCTGGAGCACGGCGGCGATGATGCCAATAAAGGCAAACAGGAACCCGTTTTGCATGACGTCGAAGTTGTAGACGGCTTTTGTAAACAAGGGGAAGGTCATTTGCATGTTTGCGACGGCAAAGACCACTAAGAAATACACCAGCAGCGGGCGTGCTACCTCAGGTTGGCGGACAGCCCGGCCGATGGGCTTGAAATAAGAACGCAGAGAAAATTTTTGGGTTGCGGTTTTTGACCTGCCAGCATCTAACGCGGTCAGAGATTCGGGCAGTTTGAATATGGTCAGCAACAAGGCAATGGCAGAAAACAGGGCAGCGCCGTAGCCAGGCAAAGAAAATCTGAAGCCCTGACTCCAGATTTCGCCTGCGCGGCTCAAAAGGCCACCAAAACCCGGCCCGAAGATAAAACCCAGGCCAAAGGCCGCGCCGATCAAACCCATGCCTTTGGAACGATTTTCGGGCGAGGTGACATCTGCAATATAAGCCATGGCCGTTGAAATGTTGGCGGCGAATATGCCCGCAGCGATGCGCGATATGAAAAGCCAAAACAAAGAAGGTGCCCAACCCAGGATCGCATAAGAAATCACCGACCCGATCAGGCTCATCAGAAGGATTGGTCGCCGTCCCACGCGATCTGAAATGCGCCCCCAGATGGGATTAAAGATGAATTGCATGGCCGAAAAAGAAACCGCCAAAAGGCCGATGACGAATGGAGAGGCCCCGTACGCCTCGGCATACAAAGGCAGCAATGGCAGTACAATGCCAAATCCAATGAGATCGATGAAAATGACCAGAAAAATCGTTACTAAAGAGGCGTGACTGTCCTTTCTCTTAAAGGTCATAATGATTCTTTCCGATTACAAGTTCTAAACAATTGTTGCTGGTGGCTAAACCGTGCGCCACAGGAACAAAGCACAATTTCTGTTCGAGTGGGTTAAAAATACGTATAAATAAAAAAAAATGCAAGGGGATGTTTCGGGGGTACACACTACATTTCTTTACAAAAAATTGCGATTATGCAAAAAAATACTTGAATAATTGTACTTGTGTTATTATATTGAATAAACGTCATATCTCAGCGTTGTTTTTCCTACCTCAGTTGTATTTATTGCGGTACAGAAGACATCCCGCTGCTTGTCAATGTTAAGTTGGAGGGCGAACGATGGAGCGCTTTCGGTTTAATGCGGTGGCAATAACTGCCTGTTGTCTGTTCCTATTTCTGAATCGAGTTGTGGCACAAGAAGCCCCACGCGATACCTCATATTATCTCATTTTTGAAAAAGCCCTGGCAAAATATCACAACGAAGAATATGAGACAGCCATTCAATTGGCAACTCAGTTGAGAGTTGACTATCCCGATTTGCCTGCGGGGGCCTTTGGTTTGATGGCTACCTATCAAACCATCATGAGAAATTATAGGGTCAAGCTCTACGAGTCCAGATTAGACAGCTTGATGGATTTATCGATTAAGCTGGCAAAAAAGGCTGTAAAGAAAAATAAAAGGGACGGCATGAATTACTTCTACCTGGGGTGTGCCTATGGGTCGCGCAGTGTCTATTATGCCAGAAGGGGCAAGTGGTTGGATGCCTTCAAGGACGGCACCAAAGTGATGAACAGTTTCCAAAAAGCTGTCAAATACGATCCCAGGTGTTACGATTCGTACTACGGCCTGGGCCTGTACAATTACTGGCTGGGCGCCAGCACCAAATTGCTACGCATCCTTCCTTTTTCCAAGAACAAGAAAAAACAAGGGGTTGAACAAGTAAAATTAGCCGTTGAAAAAGGCCGCTTCCTTAAGGTCGATGGCCTTTATGGCCTGTCGACTGTCTACTACAACGAAGGCGAATATGAGAAAGCCCTGGAAATATGCAATCAACTCTACGCAAAATATCCCAATAACCCTTCGTTGCTGTACAAAAAAGGCCGAATCCTCAAGGCGCTGAAGAGGTGGCCGGAGGCCATTGAAACATTTGAGCAATTGTACGATCAATTGCAATCTGTGAAATATCAAAGTGTGAGCTTCAAGGTCGACTGCCTCTACCAATTAGCCGCCTGCCAATTTCAGGCGGGCAATACCCTCGACTCCTGGCGAAATGCACAAAAGGCTGTTGAACTTGACAAGGACTGCGATATGTCAAAGGAATTAGACGGTCCGTTCGACAAACACTCAGACATCGAAAAGCAGCTCCAAGCACTGAACAAAAAGGTTTCGGCCTTGAATCTCACACAAGTGGCGAACGAGTCAATCAATTAGTTCGGTTTTTTCCCCGGCAACTGGACCCCCCAACCAGCTTGACGACTGGCTGGGGGTTTTTTGTTTTATTTTGAATCCAAATCCCATAATAAGAGTAAAATAATAAAGTCGCCTATCTCATTCCCAGGCCTTTGAATCGTTCACTATTTTATGGGTGCAGTCATGAGCATTAAGTTACTGTATTCTTTGAGCATTCTGTTGGTCGGTCTCGTCTTGATGGCTGGCCAACCGACAAGGCTTTGTGCGCAAGAGAAAGACAAAGGTGAGCTTGGAGATTTCGGCAAGGATTTTGGCGAAGGAGAGGACTCTGGTGACAGCGATTCGGACACGGGGGACGATGCCACTGAGTTTTTTCTCTGGGCTTTTGTTGACAATTTTGGCGATTTCGTCCGCCTTTGGGGCCACACGCCAGGCACCGAACATGGCCCGTTTCCCACACATCCGTATTCAGGAGAAGAGGGCTTCATGGCCAGCGAGAATAGCTACCGCAGCTATTATTTCAATACGGAATTCAACTACCACAATCTCGGTTCGGATTTGAGAAGCTACATTTTTAAGTGGGAATCGCAATTTGT
>JBHHYI010000327.1:0-4034 GCA_046757525.1 bacterium | reverse complement strand
GTTGACGCCAAAACGCTTCCGCGGGAATGACACAAAAATGGCCCTTTTTGGACAGCCCCATGGGCTACGCAATCGAGACGATTGCGTTACCCAGAGCAAGCCTTTCATACAAGGAGTCCAGTTTACCATTAGCTGTGCAATTCACCAATCATGTCCAGGCTAACCAACCTTTTCGTCCTTTCTCTTACTGCTTTCCTGATTCAATTGGCGCGGGGGCAGGAAGCTGTGCCTGAAAAGCGGGCCTTTAGGGTTGTGAAAAGCACGCCGGGCGAACTGGTGATTTCGCTTCGGCCGTTCGATTTGCAAGTAACGCCTCTAACGATCGAACAAGAAAGTTACCAGTTGCTCACCGCCTCCGGATTCGGCGCAATTACTACGCCGGGGCACCCCATGCTGCCGGTAGCCGGCGCCTTGATTCAGATTCCCAACAACGCGGACGTTTCGGTAAACATTCTGGAAAGTTCCTTCGAAGAGATTGTGCAAATAGAGATACCACCCGTCCCTGAAGTGAAGGAGGACTCTAACGCGGAGGACCTTTCTTACTCTTACAAAAAGGACCCTGCCATTTACCAGGCAGAGCGCTACTGGCCTTCCACGCTGGCCGAATTTTCTGGCGAGGGACGCTGGCGAGGTCGCCGCGTTGGCCGAATCCAGATTGCTCCGGTGCAATACAATCCTATCCGGAAAGTATTGCGGGTGTACAAATCCTTGACCGTTCGAGTTTCCTTCTCGAAGCCCTTGGCTCAAACACGCAGCTTAGGCAGAAAACCCAGGGACGCGTTTGAGAAATTAGCACGCTCAATTTTGTTAAACGGCGATTTTGACCCCGGTGCCGACCGAGATATTTTGACGAAGCCGCTGGCGGGCCCTCCCTGGTACAACCCGCAGGCTACCTATTACAAGCTCCTGGTCGACGCTGAGGGGATCTATTCTTTGACTTATGAAGAGCTGGTCAATGCCGGCGTTGCCGTTGACTTGCTCGACTTGCCAACCTTGAAGATTCTGCACCAGGGTGTTCAGATCCCTTTGCAGATCACCGGCCCACAAGGCGCCACGTTCAGTCCCAACGACACCCTCTATTTTTATGGGGACCGTCACCGTGGGGACAGCACCTACTACGATTTGTATTCGGACACCAACGTGTACTGGCTCACTTCGGACGGCGACCCTGGCCTGCGCTATCAAGTGGTTCCCGAGAACCCATCTCCAGCAGTGGCAGCGCCTTATTACTGGGAAACGCTTCATGTAGAAAAGGACTCCTTGTTTTATCGCTGGAAATTGGACAGTACTTTGGATCCCGGTGAAGGGTGGGTTTGGAGATATTTGTTCGACGATGACCGCGAGAGTTTTGCTTTTGAAGTGAGCGGTTTGAATGAATCTGTGAGCCCTTGTTCTCTGAGTGTGCGCCTGCAGGGCACCACCCGGGACCCGGTCCATCCCGATCACCACGTTCGCATTTTCATCAATGACCAGGTTGTGGGCGAAGGCTTTTTCGACGAACGCGACGAGCTGATTTTGCGGCTTGAGATTCCTACCAGTCTGCTGCACGACGGCAAAAACAAGTTTGAGCTCCACCTGGTTCCGGATACGGGCGCCCAGGTGAATCAGATTTATCTGGATTGGGTCGAGTTTAAATATCCCCGCACGCACGTTGCCGGCGCCGGCCAGCTCAAGTTCCAAAACCAGACGGCCACGAGCTTTTTGACCGAATATTCGCTGGTCAATTTTCCGGACAGCGAGGTGCGGATTTTTGCCCCTAATTCTGGAAAGATGTGGCAACCCCAAACGCAGCGGCTGTCCATTCACAGGATCGAATCCGCGGGATTTGACGATGGTAATTTTGTGCGCATCGTTGCTGATTTCGCAATTTTCAACTCAATCAAACGCGGTCATAATTTGGTCGCCATCGATAGCCAAACCGGTGCGGTCGAATCAAAGCATTTCGATACCTTTGCTTCCTCTGAAGAGGCCGATGCGCTGGCCGACTACATCGGTGCTTTGCCAGAGGGCAGCGTGGTTCTGGCCGGAATCGCCGACGACGGTTCCGCCAAAATGACGGAAAAGGCGTACCAGGCTCTGGAATCCGTGGGCAGCGCCCTGGCGCGCGAGGTTGAATTTCGCGATTCGTGGGCCCTGGTTGGCTGGAAAGGGGCCGGCGCGGGCACTGTTGCCGAGGTGTTGTCCAGACGGTTCCAGGGACCGGCAGTCTTAACAGATACGCTTAGAAATCAACAAGCCTTTCATTATGCGGCTTCATTCACAGACATTGCAGAATCTCAGAGCTTTTATTACAGCGTTGCCCGGGCCGGGATCAAGAAGGTTAAGCAGATCTTCAAGGACACGAGCAGCGATTTGCACAACCTGTCCAATGGGGCCGATTACCTCATCATCACGCACAAAAACTTTGTGCAGCAAGCCCGGTCGCTTGCCGACTACCGCAGTGCGCACAACGGCCTTCGCAGCATGGTGGTGGACGTCCAGGATATTTTTGACGAATTCAACGGGGGCGTCGTCAGTCCACAGGCCATCAAGGATTTTTTGAATTACGCCTATTTGAACTGGGAAAAGCCAGCTCCCGTGTTTCTGGTGCTTTTGGGAGACGCTTCCTGGGATCCCAAGAAGCTCCTGGCACAAACCACCAAGACGAATTACGTGCCCACGTATGGCGATCCGGTGACAGACAACTGGTTTGTCACGCTGGACGGTCCAAAAGATATCCTTCCGGAGATGTTCGTTGGCCGCATTCCCGTGGAAACCCCTGAGCAGGCAGAGGTAATCATCAACAAGATCATCGCTTACGAAAAGTTGCCATTCGATACCTGGAACAAAGAATTCGTTTTCTTCAATGGCGGCATCAACAGCAACGAGCAAAGGATTTTTTTGTCACAGGCCAATAATCTAATAGAAAAGCACATCGAGACGCTGCCTTTCAATGGGGAGGCTACTCAATTCAACAAGACCACCAACGAGGCCATCACTTTGTCGCTGCGAAAATCAGCGGCCCAGAAAATCAAGGATGGCGCGCTGTGGGTGAACTTTCTCGGTCATGCCGGCAGCTCGGTCTGGGACATCGACATCGGCAAGCCTGAGGATTGGCAAAACCGGGAGGTATTTCCGTTTATGACCGGAATGTCCTGTCATTCGGCTCGCTTTGCCAATCCTGCCATAAACAGCCTGTCGGAAGCATTCGTTCTCAACCCAATCGGCGCGGCTGCCTATTGGGGTTCCACCGGTTTTGGTTTCATTACCCAGGATTTTTTCCTTTTAGACAGCCTTTTTCCGGCCGTGACCAAAGACGGGGTGCGCAGCGTGGGCGAGGCTACGACTCTGGCTAAAGTCGGTCTCTGGGGGCGTTTGGGGGATCAACAGATCAACCGAAATGTCATCAACCAGTACGAGCTCATCGGCGACCCGGCACTGAGTTTGGTGCTTTCCACAAAACCGGAATTGGCGGTCAAGGCAAACGAAATCGCGTTCGAATCTGATTTTTTGCTGAGCACAGACTCGACGACCACCCTTTCCGCAAAGGTCAGGAATTATGGCATTGTTGCGGATGACAGCGTAGAAGTGCGGTTTGCGGCCCTGGACGCTGAAGGGAAAAGTCAACCCATTGCAACGGTCAAAATAAAACCGCTCGCCCTGGTCGATTCTGTGACCGCGACCTGGCGCATCCCCAAGGTGCCGGGAGTTTACCGCATTCAATGTGAGATCGACCCCACCAATCTCATCGAGGAAGTAGATGAAGTAAACAACGTGGCAGAGAAAGCGATTCATGTTTTTAAGTCGGATTTGTCCATCATCAAGCCTTTACCTTTTGGGGTTGTTGCGACCTCCAAACCGGCGCTGGTAACCAACAACAGTAGAATCGGTGGCGAGAACATCAGGTACTACTTTGAAGTCGACACTTCCAGGGGTTTTAACAGTCCGTTGTTGCAGCGGTCGCCTCCGGTGGCGGAAGCCAGTCTGGTTACACAATGGCAGCCCCAGTTGGATCGGCCCGGCGTGTACACCTGGCGCGTGCGGACCTTCGACGG
>JBHHYI010000326.1:0-4056 GCA_046757525.1 bacterium | reverse complement strand
ACATTGGCCACAGTCAGGTTGCAGGGCAAAGAGATAACTCTCATAATCGAAAGTCTGAACCCCCTCATCAAAGTAATTGCCGATGAAGAAAACAACGCCAAAGAAGACCAGCAGAAAAAATAAATACTTAGGTGAGAATCTAATCATTTCAGTCCCATTCTCCAAGTTTTCGGTCGGGCACCCAGTGGTGAGGGCGTGCAAACTGTTTAAATGCGCAATCAGGCCCCCACGCTTGCTTACCAAGTTATTGTTTTTACGTCCGGCAAGGACGCTTGATTGAGCCGACCGGGCAATTCACTGAATAAGTTAACAAATCCTCACAAATATTCAACAAATTATTGTGTTGAACCTTATTCTACCATTTCGGTTCTTCAATGACAATCAGCCTCCCTGCCTGGACTTTGCGGGCAGATGTCTTACCGGAAGGCCAGGCAACTTCAATCGTCCCTTCGACTTCCTCCGGTCTGAGGCCAATATAAAGTGTAGGATCGCTGCTGCTCAAGTAGGTTGGGGAGAAGCGAATCTCAGAGGAGATTGTACGGTCTTTGAACTTGATCACAACCCTGGCGCCAATGCCGTGAGTGTTGGGCGGACGGCCTATGAGACGGACCTTGAGCCAGCGGGCGTTTGTCGGGGTCTCGTTGCGGAGAAGCTCAGCCCACTCTCCTGAATTTGAGAGCAGGATGTCAATGTCTCCGTCGTTGTCGTAATCTCCGAAAGCGGCCCCGCGGCTGACGCGTTTTCTTCGGAAGTGTTTTCCGCATTTATTAGCAACGTTCTTGAAACGTCCCGTCGCATCTCCCAGGAAGAGCATATTCTGCTGCGGGTAGGTGATGCTTTGCGAGAACCCTTCGATGTAATCGACAACGTGGCCATTGGCCACAAAGCAATCCACATAACCGTCGTGGTTGAAGTCCACAAATCGTGTCGCCCAGCCGACATGACGGTAATTGTCCTTGTCCAGGCGCAGGGCTTTGGTTACATCCTCAAAGAGCATGTTGCCCAGGTTGTGGTACAAGTTATTGAATTCGAAAACCATGTTCGTGACATAGAGATCTTGTTTGCCGTCACCGTCCACATCAGCGACGTCCACACCCATGGCGGCGGTCTCCACGCCGTCCGGGTCAAGGGCAACGCCTGCCCTCACCGCGATCTCGGCGAATTTTCCGCCCTGGTTTTGGTAGAGAAAATTAGGCGTCGCGTCATTGGCGACAAAGATATCTCGATCTCCGTCGTTGTCGAAATCAGCGGCCACGACGGTTAGCCCCTTTCCTCCAGAGACCAGCCCGACTTCTTTGCTCACATCGGTAAAGCTGCCGTCGCCGTTGTTTCGATACAAGACGTCGTCCTCGGCTTCGTAGTCACGAGGACCGGGGAAAAACCGGAACCCGGCCCGTTTGGAGAGTGAGGATGCGTGAACGCCCTCTATGTTCAGTCGGTACTTGAGGTAATTTGTCACGAAAAGATCCAGATCGTTATCCCCATCATAATCAAAAAAAACAGCGCCGGTGCTCCAGCGCGGGTCACCTGTGCCTGACTGCTGGGTCACGTCCTCAAAAGTTCCGTCACCCCGGTTCCGGTACAATTGGTTCGGCCCATAGTTGGTGATGTAGAGGTCGGTAAACCCATCACCGTCGAAGTCACCAACGGCACACCCTTGACCATAGGTTGCTTGGGTGATATTTGCAGATTCGCTCACATTCCTGAACGTACCGTCCCCCTGGTTATGGAAAAGAGCGTGGTGGGTGGCTCCTTCAGGGCGTGGGACACCATTTTCGTCAAGGTTGGTACCGTTGACCAGGAAAGCGTCCAACCAGCCGTCGTTGTCGTAGTCAAACAAGGCGCAGCCACTGCCGGTGGTCATCAGGACGTTTTTCAACCTGTCAGCCCCAAAGTTGTGACGGAACACGAGACCCGATTCAGCAGCAACATCGGTGAATTGAGGGATCACACCATCCTGTGCAAAGACAGGTAGAGCAGCAACGAACCAGGCAATCTGGAGCCAGCACCAGAGCGCTGACAATGCTCCGCCGCGCTTGCCTTTCGCGGACAACCTCGGGAACGCTGGCTTAAGAGCCGTAATAGATGAAGGTAAAATAGACGGCATTGTTTTTTTCTCCTATGGCACGGTTTAATTCTTGGCGATAATGCAACATGGTGGTGATAGTAGTGGTGAAAGAATAGCCAAGCTGGAAGATCGCTGCCGTGTCATCCGACCCAGCTGTCGCCAAATCGTGAACGACAGACTCAAATTGAACGGTAAGGCGCACATCTTGATGCTTAGGGATGACCCAGTCCGCCCAGACACGCAGCGAAAAAACGTCAGCGCTCTTCCCCCTCGTGACCATGACAAATTGGGCATCCCCGGCGAATCCGTCCTGCCCGTAAGCCAACTGCCCTCCTAACATGAGGTAAGTACCATACTTATAGAAAGCGTCGTAGCCAATTCGCCAGCGGGAAATGGCGACGTCGCTGAAGATGGTCGGACCCATGATGACAGGGAGATCGCCATATAGAAACGAGAGACCTTGCTGGAAGTCCCAGTAGGTGGGTGCGCCGATTCTACCCGTAATCAAATAACGCCTGCGATCCGAATTGGTTAAAAGCCGCGGCGCGTGCACGCCTTCGCCGGATCCGATAGTCATGGCAATTTCCCAGTCATACTCGCCAGCAGGACCCTTGAGATCAAGGCCCCAGTCCCACTTCAGACCAAGATCGGTGGCTTCAACCGGGAGCAAGAACTGCTGCCTGGGTGCTAAGATGGGGTTCACGCCATAGGGAATCACGAACTGGCCTACTCGTAGGTTGAGTCGGTCAAGACCGCCAGGATTGAACCGGAGCCAGAAATCCTGCGGGGCAACCTTTATTCGATCAAGGCCTCCGTTCCTTTCCATACGATCGTAGACCAGGCGCGGATGAAGGTTCATTGCCGTTAGCGGCAACCAATCTGGCAAGACCTTGTTTGCAAGTGAAGATGAAGTAAAAGTCTTGACGTAATCCAATCCAATGTAATTTCCCGGAGGTCTTGGTGAGATCTCGAAATGGTCTTTGGTAAGGTCAGAAGGTGGAAGGCCGCTCACGCCATCGAAAGAGTAAAACGCTGACAGGACCACCTCTTTAAAAAAGAAGACTCGTCCGGTATTCTCCTGCCCCGCTGCTTCACCTGGCGCCTCTCTGAAGTTCAACCGGGGAAGTGACACCAATCGAGTTTTCAAAGCAGCACGAGCTGATGACAGTTGGTAATCTTCTCCCGTGTTAAACGGCACTGGTTGTCCCATAACCGTTCGCGACCAGGCCACAGCAACGAGATACAAGGCCGCCACTGCTTTCAATTTGGTTCGATTAAGTAGCGTCAAACCCATTCCAGGTGTTCGCAGAAGTGATATTTGTAGTGATTTGTCCTATGTAACTACTGGATTTGCTAAAAGTTTTCAGAAACTATTCAGCCTGTTATTCCAGAAGGCTATTATCCGGAATCCCTAGCGCGGCGAAGCCGCAAATTATTAGCCACGGATTCACACTGATTCAAACAAAGCATTTTGAAATTGATGCTTTTCCAAAAAATTCTTTCTATAAAAGCAAAGCTTAAGATGCTGAAAACTATTAAGCCGTGACAAAGACCTGTTTTGTACTATTTTCACATTCTCTACTCATTTTATCCATCTGAATCTGTAATACAAATCTGCGATAAGTTGTTTTTTTAGCAAAGTTTTTTCGGTGACCTTCGGCGACTTCGGTGATTTTCGGTGGTCAAAAAAATATTTCCACCGAACAGCGCCGAAGTCACCGAATTGGGTTGCAGCTTTGCGCGCTGGGTTGCTCAGTGGCTTTCTTTTTTAAAGTGGTCTCAAAAAAGTTTGCATTTTTGTCAGTCGGGCGCCCATCAAGGGCTGTCCAGCAGCTGCCTTTTAGCGTCAACTTAAGGGGCCTCTAACCACCATATTGTCACCCCGAGCGGAGTCCGGCAGTTGCCGGACGTAGTCGAGGGGTCTGATTTAGGTACAAACCAGATTTCTCGTCAGGCAGCCGCCTGACTCGAAATGACAGTTTGGGGGC
>JBHHYI010000325.1:0-4064 GCA_046757525.1 bacterium | reverse complement strand
CGCTTCAGAAGTTCCAGCGCCAGCCATCGGTCAGGCGCCCGACTGAAACGTCGCCAAAATCACGCACCCGCTCGGTGCGTACAGCACCAACGTTGACTTCAACCCACTCAGGCTTCACAGAGTCGTAAAGGTCGACTTGGTGATCCGAACGACCTTCTGCGGCTTTTTTGACTCCCAAACGACCAGAACGGTCCATTTCACCCAGGTGGGCAATCACACGTTGGCGAGGACCTCGCTCAGTTCTATACGATTCCACTAATGCCCAGTAAGCGTGACTTTTACCGTCTTTCTTTATGTTGATCTTTCTTATATACACGCATCTAAAATAACAAATAAATTGTTAAAAATCAAGAGGGTAGGTTTTCAAAGAACAAAAACTAAAAAACAGGGACTTGAGAATTGCTCAACCCTGAAAATCAGGTGGAAAAATTTTTAACTGTCGAAGTTGGGCTAACTGTATGATAATTTGGAGATTGCTTCGTCGTCCGGCAGTTGCCGGACTCCTCGCAATGACTGCAATGGTAATAAGGAATCGCTCTACTAGTGTTAGGTGTTTGAGTGTAACACCTTAGCACCTAAGAACCGGAGTCTTAATTCAATGAATCCACAGAAATCACACTACGTCACCGACTGGCTGGATAAACGCGCTAAGCTCACACGCGAACGCATTGCTTTGCAAGATGTAGTAAGTGGGCAGGAAATTACCTACGCAGAATGGAATGCACAGGCCAATTGCACGGCAAATTTCCTGGGGAGCCTCGGCGTGCAGAAAAGCGACCGGGTCTCGGTCTACTCCACCAATTGCGTAGAGTATCTCGACATCTTATTCGCCTGTGGGAAGCTTGGCGCTATCCTGCACAATCTCAATCGGCGTCTGACGGTGCATGAGTTAAAAGGCATCATCGCCGACGCCGAACCAACAATCCTCATTTACTCCTCGGAATGGCGCGAACAGGTCAACGCCCTGCGCTCCACGCTCTACACTTTGTCGCAATGAAGGACCGCGCACATAAAAATGATACAGACTTTTCTGAACGCGACCAACATTCCGAGCAGCTAACACATCGACATGAAAGTGGTAAAAGACGACGGCAGTACCTGTGACGCAAACGAAGAGGGCGAACTGCTCATTCGAGGCCCGCACGTGACGCCCGGTTATTGGCGTAAACCTGAAGAAACCGCGGCAGCCATCAAAGAGGGCTGGCTGCACACCGGCGACATGGCTCGTCAAGATGGAGAAGGCTACTTTTACATCATGGGCCGCAGCAAGGATATGTTCATCAGCGGCGGCGAGAACGTTTATCCGGCTGAGGTGGAGAGTGTCCTACACGCCCATCCGGCCGTGGCCGAAGCCGCCGTCATCGGCGTTCCGCACGAGAAATGGGGCGAAGTTGGTAAGGCTTTTGTGGTTGTACAAGAAGATCAAATGTTGACCGAAGAGGAATTGCTCAGTTTTATGCTTCAGCGGCTGGCTAAATACAAAATCCCTCATTCGGTGGAATTTGTGGAAGCCCTGCCCAAAACCGCCATCGGGAAACTCGACAAGAAATCTCTGACCGCACCATCCTCTGTGAGTCAGAAAATCACCGAAAAATCAAGTTGAACGCAAACAGATAAACCTGGGCAATCGGAAGTGACGCTCGCATGGACTCTCTTTTTCCTTTACCTGGCCGGAACCGCTTATCTGGCGCGGTTGTGCCTTTCCTGTAAGTGCTTTCAACGTATGAACATCCGCTTACGGACGAGCCGCATCACTGCCGGTTAATGGATAAACCGCTGGCAGAAGCCTCGTTGCGGCTGGACTGCCCGGAGCATGAAATTAGGGAAGCGCAATAAAAGACTTGACATTCTCAAGAAAATTTCTTAGTATTTATTGTTTGAAACATTCCAAATAGTAAAAACGTCACAACAACCACTTAGGAGCACCCCGTTTGCCAGAACTCATAGATGCCATATATGCCTTAGTCGAAGACATTGGCAAAGCCTACTCCGATATCGGCGAGCCCATGCTCAAGGGGCGGATCGTCGGACTCCTCATTTCCAGTCCGGAACCGCTCTCACTGGATGAAATCTGTATGAAATTAAAAGTCAGCAAAGGGCCGGTCAGCACCCATGCCCGGCAGTTGGAAGAAATGGGTTTCGTGCGCAAAATGTGGGTCACAAATGACCGCAAGGATTACTACCGGCTCGCGGACGACTTTTTCATTCGCAGCAGTATCCGATTTTACCGGATGCATAAACATAGCTTTGAAATAGCTGAAAAATATCTGAAGATTCTGGTTAAGAAATACGAAAAAGCCTCACCGGAAGACAGACAAAAAATGTTGGCCTTTTGCACAAGAGTGCTGGAAATGCACTTCTTTTACAGCAGAGTTTTGCAGTTCTACAAACGGTTCATCGATGAATGGCCTGATGTACTGGAAACCGTCCCCTCCTTTGAGGAGTACACGGATTCACTGAATAACAAAACCTTATTGAAAGAGAAAGCATCAGTCTGATATAGTTTCAACCTCTCACGCTTTTAGACGCGAGAGGTTTTATTTTTTATCGAAGGTTTGGATGATTTCAAACGTTCGCAACATTACATATTTTGCAGCTATAAGGTGTAGTCTTGTGCAGACCTTATTTCAGGGAGGTGATCATGGAACTCAAGCTTTTTGTCGGCGGGAAATGGGTGGACGGTGGCCCTGTTTTTCAGGTACAAAACAAATACAATGGAAAGGTCGTTGCTTCTGTAGTTTCGGCGAGAGAAGAAGAAGTGCACCGTGCGGTGGAAGCCGCCGAGAAAGCGGCGTCAGCGATGGCCGAACTCCCCGCTTACGAACGGGGCGAAATCTTAGCCAAAACTGCAAATCTAATTCAGGAGCGCCGCGAAGAAATCGCCCAGACCATCGCCAAAGAAGCAGGCAAAGCGCTGAAATTTTCTCGGATTGAAGTAGACCGGGCCACCAGCACCTTTTTGGTGGCAGCGGAAGAAGCCAAACGCATCCACGGTGAAACCGTGCCGCTGGATGCCGTACCCTCCGGCGACGGGTACTTTGGTTTTTGGATCCGCCGCCCGGTGGGCGTGGTAGCCGCTATTACCCCTTTCAACTTCCCAATTAATTTAGTCGCCCACAAAGTGGCCCCGGCGATTGCGGCAGGTAATTCCATCGTGCTCAAACCGGCGAATACAACGCCGCTCAGCTCGGGTATTCTTTGTGAAGTTCTGCAGGAAGCCGGCTTGCCGGATGGCGGCATCAACCTGGTCAACGGTCCAGGCAGCACCGTGGGAGACTGGCTGGTCTCACATCCTAAGGTGGCCAAAATTACTTTTACCGGCAGCCCTCCTGTTGGGCGACAAATTCTCGCCCGTGCAGGCATCAAGAAAGTTACGCTGGAATTGGGCAATACTGCGCCGGTGATCGTGGCGCCGGACGCCGATTTGGAGCTGGTGGCCAAAAAGTGCGCGGTGGGGGCGTACTACAATTCCGGCCAGGTCTGCATCTCGGTGCAGCGCATTTACGGCGATGGTAGAATCTTTGAACCGCTGACGGACAAGTTTGTGGCTGCTACCGAGGCCATGGTGGTGGGCGACCCTCTGGATGAAAAAGTGGATGTCGGTCCTATGATCGACCTGAAAGAGGCTGAACGCATTGAAAGCTGGGTGCAAGAGGCCAAATCCGGCGGCGCCAAAGTGCTCACGGGCGGCAAACGAGAAGAAGCGGTGTACTGGCCCACTGTTCTGAAAGACGTTACGCCGGCGATGAAAGTTGTCGCCCAGGAGACCTTCGCGCCCGTGGCTTCCGTCATTCCTTACGATGATTTCGAATCGGCTCTGCAGCAAGCAGATGAAACCGATTACGGTCTGCAAGCTTCGGTTTTCACCCAGGACATCGACCAGGTACTCTATGCCATCAAGAAGCTCAATTTTGGCGGGGTCATCATTAACGAGGCGCCAAACTTTCGCGCCGATCACATGCCATACGGCGGCAACCGCCAGAGCGGACTCGGCCGCGAAGGACTGCGTTTTGCCATTGAAGAGATGACCAATATCCAAATGGTGGTGATTCGGGAGAAAAGCT
>JBHHYI010000324.1:0-4079 GCA_046757525.1 bacterium | reverse complement strand
TTACTTCAAGCAAGAGTGAATTGGATATAGCCCTGGAAGAGGATGTATTGAAAGTGTCGGAAATTGTGGTGACAGGATTGGCGACTTCTGTCAAAAGGCGGAACCTCGCTAATTCGGTCGGTACGGTTTCGGCAAAGGAGTTGATTCCGGCCCCGGCCCAAACCCTGGACCGCGCCTTGAGTGGCAAAATGGCTGGCATTACCATTTCACAGAACACCGGCGCGCCCGGTGGTGGCATTAACGTCAACCTGCGAGGTCTTTCGACGATTACGGGCAACACCCAACCTCTGTTCGTGGTGGATGGGGTGATCATCAACGATGAGGCGATTCAGTCAGGCCTGGACCTGGTGACTGAGGCGACCGGAGCAGGGAGTCCCAGACCACAGGGTCAGCCTACCAACCGCATTGCTGACATCAATCCCAATGACATCGCAAATATTGAAGTCCTCAAGGGGGCCAGCGCCGCAGCGATCTACGGCTCAAAAGCGACCAACGGCGTAGTGCTCATCACAACCAAACAAGGTACGCCCGGGAAAACCAGAATTGACGTCACCCAGCAATTGGGCTTCAGCACGATTCTGAACAAGATCGGCACCCGCCGATTTGATGCCCAGAAAGCTTCTGATCTCAGGGGTCAGGAAGGCCTGGACATCTTTAACGCCAACGGGGGCAAATTCATCGACCAGGAAGAAGTGTTGTTTGGCAATACCGGCTTTTTGACCGAGTCCACGTTGAGTATTCGCGGGGGCACCGAGAGGACGCAATTCTATATTGGAGGACTCGCGGAAGATGACAATGGCATCATAGACAAGACCGGCTATCAAAAGTTTTCCGGCAAGGTCAATGTGAACCACAGAATAAGCGATCGTCTTAAACTGTCGGCATTTTCGACTTTTACACGCACCAGATCGGACCGTTCCATCACCGGCAACGACAATACCAACACGACTTTAGGGTTCTCTCTGGCGAACACCCCCAGTTTCCTCGACTTGAGGCCGAAGAACGGGGTCTTTCCGGAACACCCCTTTAACCTGTCCAACCCGGTGGAAACCATTGCCCTGTTGAAGAACCGAGAACGCGTCGATCGCACCCTTGGTTCGGTACGGGCCGAATGGAACGTTGTCAGGACGGAAAGACAGGCTCTCGATTTCATTCTGCAAGGTGGAGTAGATTTCCTATCTCAGGAAAGCTTCGTCTTCGCTCCTCCGGAACTACAGTTTGAGCGGACTACCGATTTGCCCGGTGAGGCCGTCAGTGGTCGGACGAGAAGTACGTTCTCCAATTTGTATTTGCACGCAAATTACAGCCTTACCACCAGCTCTAACATCGGCTTCAGAACCTCTGCAGGGGTGCAATTCGAGAACCGCAGGATGAACAACAACGTCACCGATGCCAATGGCCTGGTACCGGGTCAGAGCAATGTGGATCAGGCGAGCAGCGTCGATGTCTTCCAGACCATTACCAAGCAGCGGGAGCGCGGCCTCTTCGTGCAGGAAGAAGTGGACATTAAAGACGTCGTCTACTTGACCGCTGCGTTTCGTGGCGATGCCAGCAGCGCTAACGGCAATGTCAACCATGTGTTTATTTTCCCCAAGGCCTCAGGTTCTGTCCGGCTGTCCGAGCTTCCGTTCTGGGAGCGATTTTCGGGCATTGCCCAGGAGTTCAAGTTGCGCGCAGCTTACGGCGAAACGGGCAACTTGCCCAGGCCAGAGGCCAAGTTTACCAACTTGACCCCGTTTAACATCAGTGGCCGCACCGGCCTGCTGCCTTCAACCAGGCGAGGTGATTCAAATATCAAGCCGGAACGCACCAAGGAATTTGAGATTGGATTTGATGCCACTATATTTCACGGCAACGGCACTCTGGAATTCAGTTACTACCGGCAGACCATCGAAGATCTGATCCTGGAGACGGATCTGGCCCCTTCCAGCGGAGCCCTTAATCTGGAAACCAACGCCGGCGAGATGAGAACCGTGGGGTATGAAGTTTCTTTGGGATTAACCCCCATTCGCTCCAAGTTGGTCAATTGGACTTCCCGGGTCAACTTTTTCAAAACAACCTCGGAAGTGACCAAGCTGAATGTGGATCCGTTCAATCTCGGCGGATTTGCCACCTTCCTGGGTACTTTCCGCATCGAAGAGGGGCGTTCTCCGACCACCATCATCGGTTCGGAGAAGGAAACGCTGCCTGATGGCACGGTGCGGAATAAAGCGCTGGGCAATGGCACTCCCGATTTCAACATGGCTTTCAACAACAATGTTACTTTTGGCAGTTTTGAGCTCAGCTTCCTGTGGGAGTGGTCCAAAGGCGGCAACGTGGTCAATCTTGGAAAACTGCTCACGGATATCGGCGGTACTTCACCAGATTTTGATGAAGTCAAGACCTACACCCTGCCTGACGGTTCAACCGTGACCGGCAAGAAGGGCATTCAACGGTTGAATCTTCTGGGCACCTTGACCGCCCCCTACATCGAAAGCGCCACTTATCTGAAATTGCGGGAATTGAGCCTTTCGTACAACCTCCCGCATTCCATCGTAAACGGCCTCTCTTCCGGTCAGTTGTCCTACATCCGGTTGGGGGTGGCGGCCCGCAATTTGATCATGTGGACGCCTTACGATGGCTATGATCCGGAGGTGAGCCAGTTTGGCAACGTTGGCGTGGGCCGCGCGATCGACACCCTGCCATTTCCGTCTTCAAAAAATGTCTATTTTAACATCGCATTCGGTCTCTAATCAAAATGAAAGGAAATTTTGAAATGAACAAGGTAAAAATAATCAGCAACACCAGAGTGGCCGCGAGGTTAGCTGCGTGCTCGTTGTTGATTGCCGTGGTAGCCTTCATTGGGTGCAAGGGAACGAATATTGCTGATCCCAATGCGCCCTCGCTTGAGAGTGCTACCATTCAGACTCTGGTGACCGGAGCTGAAGCAGGCATGCGCACCGACCTCGACGTTTATCTGCAAGTCCTTCTGACCATTGGCCGAGAAGGCTATTTCTTTGAAGGGGCCGATCCCAGATTCACCGGCGAGCTGCTTTTTGGTCCTATCGATGCCGGTGGGTTTTTGACCACCCGACCGTGGTCGGGCAGATATGCGGTCGTCTTCAACTGCAATGAACTTCTCAAGCGTGCGGCGGACCTCCCCGACGCTGAAAGGGCTTCGGTGGAAGGCTTTGCCAAAACCATTCGCGCTTACCAATTGTTGTTGAACTTGAATTATCTCGACGACAGCGGGATCCGCCTGAACTTTGACGGCGACATTACCAAACCTTTTGCCACCAAAGAGGAAGCTTTCGCTTTCATCGACAATGATCTGGACGAAGCGTTTGCCGCACTGAAGTCTGCTGGCAGTTCCTTTCCTTTCCAACTGTCCGCAGGTTTCGCTGGCTTTGACACGCCGGCCGGTTTTGCGCAATTCAATCGCGCCCTCAAGGCCAGAGTCTCCGTTTATCAGATGAAATTCAACGAGGCTTTGAGCGCCTTACAGGATTCCTTCATCGATCCAAATGGTGACTTCTTGCTGGGTGTCTACCATGTTTACAGCACAGCCGTTGGCGATTTGTTGAATCCGGTTTTCGAGGTACCTACCTCACCAGGGTTAAAACTGCACGTCCACCTGAGCTTTGCAGCGGATGCAGAACCGGGCGACCTGCGATTCTCCTCGAAAACGTTTAAGCGTCCTGAAGTGGACGTTTTCGACGATTTGCCTTCTGATTTGGCCGCCATCTTGACATTTGGAGAATCACCCGGTTCTTCCAATCGCTTTCCCATTATCCGGAACGAAGAGCTCATTCTGCTGAGGGCCGAGTCCAATGTCGGGCTGGGCAACTTTGCTGCGGCCGAAGCGGATCTGAATATCGTTCGTGCCAAAGCCGGGCTACCTCCCCTGACTGGTACCGATGCAAATAATGGTCTCGACCGTGTGCTGAAAGAAAAACGCTATTCGCTGTTCATGGAAGGGCACCGCTGGATCGACATGCGTCGTTACAACAAATTGGATGAGTTGCCCATAGACAGACCTGATCGCGGCGACAAGGTTATCAGGAAAATGGCTGTTCCTGAAACCGAAGTGCCTGGATAAT
>JBHHYI010000323.1:0-4116 GCA_046757525.1 bacterium | reverse complement strand
ATAGTATGCTACTATTAAAGGAGGATGAAAAAATGAAAACTTTCCTTTCTTACCGTCTTAATCTGATACTTTCGTTGAGTTTACTGGTTTGGCCGTTCTTCAACAAAAATATCTTCGCACAATCTTTCCAGTCGAATTCCGGCATTTTAATCGGAATGGAATACGCGCTGATCAAGAACCTCGGCAAGGCTAAGCGGCTGGCGAAGGCCTTCTCCGAAACCGGCGCGCCTGCGGTAAAACACTATCCCGAACATCTCGAATGGGGCCAGATGCAAAGCCGGCCGAACGCGAAACCCAACTATCGCCGGTTGGACAACTATGTACGGGAATTCCAGAAGGCAGGATTTTCGGAGATTGTTGTTTGTCTCAAATCCCACAGCAAATGGGCTTCCCGACAGCATTCGTTGCTAAAATCAACGGATCCGACTCCCAAACAACAGTTCATGGATGATTACGCCCGATGGATTACTGAAATTGTTGAACGATATGACAATGATGGCAAGAATGACATGCGGGGGTTGAAACGCCCGGTGCATTTTTATGAAATTGGTTCGGAGTTTTCAAGCTACGAACCGGAACCGCCGGAATCGTATCTGCGGATGCTTAAAGTCGCCTATGACGCTGCCCACCAGGCCTACCCGGATGTTAAAATTGCGCACGCTGCATTCCTGACTACCACAGTGTTTAAGAATAACCCCAAGCCCTCTGAGTATGAACAAGCATTCAATGCCCCTCCGGCCAGAATGTTGCCGCACCGTCTTGCCGATGACCGCAAAATTCTGGACCGGCCGGATATTTTCGACGTGGTGAATGTTCACTCGTTAGGAGACCCGTACGAGATTGAGAGGATCGTCAAATGGTTGCACTACGAGATGAAGCAGCGGGGGTACAAGAAACCCATCATTATTAGCGATACCACTCCCACGCCGTTCATTGGCTGGGGTCCGGCGACGGTCTGCGACCGACCCGCCCAGTCGATGGGTATAATCATCAACCCGGCGACCGAGGCCGATCGCTGCCGGCTGGTCAGCTTCTTCAATAAACTTCTCGATGGGAACCAGCAGACGCTGAGCTGGTCACAGGGTTTTTTGGCGCAGGATGTTGTGCAGAGAGTGGTGGTGGCGGCCGGAAAGGGAGTGTTGCTGATCAATACCGCTTTTATGGAGGACCTATACTGGCAGAAGCTGAAAGTGTTCAAAGCCGGCGCGGGCCTGACCGCCTGGGGTGGCATGGTTGGCAAGTATGTAAGTGAGCGCCGGCCGGCATTTTATGCCCTTAAGCAGGTGGTGCGATGGTTGAAAAAATACCAATCCATCAAACGCTTGAAATTCGGTAGTAACGTCCGGATATATGAGATTAAGCACGGCGGAAAAAAGAAATGGATTGCCTGGCTGGATCCCGGCCGTCTTATTCTTCCCGATGACAACGCTCCTAAGAAGCATGTTAAACTCCAAACAGGGCGGCCCAATGTGACAATCGAACAAACGATAACTAAATATGGGCAAACAAGACCAGACAAGGTTTCTTTGAAAACGAACAAAGGGGTGGCCAGTTTGACAATTTCAATCACGCCGGTCTTTGTCTATTGATTATTAGTCTGAAAGCGCAAGAAAGGGTTTCCGGTCTTTGGGTTGCTTTTGTGGATTTTTAAAGCCCAATCTCACTTGGCAAGTTAACTGTTCCTACGGCCACGACTGCTCCAAAATGACCTTAGGGCGTTCAACGACGCGGAAATCGTTATCTTGATAAAGCCCCTAATGTTGTACCTTGTAAGCAAACTGCGAACAAGGAGACAATATGAAGCGAAAAGTTGCGATTTATTTTTGGTCGGGATTGCCTCGATCTTCCAACTATTCGTGTTGACCGTCCTGGCCTCAGGGGGCACCCAACAACAAGCATCTCAATGGCGCCTGAAAAGTATTTCCCATGGATTCACTTAGGAGCGGAGTTGCAATCGAGAAGCCAGGTGGTTATTGGGGGCCTCACTAAACTTGGGAGAAGAGCCGGTCCTTCCAGTCTAACCCAGTCCTTCCCACCTCCTATCGAGATTTGTCCTGCTTTTAGTGAACTTATTTGAATATCATTTGTATAATAATCGTTTTTTAATTACATTTGTGCATAGCATCAAATTCAACCCCAGCATCGGAAGGAATGTTCATGATCGAACCGAAAGCCTTTTACCGTAATTTCGATTATTTGTTAGACAAGATTTCCAAAGAGAAAACCAGCGGCAACTTCTTGTCTTCTATCTTAAACGAATTCGTTGTGAGCTTTGGCAAAGAGTTACGCCTGGGCAACTGGCGGGTCTATGAGGAAAGAGGCAACGAATTTGTAATGGTGAGTCCGCCGCAAGATCCCCACCGGCCCAAAACGCCAAAAGTTTCTTTGCATTCGAAAGCGGTGCAGGACGTATTGAAAAACGGCAGTTTCATTTTCGATCAAAATCATGGCCACAACGATCTGCAAATGGAGAATCAGAAGCATTACGCCGTGCCGGCCGCATTTTTGTTGCGCAGTCCTGAGCAACGCTGGATTGTAGTCTTTGATCTAAAAAACGGTTGGATCCGAGAAAAAGTTGCGTTTGCGCTAAACGCCTTTCGTACGGCTTTGAATTACCGCCTGTTTTCGGAAACGATTACCAATGACTTCGAGCAAGCGGCACAGATTCAAAAGAGTCTCCTGCCGAGTGAGGATCCTAATTTTGCAGGCTTCCAGTTTGCCAGCCGGTCCCAGCCCGCCGAACTGGTTGGCGGTGATTTGTTGGACTACTTTGAGTTCGACGAAGAGATTCTGGGCTTTTGCATCGGGGACGCCAGCGGCCATGGTTTACCAGCCGCGCTTCTGGTCCGCGACGTGGTAACCGGTTTACGCATGGGTTTGGAGAAACACATGAAAATGGTGCACACCCTGCAGAAACTGAACCACGTCATCTACCGCAGCACCTTCTCCTCGCGGTTTGTCTCGTTGTTTTACGGTGAAGTTGAAAAAACCGGACAACTCATTTATGTCAATGCTGGACATCCCACACCGTTTCTTGTGCAAGGAAACGACGTGCATGACCTGAAAGCAACGGGTCTCATACTCGGAGCCTTGCCGGAGATTACCCTGCACCGGTCTTATATCAACATGGAGCCCGGTGCCGTGCTGGTGCTTTACAGCGATGGTATTTTCGAAAGAGAAAACCGGTGGGAAGAACCTTATGGTATTGACCGCATCCAGAAAGTCGTAAATCAAAACCAGAGTCTCACCGCCCGTGAAATCTTGGATATCATATTCGAAGACGTCTTCGAATATGGTGGCAAAACCAACTGGACAGACGACAGCACCGTCTTAGTCGTCAAACGTGTTGGCACCGCATGAACCTCTGTGGTGCCAACCCGTCAAAATCTCGTCGACTCCTTCTCTGCAAAACCAATCTCCCCCGTGCGCATTTTGACCACACCAAAATCGCGAGTCAGAACGCTCACCTTTCTGCACAGGTTAGCAAAGAAAACAACTAAAGCTGCACCTTTCTGGTGGCCGTGCCAATCGTAATAACGACTACATTGTCGCAGGCGCCATTTTCCGGGAAAAAGTCTGCGGTGGCAGCAAAAGTCCCGGAACTGTCTCCGCCGGAAACGTCGACCTTGCCACTGGTTGGATAAGGACAATTGGTTTGGATGCGCACAGGGTCGGTTATTTCCAGGGCAAAGTTGGCCCCTGCTTCAGCGTCTACGACCGAAAATGTGCCCAACAAGAAAAATACGTCGTCTGTTACCACAACCGGATTGTTCAGTTCCACATTCACGGTAAGGTCTGCGTTGACGATGAACGTGCCCTCAGGGCTACTAATGGTGGCATCCTGAATGATAAAGCGGATGGAATCCGGAGTCACATTCAAAGTCAGCGAACCCGACAACGCTTCATCGTCCATCATATAGTCGTTGAAGGTAATGGACAGCGTGGCGCTGCTGTCCAAGCTTCCGTTGTAGCTTATTTCAATGCTGCCGCTGTGCATCTGGCCGTGGGCATCTTCGCAACCATCCCCAAAGTCGAACGTCAGCGTGTTTGAACCCGCGTCCCAAAGCACGTAAGGACAGGTCAACAACCCCGGCAACAAGGTATCGGCAGGAGCGG
>JBHHYI010000322.1:0-4140 GCA_046757525.1 bacterium | reverse complement strand
TTTAAAAAGGGGGATTCTTTTCAAGTAGCGTATAATCAAACGGTAACCTTCTCAAAGAAGGTCACCGTTTGAAAGCGCGTCACCCCTCGATACGGTCATTTGAACAGCAGTGATCTACTCGGGATGACTCGCACGGTGCTTTCCTAAACTACCGGTAGAAAACGGGATACTTGTGCGGGTCCGCTTCGTGCATCAGGTCGTAAACCGTTTCAAATATTTGCTCCACGTTCGGCTTGGAGAAATAGTCGCCGTCGGAGCCGTAGGCGGGACGGTGTGCGGCGCCGGGCAGGGTTCGAGGCTCGGAATCAAGCCAGGCAAAGCCGCCCTGTTTTTCTATGACTTCCTGCGTCATATAGGCCGTCGCTCCGCCCGGCAGGTCTTCATCGACAAAGACGATGCGGTTGGTCTTCTTGAGAGATTGGAGAATCAGCCCGTTGACGTCGAACGGCAACAGGGACTGAACGTCGATGACTTCGGCGTCAACGCCGGTTTGGCTCAGCACTTCGGCCGCTTCCAGGACAATGCGGCAGCAGGCCCCGTAAGTGACGATGGTGACATCCGTGCCCTTCCTGATGATTTCGGGAACTCCCAGGGGAACGGTGAATTCTCCGATGTTGTCGGGCAGCCTTTCCTTAACGCGATAGCCGTTGAGGACTTCGATGACGAGTGCGGGTTCGTCGGATTGCAGCAGCGTATTGTAGAAACCGGCGGCCCGGGTCATATTGCGGGGCACGAGGATGTTGATGCCGCGCAACAGGTGCAGGATGGCGCCCATGGGGGAGCCCGAGTGCCAGATGCCCTCAAGACGATGCCCGCGGGTGCGAATGATGACCGGCGCCTTCTGGCCGCCTCTGGTGCGCCAGTGCAGCGTGGCCAGGTCGTCGGAAATGATCTGAATGGCGTAGAGCAGGTAGTCGAGATACTGGATTTCTGCAATGGGCCGCAACCCGCGCATGGCCATGCCGATGGCCTGCCCAATGATGGTGTTTTCGCGGATGCCCGTATCCGAAACGCGCAGGGGGCCGTATTTTTGTTGCAGCCCTTTGAAGCCCTGGTTGACGTCGCCGAGAAGGCCCACATCTTCGCCAAAGGCGATGACGCGCGGATCCCGGGCCAACGCTGCATCGAAGCAGGCGTTGAGGACTTCGAACCCGTTGACGGTCGGGGAGTCTTCCGAGTAGACAGGTTTGACCTCCGCTACGTGCGCCGTGGACTCAGACGATTGGCTGTAGAGATGGGAACTGTAGCGATCGAGGTTGAGGGCCTCCTGCTGTTTCTTCCAATCCAGGAGCGCTTGCTTCGCTGGCAGGTCTTCATCTTTCACCGTAACCAGAACTTTTCGGACCGCCGCCATCATGTCCCGCCGCAACGGATTGGGTGTGCTGACCAGCCTGTGCTTGATTTGATTGAGCGGTTCAGCGTGGGCAGAGGTTTTTGCCAGGGCTTCAATCTTTTCCGCTAAGGCCTGGACCTCCTCACGGATAGGGGCAATGTAGGCTTGCCAGGCGTCGTCCCGGATTTCCGTGACCTTTTGCCGGTCTTCCTGTTCCATCTGATCCAACTCTTTGGCCGTGGCAATCTCTTCGGCAACGATCCATTCTCGCATTTTTTTGAGGCAATCGAATTCGCGTTCCCAGGCCAGTCTCTCTTTGGACTTGTAGCGTTCGTGGCTGCCCGAGGTTGAGTGCCCTTGTGGCTGTGTGACTTCCGTTACATGAATGATCGCCGGCACCCGCTCCTTGCGAGAAGTCTCACTGGCCTTTAAATAGGTTTTTACCAACTCAGCATATTGCCACCCCTTCACTGTGTAGAGGTCGAAGCCCTTGTTGGACCGGGGTTCGCGTTGAAATCCTTTGAGCAGTTCAGAGATGTTCCCCTTGCTGATCTGAAATTCGTTGGACACTGAAATGCCATACTCGTCGTCCCAGATGGACAACAGCACGGGGGCTTGCAGCACGCCGATGGCGTTGACCGATTCCCAGAACATACCTTCAGCACAGGTGGCGTTGCCGATGGTGCCGAAAGCCAATTCCTTGCCGTTGTCCGAGAACTGCGTGAATTGCTTTAATTCGTCCAGCTCCCGGTAGAGTCTGGAGGCGTAGGCCAGGCCCACCAGGCGGGGCATTTGCGAGCCTGTCGGAGAGACATCGGCAGCCGAATTGTACATCTCCGCCAGATTCTTCCAACTGCCATCCGGATTGAGGCTGCGGGTGGCGAAGTGGGCATTCATGGCCCGGCCGGCTGTGGCGGGGTCGGCGTGGACATCTGCGTGCGCATAAAGCTGGGCAAAATATTCCTTCATCGTCGACATGCCCACGGCAAACATGAAAGTTTGATCGCGATAATAACCCGAGCGAAAGTCCCCTTTTTGAAAGGCTTTCGCCATGGCTATCTGCGCGAGTTCCTTGCCGCCGCCAAAGATCCCGAACTTGGCTTTCCCTCCCATGACCTCTTTTTTGCCAATCAGGCTAACCTGACGACTCTGAAATGCCAATCGATAATCCTCGATAATCTCGTCGGCACTCAGGGTTACAATCCCTAACGCCACCGATTTTCTTTTTTTGTCTAAAACGATCATCTTGAGTGTTCCTTGGTTTTGACTCAGGCCTTGTTCTGACAAGAAGCTCGGTTGGTATCGACACGGCGCACTGCGTTGTCCAACCACGAGGGTGGTGGACAAAAACAGGCGACTGCGGATTTCGCAGCTTCAGCAATAATACGAATTATTTTGGAATTATTCAAGGGGGCGGGAGAAAAAAGTCCGAATGGCTTCTTGACCGCCGGGTTAGCGTCTGTGCGAACTGGCCCGGGGCGATTAACAAGGCGTTCGAAGGCAAAGAGGAATGGTCGCTGTAATCTTCTGTTTTTACAAATCTATTGTAATAAGGGTATCTCGCTGTATTTCAGACCGTTCCAAAAGCCGGGCAGCGTTGTCCTGGTGAGAAATCTCAATGAGCACTCAATTCAGTCGGAGAGGCAAATCGCGTTGGGTGGTTTCACGGCTCCAGAATGGTCACGTCGCACGCTTGTAGCCCTTTTTCCCCCTCGATGACGGTAAATTGCACATGTTGATTCTCAGCCAAAGTGCGATAGCCCTCTCCGCGAATAGCACTGTAATGGACAAAGACGTCCCCGCCTTGTTCTCGTGCAATGAATCCATACCCTTTCATGGTGTTAAACCACTTTACTGTACCATTTTCGCGTTCTGCCAAGAATGCTTCACCACCTTTCATCAAAGTGTCAATCAATTTTTCATATAGTGACCATCCTGGCCTTTTGGCGAAAGCAAGGTTGCCTGCTGGCCGGCAAATGTTAATTAAAATTATTCTGCTAAAGTCTTGACTCCGGTAAATCGATGGAATTAATAGGGAGTCACAGTTCTCATCACAACCATTCATTAACCTCTCACTAAAGTTCAAGGAGATGACACCAATGAGTTCCCACCGGGCATCAGCGGTCCAGTTAAGAGTGAGGTACCGCAGGACGTTAGAACTTGCACTCATTCTATCGTTACTTCTGCATCTTGGCATGATTCACCTGCTATCTCATAGCGCCCTAAAGCCTGGGAAACGGACGGCGAAGGATTTTGCCCTTAAAATAAAGGTAGAAGACATTCCCAGCACAGCGCAGGTTAGAATCATGCCGCCACCACCGCTGCCGTTTGTCCCGATTCCAGATGAAGCGGAAGCCTTCCCTGCAGATGTGGAGATTACCCCGGTCTTGTTGGATTGGACGGTCCTGCCGGAGCCTCCTGAGCCGCCGCCCCCAAAAAAGAGAATCGAAGACGAGTTTGCTTTTGTGCCCTACGAACAGCCGCCCGAACCCATCGGTGGATTGGCCTCATTCTACAAAGTTGTCAGATACCCTGCGGCAGCTTTGAGATCACATGTCGAGGGAATGGTCATCGTGGGCATACTCATCGATGCAGAAGGTAACACGCTCAAGATTCAATTGCTGAAGGGGTCTGGCACCGACGTCGGCTTTGAGCGGGCTGCTCTGAACGCAGTGGAAGCCATCAGGTGGAAACCAGCCAGGCAACGGGACCGTGCGGTAAAAGTGTGGCTCGCGTTACCGGTTCGTTTCCAATTGAAGTACGTCAACTGGGTGGACGCTGGCTTCGACAGATAAATCGGGAAGCTC
>JBHHYI010000321.1:0-4159 GCA_046757525.1 bacterium | reverse complement strand
GGGTGACGGGCTGCGATGCGTCCCGAAAAAAAATCGTTAGGACACCCAGGACGACTGTCGTTGTTCTCAAGAAAAACAACTGTCATTGCGCTCCACAGGAGCTTTTCATGAAAGCTTCAGATCAAAATGTCCGTGTTTAACAAATCACCTTCAACGCTCCGGGTATGACTTCAAAAGAGACCGGTAATTTGCCAGCCAACTCCCCGTCAGCTTCCAGGAAAACCTGGTGTTCGCAATTCAAAGTGACGTGCTTACCGCGGAGACAGGTCACCTTTTTGTGTGTCGCCAGGGTTCCGTTGTAGAGCTTGTGGATGTTGGCCAGGACTTCTCTGCGGGTTACATCTCCCACAACAATAACCTCGAACAGCCCGTCGTCTATTCTCGCTTCCGGAGCAATCCACATGCCGCCACCGAAGAATTGCCCGTTGGCAACCGTCACGGAGCTAACCACCCGTTCTTCTGCGAAAGCATCATCTACCGCAATTTGCATGGCCGTGTTTTTGTAGATCGAGAGCGTTCTCAGCAATCCGATTAGATAAGCAAAAAAGGAGCCGAACGCCTTGGTGGTGCCATTGACGAATTGCACCAGAGTTCCGCCAAAGCCAGCATCGGCAACGTTCAGGAAGTAGCGAGAAATGGGATCTCCCTCAGGGCTTCGACACCGGAGCAAGCCCAGGTCGCATTGTTTGCTGCTGCCGTTTGCGATGTGCTCGACGGCTTCCTCCCAGGTGTCGCCCACCATCAGAGTCTTGACCCAGTCCCCACCTGTGCCCATGGGGATGACGGCTAAGTTGGCTTCGGGTCTGATGAGCCTGGCGTCCTCGAAAAAGCCGTTCACCACCTCATTGATGGTGCCGTCGCCCCCTAACGCCACGACCGTTTCGAACCCCTCAGCGAGTGCCTGACGCGTGATGGTGGTGGCATGGCCGGCTCCCCGGGTAAACTCCCATTCAAGCTGGCCAATGGTTCGTTCCGCTCGCTTCCTGACCTCCGGCCACTGTTTTGCCACAGCATGATTCCCTGCAACGGGATTTGCGATTAGCTTGATTCTTTTGCTCAATTGCGACCTTACGTTTCATTCAGCATTGGTGAGATGGGCCTTGATTGAAAATCAAACAGCGAGCTTGATCCACCACAGCATGATGCCCACGTAACAAGCCATAAGAAAACTCCCTTCAATTCGCCCCAGTTTTCGACCAGTCATCAACAACGGGACCATGATTATGGTCAATACGGTCATGGCTGGCAGGTGGTAATAAACCAGGTCTTTGGTGACCGGCAAAGGGTGCGCCAGAGCACTCGGCCCGGCAATGGCCATGATGTTAAAAATGTTTGACCCAATCACGTTGCCCACGCTGATATCGCCTTCTTTCTTGCAGGCAGCCACCACCGAGGTTGCCAGTTCGGGCAAAGAAGTTCCCAGCGACACTAAGGTCAATCCCAGAATGAGCTCCGTGGCTCCCAGGCGTCGACTGATTTCTGAGGCAGAACTCACGATCCATTCGGCCCCAATGGACAGCCCGACGATGCCGGCCACAATGGAAGCGAGGTGCACGCCAAATCTCTTCCGCTCTTGCTTTAGGGTTCCATATTTTTCTCCACGCACAACTGGATTCTTTTTGGCCCCCGTGATTACGATGGCCAGGTAGGCGAAAAAACCCACCAAAAGCGTAAGCCCGTCTATCCGGCTCAAACTGCTGTTTGCGCAGATTAGCCAGAAATAGATCGATATGCCAACGACCAGCGGAACTTCGAAGCGGAGCAGTTTGAGATTGATAGCAAGAGGGCTAAGAAAAGCCGACAGCCCTAAGATCAAACCGATATTGGTGACATTGGAACCGACGATGTTGCCCAAAGCCACATCTGTATTTCCTCTTATGGCAGCGAGCAGACTAACGACGAATTCAGGCATCGAGGTTCCTAACGCCACCACCGTCAGTCCTATGATCATGGGATGAATTCCAAGAATGCCAGCCAGCCGGGAACTGCCTTTTACCAGGAAATGGCCACCGCCAAACAGCAAAATGAGTCCGCACAGGAAAACCAGAAAGACTCGCGCTACCGGCCAACTTGAAAGGTCCATACTATCGTTTCACATGATCCGCAGTAAATGAGTCGCCACGCCAAAAAAGCACAGGTCGAATATAGGGGAAGAACGGGAAAATGTCAAGCGCCACATCAGCCCAACGCCGGTCGTCGGCTGGCGGCCACAGCCTACCTTACAACGACGCTTCGAAGTCGATCCGATTTTTCTGACACCTCCACCCGCTGGACGGTTGGTGCCACATCTGCATTTACCACTTCCCAGGCCACCAGGAAAGCCAGCCTGGCAATTCTGGCTAATTTTTCAGGATTGATTTTCTCGGCCAGATCGGAAGGCTGGTGGTAATCATCGTGAGTATCCGTATTGTAAAACAGAACGGGGACTTTGTGTTTGGCAAAACTGGCTTGATCGCTGCGAGAAAAGTATTTTTCACCGTTGTAAAGAAGCTCAAGCCCAATCTTCCGGTTGGCCGCTTCATTGATTGCTTGCAGTTCCGGGCTACGATTGCCGCCAATAATGGAGACCTGGTTGTCTGCGTTTCTACTAATCATGTCCAAATTCAGCATGCTAACCGACTGCTTTAGCGGTCTGACTGGATTCAGCACGTAATACTCCGAACCCAGGAGGCCCAATTCTTCAGCCGAAAATGCAGCAAACAGAATGCTTCTGCGCGGCAGCACCGGCGTTTCAGAAAATGCCTCAGCAATCTCTAACAACCCGGCCGTCCCTGAGGCGTTGTCGTCAGCTCCAGGGTAAATTTTGCCTTTCTTAATCCCCAGGTGATCGTAATGAGCTCCTACCACCACCAATTGGTGCTTTAGAAGCGCATCGGAGCCTGGCAGAAGCCCGAGTACATTCTGGGTTTTGCGCAAGTCCTTTCTGAGTGTGACTTTCACACTGAGCCGGACCCCTTTGATTTCGAAGCTGACGGGTTGCAAAAAAGTATCGATGGATTCTTGCAGCTTGACCAAAGAGTACCTCTGCGGTCTTAGCAATTTGTTGGCAATCTCGTTGTCGATCCAGAGGGCCGGGAAGTCTTCCGCGCGGTCAGTAGCCACCAATCGCCAGGTCTCTGGATATTTGTTGTCCGGAAAAAAGGCAGGCCAAAAACCTTGCGGCGCTAAGTTGCTGTGACCGCTGGCCGGGTCGGACACGACGAGCAGGCCAACCGCTCCGTGAGCCCGGGCGTTCTGCGCCTTCACGCTCAATTGGGCGTGCCTGGTTAGCTCTAAGCCTGCAAACGGACTTTTCACATAATTCTCCTGCGGTTCATGCCGCAGCACCAGAACTATTTTGTCCATGACATCGATGCCTTGGTAGTCATCGTAGCCGTATTCTGGAGCCGATATGCCGTAACCAGCAAAAACCACGGGCGCGTTCAGGGCGTTTTCTCCGGTGAAACTCAAGGGTATAAAATCTGTCTGCACCGCGTATTTCGTTTCCTGGTAACCGTGTTTTTTTTGAGTCCACACCGTCAGCTCAGCTTGCCGCAGGTCGGAACGCACGATCTTGAAGTGTTGGTAATACGTATGGTTGTCGCCAACCGGCAAGAGGCCATATTTTGCAAATTCATTGGCGATGTACTTGGCAGCCAACCATTGTCCCGCGGTTCCGGCTTCTCGGCCCTGAAATTCATCGGAGGCCAACATTTTTACGTGAAACAACGATTCCTTCATGGTGATGGAAAGCATCACCATGCGCGCCGGACGGAAATCGTAGGTGCGCTTCCTGGTGCCGGTTCCAGCTTGCGAAACCGACAGCGAGAAAAAAATTACAGCAAAAGCTGTTAGAGCTGAAACAACCTTGTTGGGAGTCTTTCGAAGCATCTCAGTATTTGATAAGATTTTTCACAGGAAAATTCATGAAAAAACTACTAAACAAAATGTATTAAAGCAAGCGTTATTTTTTAGCTTTTCTCCAGGAAATAATAAGAACAGTCATGGCCACGGATTGACAAAGGTGAAACACGGCTTTCAGGAAAAGCTCCTTGAGTTGGCGTGCAAAAAATCAGCGAAACGAAATCCGGCAGCCGCCGGATATTTTTGCGCAAGCCATTCTCTTTTTGAAGGGAGACAGATTTTCGCTCGTCCAGAGCGAAAATCAGAGGGATGTCTG
>JBHHYI010000320.1:0-4171 GCA_046757525.1 bacterium | reverse complement strand
AGTGGGCGATACTGGACTCGAACCAGTGACCTCCTGCTTGTAAGGCAGGCATTCTGAACCAACTGAACTAATCGCCCGATTGAACCCTTGTCAAAGGCAAAAGGAATTTACAATTATTTCAGAAAAAGTCAAGAAGAATTCAACGAATCTTCTGAATCCCTCCGGATGACAAGGCGTGACCACGCAAAGCATTCTGAATATTTCCTATTGACTAAATACTAAAAAATCACTAAATTCAATTGGCTTTTAGAAATCGAAGGTAAGCAATCAAAGCCAGATCGATTGGTCTGGCTTTTTCGTGTTTAGATGAATTTGGCGTCATGCAGACCGATCGTATTAGAAATTTTTCCATCATTGCGCATATCGATCACGGCAAGTCGACTCTGGCGGATCGCTTTTTGGAGGTGTCGGGCACCCTGGCTAAGGTGCAAATGGACCAGGTCCTGGATGACATGGATTTGGAACGCGAACGCGGCATCACCATCAAGGCGCACGCGGTGACCATGTACTACACCGCCAAAGATGGCCGGGAGTATCTGCTCAACCTCATCGACACACCAGGCCATGTGGATTTTACCTACGAAGTTTCGCGTAGCTTAGCTGCGTGCGAAGGGGCCATTTTAGTGGTCGATGCCGCGCAGGGGGTGGAAGCGCAAACGATCAGCAATTTGTATTTAGCGTTGGAAAATAATCTGACCATTATTCCTGTTATAAATAAAGTAGACTTGCCCAGCGCACAGGTGCAAACGGTCCAGGAGCAGATCACCGAAATCCTGGGAATCGACGAAAGTGAGATTCTCCTGGCCAGCGCAAAAGAAGGCCAGGGCGTGATCGATATCCTGGAAGCGGTGGTACACAGGGTTCCGTCGCCTCCAAACCATGCCAGCGCGCCCCTCAGAGCGCTCATCTTTGACTCGATGTTCGATTCTTATCGGGGGGCCATCGCCTACATTCGCGTTTTCGAAGGCGAAATCTACCCTGGCATGCAAATCAAGTTCTTCTCAACGGGAAAGACCTTTGAAATAGCGGAAGTCGGTATTTTGCAATTAAAGAAGCTCAAGCGGGAGCGCCTGTCTGTTGGCGAAGTCGGCTACTGTATCGCTGGCGTAAAACAGGTGCGCGACACCAAAGTCGGCGACACCATTACCAGCGCAGCACACTCCGCTTCTGAGCCGCTGCCAGGATATCGAGAAGTGAAACCCATGGTTTTCAGCGGCCTTTTTCCCACAGACAGCGAAGATTATGAGGAACTCCGATATTCTCTGGAGCGTCTAAAACTCAATGACGCCTCGCTGTTGTACGAACCGGAGACTTCCCAGGCCTTAGGTTTCGGGTTTAGAAGCGGATTCCTGGGGCTTTTACACATGGAGATTATCCAGGAACGTTTGGAGCGCGAATACGGGCTCAGTATCATAACCACCGTACCCAATGTTGAATATAAGGTATACACGAAAAAAGGAAATTTGCTCTTAGTGGACAACCCTGCACTTTTGCCTCCCCTGGGGGAAATCGACCACATCGAAGAGCCCTATATTTTTGCTGACATCCTCACGCCTACCGAATATATTGGCAATATCATGAAGCTCGCGCAGGATCGACGTGGCGTCTATAAGAACACCGAATACCTCGATCCCACCCGAGCAGACATTCACTATGACTTTCCTCTGTCAGAAATCATCTTTGATTTCTACGACAAACTCAAATCTCTAAGCCGGGGCTACGCGTCGTTCGATTATCAGTTCAGTGACTATCGCAAGGCCGATCTGGTGAAACTGGACATTTTAGTCAATGGTGAAGCGGTGGATGCGCTTTCCTACATCATTCACAGAGACAAGGCGTACGACTGGGGCAGAAAGATTTGTAGCAAACTCAAAGAACTTATTCCGCGGCAGCTTTATGAAGTGGTGGTGCAAGCCGCCGTCGGCAGCAAAATCATCGCACGTACAAGCGTCAAAGCGCTGAAGAAAAACGTGACCGCCAAGTGTTACGGCGGTGATATTTCCCGAAAGCGCAAACTGCTGGAAAAACAAAAAGAGGGCAAAAAACGCATGAAACAGTTTGGGCGCGTGGAACTACCACAAGAAGCGTTTTTAGCCGTCTTAAAAGTCGATTAGTCTAAAATAAACCGCTGTCCAATCAAAGCTTTAGGAGTTGGGAATGCATTATAAACGAAATTCGAATTTGGTTTCTCAAAAGCATCTCGGGTCAAAAAAACAAGGCGCGGCCGAGAATGTACGCAAGGACAAAAAGAAAAAGAACTTAGCACGAGAATATACAGAAGCCATACTCGTGGCGCTTCTGGCTGCCCTGTTTTTGCGGGCCTTTGTGGTGCAAGCTTTCCGAATTCCCACGGGGTCCATGAAGGACACCCTGTTAGTGGGGGATTTTCTTCTCGTCAACAAATTCATTTACGGGGTCAGAACCCCGGATCATATTCCAATGATCAACGCACAGATTCCCTACGGTCGGCTGCCAGCCTTTAAGGACCCCACCAATGGCGATGTCGTCGTCTTCAAGTACCCGAAGAACCCCGAGCTCGACTACATAAAAAGGTGCATTGCTGTTGGGGGACAGACCGTGGAGATCCGCGACGGCACCGTTTACGTCGATGGCAAGCCTGAAGGGGAAAAGATCGATCTGGGGCGCGAGTACGATCCCGATGAAGGGCGCTTCGTAGAGTATTTCCGAATCAATGCGCCCAACGGCAAGTCCTATGTGATCCGCCATTACGCCGATCACTACCTAAAAAGCGAAGACTTCGGCCCCGTGACCGTTCCCGAAGATCACTATTTCATGATGGGAGATAACCGCGACAACAGCGCCGACAGTCGGGTTTGGGGATTTCTGCCACACGACAATGTCGTCGGAGAGGCCCTGATCATTTACTTCTCCTGGAACAAACATGGGCACTTGATCGATCTGGTGCGATGGAGTCGAATTGCTAATCTGATTAAATAACCCATGGGCTGCTCATGACCGCTGCTCTTTACATCCACATCCCATTCTGTGAGAAGCGCTGCGGCTATTGCGATTTTTACACCTTAGCACAACGTGAGGATAGGATCCCTGCTTATTTGCGGGCAGTGAGGAAGGAAATGGCACGGTATGCGCGGGAAGAAACCGTGGGAGATTTGCTTTTTCAAACCCTCTTTTTTGGTGGCGGCACCCCCTCGTTGTTGCAGGCTGGTCAGATTTCTGATCTCATCGATACCGTCAGCGGTCGGTTCAAGTTGGCTCCACGCGCCGAGATCACTCTGGAAGCCAACCCCGGTACGGTAGACCAGAAAAAGCTCCAAGGCTACCGCGCCGCCGGTGTCAACCGGCTGAGCCTGGGAGTACAGTCGTTTCAACCCGAGGAACTGCAGCTTCTGGACCGCCTCCATTCCGCAGCCGACGCCGTGCGGTGCTTTGAAAATGCCAGAAAAGCCGGGTTCGAAAATATCAACCTGGATCTGATTTTTGCCATCCCGGGCCAGACGTTGCGCACCTGGCAACACAGCTTGCGGTTGGCTGTTGCGCTGCAACCCGAACACATTTCAGCTTACAATCTCACCTATGAAGAGGGCACCCCACTCACCAGACAATTGCAGCAGGGAGAGGTTGCCGCTTGCAACGAGGACCTGCAAAAGGAGCAGTTTTTAACGGCCATCGAGTTTCTGGAAGCGCACGGTTACTCTCAATATGAGATTTCGAACTTTGCCAGGCCGGGCTTCGCATGCCAGCACAATCAAAAATATTGGGATGCCAGTCCTTATCTGGGTTTAGGCGTGTCGGCCCACTCCTTTGTCGACAACCGCCGCTTTTGGAATGTGAGCAATCTCGGCCAATATATGGCCATGCTTGCAGAAGACCGCCTCCCGGTGGTGGGCCAGGAACTGCTGGGCCAGGAGACTTACGCCTTTGAGCGGGTTTTCCTGGGATTGCGCCAAAGCCGCGGCATTTATTTGAAATCTTTCGAAACCGAAACAGGCATTTCTTTTTTTGAGAAGTACGCCGAACCGGTGTCTTCGTTTCTGCCCGCCAATCTCAAGAACGCCCGACTGACGGCCGAGCTTACCGAAGGAACCCGCAAGCTAAGAGGCCGGCTGCTGGAAATCGAAGGCGGCTTCCTCAGACTCACCAGACAGGGCATTTTGCTGTGTGATTCGATCTGCGCAGAATTTGCCTGACG
>JBHHYI010000319.1:0-4200 GCA_046757525.1 bacterium | reverse complement strand
TCTGTGAGGGCGTCCACAAAGGCCATTTTCTGTCATTGCCGCGAATCAGTCGTCCGGCAGTCGCCGGATGACCGAAGCGAGAATCTATAACCTATTGTTTTTCTGGATTCCTGCTTTCGCAGGAATGACAAATCTGAGGCTTTTTTTCTATTTTTTGGACAGCCCCATATGAGCTGCAGCTTAAGTTCACGCCTATTGGTCAGATGGCGGAATTCCGAGGTAGACCTGCCGCAGGACAAGAGTTGTTCCGGCATTTCTCATTTATTATGTGTCAGCCTATTCGTATTCGAAGGAGCAGCGGTTCAGTAATAGGTCGGTTCCGTCAGATTTGAGAGGCTCGTTGGGTTTGCATTCGGTAGTCGGGATCAAAAGAGCGGCTGTTGAATGTTAAGTAAATATAATTGTTTGAATTGTGTTATGCAAACAAATTCTGCTGTTCCGGTTTGCTTGTTGTTGCCGGCGCATTCGCGTTTCATTTCTTCGTTGACAAAACCGGCAAATTGTGTTAAATTGAAAAAATCGAGTCAACCCAACCGTAAGGAGGCCCAAATGTTGAAGAAACTTTTTAGCCCAATACTCATCAGTGCGTTGATGATTTCCTGCAATTCCAGGGCAGATGATTCCAAGTCTGCTAAGTCTGAATCGACAAAAACCAAGGTCGAAGATTTTACCCTGGCTGATTACAACGGCGTTCAGCATGCCCTGTCCGAATACAAAGATGCGAAGGCGATCGTGCTGATGTTCATCGCGACGCGCTGTCCGGTTTCCAACGCCTATAACGAACGGATGGCCGCGTTGTACCAGGATTACCAGTCTGCGGGCATTGCTTTTGTCGGCATCAACTCCAACAAACAGGAGGATGTGGAAGAGATCAAAAAGCACGCGCAGGACCAAGGACTTGAATTCACGATCTTGAAAGACAAAAACAACGTGATCGCCGATAAATTACAAGCTTCGGTTACGCCAGAAATCTACGTCCTGAACTCCGATTTCGACATTCTCTACCATGGACGCATCGACGACTCCCGGCGCGAGAAAAAAGTAAAATCCCGGGATCTTAGAACAGTGCTGGATGAAATCCTGGCCGGTAAGCCGGTCAGCGTCTCCCGAACCAAAGCGTTCGGCTGCACCATAAAACGCGTGACCAAAACATGAGAAGCCTGTTCTGGCTTGCTGTGCTCGTGGCTCTGGTTGCCTGCAACAAAAGCAGAGATACATCTTCGAGGGCAGGCCAGAGTCATTCAAAAACGAATGCGCCCACTTCGATTATCGCAGAGAGCGAATGGGTCGTCGAGCCTCTTGATGAGGCAAGACTGGAGCGACTCCTGAAGCAGCGCAACGGTAAAGCGCTGCTTCTCAACGTGTGGGCAACCTGGTGTGTGCCTTGCAAAGAAGAGTTTCCGGACCTGGTGAGATTGGCACAGGTTTACCAAAACAGAGGTGCTGAAATCGTGGGTTTAAGCGTGGATTATCCTGACGAGGTGGCATCCAAGATTGTCCCTTTTTTGAAGAACAAAGGCGTGAATTTCAGAGTGTTTGTGGGAGATTTTAAAGACGACGAGAAATTTATTAACCGCTTGAATCAAAAATGGAGCGGTGCCCTGCCAGCGACCTTTATTTTTGATTCAAGCGGCAACCAAAGAGCTTTTCTCTTGGGCAAGCAAACCTTTCCCGCTTTCCAGCGAGCGCTGGAGAACGTTCTCACCCAATCCCGCGGGAGGTGAACATCGCGGCCAGACCCGCCTTTGCGGCTTGCGCCTCAATTGACCCGCCGCGCCCGCACGCCAAAGTCCACATTATCTGCTATCCATTCGAAGAAGTGCGCTTGCTCCTCGATGGGGGCGTCTGGCAGCAAGATTTTAGGGTCTTTCCAGGAGACCATGACTTCAGCGTCCTGGGTCCAGACTTTAACGCGGCGGCGCGGCACGCGGGTTTGCCAGTTGGTACCGACCACGGCGTCCGTGTACAGCAAACGCAGAGTGACATTGCGCGACAACCGTTCCAGTGGTTTAACCACGAGGCTGCGGAAATCCGTTTTGCCTTCTTTCTTGATGTCGGGCCTGCCGTCGCTGAGCATGACGATTGAAATGGGCCGCAGCACCAGGTTTTTGTTCTTGACCATCAAGGCGCACTGCTCGAAAAAAGCGTTGTAGTCGGTGAACGGATTGGAGACCTTCTCCGGGAAAAGCTCCTTCAGGGTATGTGCGATTTCTTCGGCGGATTTGTTGGCAAAGGTTTGAATGGGGTAAAAGGTTTTCGGCTCATCCGGTGTTGCACCGCCGATTGAGCTGACGAAAAGGGCGTTAGGAACCTCTAGCCCCCCAATGCCGTTGAGATGGCAGTAGAGATAGTAGGCGAGAAAATTCAAGGCGTCCTGGTAGTAACCGCTCTTGACAAACGACCCGCTGATGTCCACGCCAACAAAGAGGGTCAGGCGCGGTTTGGGCCTGGCCTCGGAATCGAATCCGGTGCAGCCTGCGAAAAGACTCGCCAGCACAATCACAAGCAAAACGCATGGTTTATTGAGTCTTGACATTTTGTAATTCTCCAAAATTAGGTTCAGCGGCAGGAAAGGTTGGATTGTTATTGTCCGGGACCGTTTTTGTAGCAAGCCTGTCAGACGGGACGGCTGAGGCTTGCAAGTCTTCGATGTCTTTAAACGGGAGCTCAAACAGGTGCTGGCCGGAAATCAGCAGCATGCAGAAGTTGATCGCCGCAGCTACCACCTGCAGAGGGGGCAAAATAAACGAGCCCAGCAGTTGGTCGCCGCTTTCTTGCGCCCAGGCCAAGTCTTGCTTGATTCTGGCGACGAACTCATCCGAGATCGAGCTGTGGCGAACCGGTGCTGGTTGTGGTCTGTCCGTGAGTGCCAGGCCACGCCCTTGAATGACGGCCATGATGGTCGGCGTGCCATGGGCAGCGAACAGGAACCAAGAGAGACTGCGAACGCCAAACCAGACGAAGGTTGAAATGGCCAGAGTCCAGAAGACTCCGAGCTCGAAATTCTCTGAGTACTGGGCAAACCATGGCACCAGAGCGTCCACGAATTCCCGGTAGAGAAACACCACTTCCACGAAAAGCACGACCACCTCGATGACCCCGATGCCGACGATGGTGGAAACCCTCTTTTTATGCAGGGAATCGACAAAAGTGGAAAGCACGGCGTAGCTGCCCAAAACGACAAACAGCAGAAAAACGAACAATGGAATCCTAATAAAGCTTTCGGTCAAGTTGTCGCCGGTGATGTTGGAGAAGGTATCCACCACCAGTGGCGTGGTCACATAGGTGAAAATCGTCGCCTCGATGAGACACCAGAACAAAGTGAGGCAGACCGCGATCCACGGGACCGGAGAACCGACGACCCTTCTGCCGATGTTCCCCAGAAGGCGGAACGGCATCAGGACGATTTCCTGAAAGAGCGACCACAGTCCAACCAGAGCAATTTTCAAAAATTCGATCAGGGCAACAAACAGGTAAAAGACGAACTTGAAGGTGCCACCCCAAAATGAAGCGATGGACTTCCCCAGGTCCCACCAGGTAATGAAGAGTCGCTTGACGAACTCCTGCCGATTGGGCCGCATGAGGACGGTCAAAAGACAGGCGACGCTAAGCCAGCAGCCCAGAATGACAGCCGCCACCGGCAGCAACAAGAACAACCGCTTTGCAAGCATGACCCACAGTTGATTCTCGGCACCCCAGGCAAAAGCGATGAATCCTTCTTGAAAAAAGGTGGGAAATAGCAAGATGGACAGAATGAGTTTTGCTACTCCGCTGTTTTCATTGAGCATGGAATTTTCTCCTAATAATTGATTTCCTAAAACCGTTCTCGCATTTTTGACACAGAAAATCCTGCCTCAAAGGCAGGCTGTGGCGGTCTATTTGCAAGATCTGTACCCAACGGTGTTGGGGTCAACCAAGTGCCTGATTCAAAGCATTTTCGTGAATGTTGAGGGAGAATCGCTACGCCGGGCTGGCCTGCAACAAGGTAAATTTTACATGGTGGTTATGATTTTTGAATATTTAGGCTGAGGAAGCTTTTGCTTTGGTCAGGGACGAAACCCTGAGGAGGCGGGGCTGCGGCAAGTTCTCGCGAACCGAAGATTTAAACAGACAAAATAATGGATGACAAAATGATTAACATCATAAATGACTCTGTTGAAAAAGTAACCTTGCGAAGGTTTTAGGCGAATCATACTCCAT
>JBHHYI010000318.1:0-4206 GCA_046757525.1 bacterium | reverse complement strand
ACAGCGATGAGGTCGGCCAGCAGACCGGGTGCGATGCGGCCGCGGTCGTCAACCCCGAGCAAATCGGCTGCGTTTACGGTGGCTGCGCGCACTACCCTCGGCTTTGGTGCTTCACGCCTTCGGGGTGTGTTAAACTCAGTTACCCACTGCAATCAACATGGAGCCCTTTTCATTGATGATTCTCTCCCCTCAATACTTTGTGTCATCGGTGTTTGGTTCAGCAATGAAAGATTGGCCAAATGCGTTAATGTGCCGGTCCGAGCAACACGGCGTTCAGAAACAGAAGATTCAAACCGTCGGTAAAGGCGCGGTAGTTGGGGTCCTCCGCAAAGGCCACCACATGGCCGCGACCGTGGCGCTGGTACATCAAGTACGCTTTATTGCCGATTTGTTCCCGGGCGTCCTGCCAGGTGAAGCCGCTGAGCAGTACCTGGTCGGCAGGCATGTAGAGGCCCACGTTGCGACCTTTGTCCAGCTTGAGCGGCGTGTAGATGTTGCGGCTGGCAACCAGCACGTTGGCATCGCCGTCATAGCCAAAAGCCAACCAGTGTTCGGTGTCCAGGGTGACGTGCATGATGGCGCCCGGGGTACCGCCCGGCAGCTCTTCTTCTGGTTGAATGGCTTTTTCTAACTCGAAGGGTTCAGAGACTTTTTGGGCGGTCTTTGTTGGCGTCTCAGCTTTCTCCTGTGATTTTTCCGAGCCAGGGGCTTTCTCTTCCTCCTTTTGTGTTTCGGGCTTGCCCCCTTTGAACTCGCGGGAAGTGGCCAGCAGTCCCACCTTTTTCTCCGTCAACCAGTGTGTGGCTTCGCCAAAGGTGACCAGCGTGCCGCCGTTTTGCACCCAGGTCTTGAGTTTTTTGGCACCGGATTCACCGAGGAACTGGTCGTAACTGCCGAAAAAGCGCAAGGCGTTGGGCAGGATCAGGACGTTGTATTTGGTCAAATCAAATCGTCCGAGCTGCCGAGTGTTGAGGATGGTCACCGGGTACTGGTATTTCTGCTCCAGCACATAACGGGTCCAGCCCACCGAATACGGATGTGTGGGCACCTGGTAGGCCAGGGCGACTTTAGGCTGTTTCAGGTAATGCACCTCTCCGCTGCCAAAGTTGACGCCTGCCTCTACCCACGAGGTGTTGGTGGCGTAAATGTCGACTCCGGTTTGAGCGGCAACCTCAGTCAGTATTTGGTGCAGCGTTTCAGGATTGTTTTTGACTTTAATGATTAACGAACCGGCGGGAAACTTCACCTGGTGCAGCACGAAGGGTTTGTCGGAGCTAAACACCCGCACCTCCCGGCGAAAAAGCTGGGCCAGGGCCTTTGCAGCAGAGTGGCTGCCCCAGGGAATGAGGTAGGCCAGTCGGGCCTGCCCGCCTTTAATCTGACCCCGCACCTGGATGGGCTGGTGCAAAACCGCGAAGCGGCCTTGCGAAGCATTCTCGGCCCGGTAGCATTCCACGTCAAAAAGCAGCGGCAGCGACCAGCCGGTGATGTCGTAAATCTCGTCGTTCAGCCGTTTCTTGTGGCGCCGTAGCTGCTCTTTGATGAAAACTTGGTCCATGGGGGTTTGCTTGGCCAGGAGATTCTTAGCCAGATGCTTGGCCGGCTGCGCCAACGACACCACGTAGGTGCCGGGCGGGAATCGCTTCGACTGCGGCTTCTCACTGTAGTAATCGCGCACCCTGGCGTTTGAAAAGGCAGTAGTCGCTTGTTTAACCTCAATCCCCTGGGAAATGAAGATGGAAATCAAATCGGCCGTGCGATTGGGGTCGGAGCCGGGCGGGAAGATGTACTCCTTAACGGCTTCCCTGGCGCCTTGCTGGACCGCAGACCGGCGGTAGTTGTAAAAATAGCGCAGCAAAGCCCGGCGGTTGCGGGCCACAGTCTCAGCGGTGGCAAGCGAGGAGATGAAATGGTGCTGCACCGTGTCCTGGTAGCGCATGGTGGTCTCATCGTCTCGCTTGACCACCAGCCCTCTGGAAGAAGCCTGCTCGTAAGTCATGCCGACCGACCCATTCAAAATCGGCCAGCCCTCGCCGTAACCAGGGTAAAAGGAATCGAACACCTCGCGCGTGAAATAGTCGAACCGCATGCGATCGAACCATTTGGCGTTGTTGCGGCCCATGCGTTTCAGCCAGTCCAGTTGGGCCGCCGGCATCTCCGGATTGAGCGGCGTGGCCGGCGGGGCAAAGTAGTAGGTCGAATTGGAGCCCATCTCGTGCAGATCCACGAACACCTGCGGGTGCCATTCCAAATATGCTTTGACGCGGCCCCTGGTTTCCAATTGGGTTTGCACAAACCAATCGCGATTCATGTCGAACAGGTAGTGGTTGGTGCGGCCTCCGGGCCAGTCCTCGTTGTGCTCGGCTGCCTGCTGGTCGGCGTCGGGCCAGCGGCCCCGGGTCTGCCGAAAATAGTTCACAAAGCGGTCGCGGCCGTCCGGATTCTGTAACGGATCGATGATCACTACACTGTTGTTCAGCACCACATCGGCCAGCGTGTCGTTTTGTGCCGCCACCAGGTGGTAGGCAGTCAGCATGGCGGCGTCGGTGCTGGAAATCTCGTTGCCGTGCACGGCGTAGGCCAGCCACACCACGGACGGCAACGACTCGATGAGCTTTTGTGCCTCTGCCTCGGTGATTTTGCGGGGATCGGCCAACTTCTGCATCCCCGATTTGATCGCTTCCAAACGCGCCATGTTGGATTCGGAAGTGACGACCAAATAATACAGGGACCGTCCTTCCCAGGTATGGCCGTATGGTACCAACTTTATCCTGGGCGTAGCCTGGGAGAGGGCCTCGAGGTAGCGTTCCATTTCTGCGTGCGAAGTGATTCTTTCCCCCCAATCATGCCCCACGATTTGTTTCAGGGTGGGAATACCACCGTTGTACGAGGCCCCGGGGTAGAAATCGAAATCTTTGGCGAACGACAGTCGGAAAAGACTAAACAATACGGCAACCGAGATTAAAAACGCTCGTTTCATTTTGCTCCCTTTAAGACATGTTCTGTACTATTTTCACGTTCCCTACTCATTTTACCCATGTCAATCTGTACTACAAATCTGCAACAAGATTATTTTGTCGTCAATTATTTTGTCTTATCAATTTCGGTACTTATTTGACTTGGTTGTGGCTCCGCCGCGCCGTGTTGTTCGGTGTTCAGATTCAGATGTGGCCAGGCTTCTACGGCAACAGCACCACTTTGCCTATATTCCTGCGCGCCTCAATATAAGCGTGCGCTTCACCTGCTTCCTCAAAAGAAAACGTTTTGTCCACGTGCGGACGCACCCAGCCTTTCTTAACGCCATCTGAAATGGCAGTCATCCAACTGCTAACCTTTTCCCCTTCGCGCCACAGGTGCCCCAAGTTGACGCCAAAGACGCTTTTGTTGCTATTCATCAACATGATGGGGTTGAACCAGGGCATTTGCAGGCCCACTTTCAACAGGCGTAGTTTGCCACCCAAGCCGGATTCGGTGGCCGTGGAAATGCCAAACATGCCCAGCCGTCCGGTAGCCCGCAAAGCCTTGTAACTCTTTTTCCAGTGCGCTCCCCCTAACGGATCGATGATCAGTTCCACTCCGCGACCGTCAGTGGCGTCTTGCAACAGTGGCAGCCAATCGTGCGTTCGATAGTCGATGGGATGGTCGAGACCTCTTTTTTTCAAAAATTCATGCTTGGTCGGACTGGCTGTGCCGTAAGTAATGGCGCCCTTGTGTTTGGCAATGTCCAGCGCGGCCAATCCCACGCCCCCGCCTGCATTGTGGATGAGCACCGACTCGCCTGGTTGCAAGGAACCCATCACCACGAGCAATTGATAGGCGGTGAGGTAATTGACCGGAACGGCGGCGGCCTGCTCAAAGGTAAGCTCAGATGGCTTCTCGAAAACCTGGGAGGACCGGACACACACCAGGTCAGAATACCCTTGAAAGCGCGTCATGGCCAAAACCGATCTGCCGAGCAGCGTGTCGTCCACGTTTTCGCCCACGGCCTCTACCGTGCCCGCGACTTCATAGCCCACGACACACGGCACTTTGGGGGCGTCCGGGTAAAGCCCCTGCCTGGCCAAAATATCCGCAAAGTTAACCCCGCAGGCTTGCACGCGAATGCTCACCTCTCCCTTTGCAGGCTTGATGTCCGCTCTCTCCTGAATTCTCAAAACCCCCGGGCCACCATGTTTGGTTATGACGATCTGTCGCATTTGCGCTCCT
>JBHHYI010000317.1:0-4209 GCA_046757525.1 bacterium | reverse complement strand
GTTGCCGAGCCCTCGCTGGAATAAGCTGCTTGCACCAAATAATATGCCATCCTGTGTTCCTCCTTTGTTCAAGTTATTAATAGTACCTCACTTAGGGTGAGGCCACCTGAGGGTGGTACTCCCATACCCTCGTTAAATTAGTACTGAACTGCTGTTTTGTTGTGATTCGTGTGAAGGCCACAATCCGCTTACACTCCCTTATTCAGCAACAATTCTCCCTGGACGGCCTCGCCAACAAACTGCCCTTGCTCTACCAGGGTCTGGCCGCGCAGAATCGTGTACTCCAAACTTCCGGCTATTCGCATGCCGGCGTAAGGTGACCAGTCGGCTTTGCCGTGCAGGTTCTCCTCAGAGACCACGGTCTCGTTGGCAGGATCCCAGATGACCAGGTCGGCATCTGCGCCGATTTGAATGGTGCCCTTGCGCGGATACAGACCGAAGATCTTAGCCGGGTTAGCCGCTAAGAATCGGACGAGCTGTTCTGCACTGATCTTCTCCTCTGCTACGCCGTAGGTGTACAGCAACGGGAACAGGGTTTCCACACCCGGCAAACCATTGGGAACCTGATGAAACGCCTGGTCGCCCCGGTCCTTTTGCGCAAGCGTGAATGGACAGTGGTCGGTAGCCACCACATCGATGAGCCCCTCTTCTAAAGCCCCCCACATGGATTCAGCATCTTCAACGGCACGCAAAGGTGGGGTGGTGATATAACGGTGGCCATTCTTCTCCTGGTAGCATTCCTCCGAAAGCACCAGGTACTGGGGACAGGTTTCCAGGTAAAGCTCTGCACCCTGGGCCCGTGCTTCCACCGCGGCCTCCAGGCCGTCCCAACTGCTCAGGTGCACGATGTAAAGAGGGGCACCGATGTCCATGGCGATTTGTCCTGCCTGGTGAATCGCTTTGGACTCAGCCACAGGCGATCGACTCAGGGCGTGGAACATGGCGGCTTTGGCCCCACTGGCCACGAACTCTGCGGTGACGGATTCCACCTCGTCGTTGTCTTCAGCGTGCAACATCAGCAGACCACCATGATCGTGAACCACCTGCAGCACCTGGCGGAATTGCTCCCAGGTGACCATCATGCCCGCTTGCCGGTAGGTCGAAAACACTTTGAAACTGGTAAAGCCGTCGTCGATGAGCTCCGGGATTTCCCAGAGATGCATTTCAGGAAGATCGGTAACATTCACATGCAAGGCGAAGTCCACATGACACTTGCCCTGTGCCTTTTGAATGCGAGCATTGACAGAGTCTTTTAACATCTGGTCCTTATCCTGCACGGTAAAATCGATGATGGTGGTCACGCCGCCACAGGCGGCTGCAACGGTCCCGGATTGGAAATCGTCCACCGAATGCGTGTCCAGGATGGGAATGCCCATGTGGGTGTGGGCATCGATGAAACCGGGAAAGACCAGCTTGTTGGAGGCATCGATCACCCGGCTTGCCGGTTGCTGCAAATCGGGCGCGAGTGCACAGATTTTGCCGTCCTTGACACCCACGTCTAAGTGCCTGGTGCCAACGTCTGATACGATCTGCCCGTGGCGAATTAAGAGATCAAAAACTTCAGTTGGGGTCATAATTGGTGTGGTTGCTCCTCAGTAGCTACAAAAGCTTGCATAAAGCTCAAAATGTGGACTGCCGCGCAGAAGGATCGTTTACAGAGTGTGCCAACAATATAGACATCTATTTTCCGAAAATCAAGCAAAAGTGCTGCCAGCCCCCTTGAGCCGAATCCTGCGATTATTTTCTGTTTGATTTCCTGACAGTGAGTCAGTATATTTGGTACGAGCAATTTTTCTTATTACGCGGGTTCTCTGAGAATGAATTTTCTGCAACGATTTCTAAACATAACGCAGGCAAAAAACAGCCTCCTCTGTGTTGGCCTGGATCCCGATCCGGACAGGATGCCGGCAGGCCTGAAATTGCATGCGGACCCTCTGTTCGAGTTTTGCTCGGAAATCGTTGCCAGTACTCAGCACATTGCGGCAGCCTTCAAGCCCAACCTGGCCTTTTTTGAAGCCCAGGGCGCCAAAGGTTGGGCTGCCTTGGAGAAGCTGCTGGAGCGCATTCCACCCGACACGTTGACCATCGCCGATGCCAAGCGCGGGGATATCGGGACTTCGTCTGAAATGTACGCGCACGCCATTTTAGAACGCCTGGGTTTTGACGCGGTAACGGTCAACCCTTACCTTGGCCAGGACTCGGTGGCGCCTTTCTTGCAGTGGCCTGAAAAGGGCGCCTTCGTCCTCTGCCTGACGTCAAATCCCGGCAGTCAGGACTTTCAGCTTTTTTCAGATGGCAGCCAGACGCTTTATGCCAGAGTGCTCGAAAAAGTACAGTCGTGGAACCGGCAGCAAAACTGCGGCTTGGTCGTCGGTGCGACCCAACCGGAAGAACTGCAAACGATTCGACAGGCCGCCCCGGACTTACCGTTCTTAATTCCTGGGCTGGGCGTCCAGGGCGGACGTTTAGAGGCGACGGTGAGGTTCGGAACCAACGATTCCGGCCAACTGGCTTTGATCAACTCCAGCCGCGGCATTATTTACAAATCGAGGGGCAGCGATTTTGCCGAGGCCGCGGCAGCCGAGGCCGAGAACTTGCGCGACCAAATCAATCGTATTAGGGCTGCAAAGGTAGCTTGCCAGTAAGGCACGGCGGTGTACCTGCCACCACGCAGGCTTTTACCTGCTCCTCGAAATGAAAGGCGACGAGAACCATGAAGCAACAAGCAATTCTGGAGATATTCCAGAAAGCCAGGGCGCTACTGAACGGGCACTTTCGTCTGACCTCCGGCTTGCACAGTCAGCAATATTTCCAGTGTGCAAAAGTGCTGCAATATCCCGAGTACGCTGAAAGACTCTGCGGGGAAATCGGCAAGCACTTCGAAGGAGAGGCCGTCTCAGCGGTGGTGGCGCCGGCCATCGGAGGCATCGTGGTAGCCCACGAAGTCGCGCGGGCTTTGGGGGTCAGGGCCTTGTTCAGCGAGCGAGAAAGCGGCCAGATGGCGCTGCGCCGAGGTTTCGCAATCGAGAACGGGGAAAGGATTCTGGTGGTAGAAGATGTGGTCACCACCGGGGGTTCGGTGCAAGAAGTCCTGGAGCTGGTCAAATCAAGGGCAGGCATTCCCGTGGGGGTGGGTTGTCTGGTCGACCGCAGCAGCGGAAACGTGGACTTCGGCGGCCCCTTCTTTTCTCTGATTCGGTTAAATATTCAGGCCTGGCCAGCGGATCGCTGCGCGCTGTGCCAAAGAGGCGTGCCGCTGGTGAAGCCGGGCAGCCGGAGCGCGGCGTCGGATGGTTAAGGTAAGAGTTCCGGCTTCCACTTCGAATTTGGGCTCGGGCTTTGATTGCTTTGGACTGGCCCTGCAATTGTATTTGGTTGTCCAAATGGAGCTGCTGCCGCGGGGCTTGCAAATCGTCTCTGGCGGAGAAGGAAGCACGCAAATTCCCACCAAGGAAGACAATCTCGTTTTCAAGGCTGCCAAAAAGCTTTTTGACTATTCTGGCAAGTCTTTGCCAGGACTCAGAATCTCAACAAAAAACGAAATACCCCTTTTCCGCGGTCTGGGTAGCAGCGGCGCGGCCACCATTGCCGGACTGCTGGGGGCGTCTCAGCTCGCTCATGCCGAAGTTAGCGCTCAAGAGATTTTAACGCTGGCCAACGAACTCGAAGGGCACCCGGAGAATGCTGCGGCTTCGTTCTCAGGTGGCCTCACCATCAACTGCCTTGCGCAGGGGCGGGTCGTTTATAAGCGCGTGGAAATCGAACCAGATCTCAAGGCCGTGCTCCTCATTCCCGAAGTCAGCATTTCCACCGAAAGGGCCAGAAGGGTCTTGCCGCCAACGGTTGAACACAGCGCGGCCGTTTTCAACTTGCAAAGAAGTGCGCTGCTGGCCCACGCTTTGGTAACCAGGGACTACCAGACCCTCAGAATCGCCATGCAGGACAAACTGCACCAGCCCTTTCGCAAGTCCCTGATTCCAAAGTATGACGAGTTTGAGGCAGTCGGTTATGAGAACGGCGCGCTGGGTGTGTGCATCAGCGGCTCCGGTTCGACGATCTTAGGATTGACGCAGGGGGACGGCAAAGCATTGCAAAAGGCCTGGCAGAAAAAAGTGGCGGCGCTGCGTGCGGATGCCCGCGTCTTGGTCGTCGGCATAGAGAATTGGGGCGCGCAGGTGAGCGAGGAATGACGAATTCCTTTCGCCGCCC
>JBHHYI010000316.1:0-4226 GCA_046757525.1 bacterium | reverse complement strand
GGCAAAGTCAAGGCCATTCTGCCGGTGCATGTGGCCGGGCAGCCTTGTAGAATGGATGCGATTGTGGACATTGCACAAAGATTCGACTTGAGAATTGTGGAAGATGCAGCTCACGCATTAGAAGCGGAGATTGGATTGAGGCTATCGGCAGGGGGGGAGGAGAGAAGCGTGTGGCGCAAGGTCGGCACCATTGGGGACGCGACCTGCTTTTCGTTTTATGCCACGAAAAACATCACCACCGGCGAAGGTGGGATGGTCACAACCCACAACACGAAGCTGGCTGAAAGAATCCGGTGCCTGGCGCTACACGGATTGAGCCGCGATGCCTGGAAACGCTACTCTGGCGAAGGGGATTGGTACTATGAGATCGTCGAGCAAGGCTACAAATACAACATGCCGGACATTTTGGCAGCGCTTGGGTTAAGCCAATTGCAGAGAGTCGAGCAAATGCACCAGACCCGATGTCACTTAGTGGGAATTTATGAAAAGGAGTTGCAAGACATTCCAGAAGTCATTTTACCTCGAACGCATGGGAACGTTAAACACGCCTGGCATCTTTACATCATGCGCCTGCAAACCAATTTGCTTACCATAACGCGAAATAAATTTGTTGTAAGGCTCAAAGAGGCCGGTATCGGCACCTCGGTGCATTTCATCCCGCTGCATTTGCACCCCTATTACCAGAGGCGATTTGGTTGTAAACCAGGCGACCACCCGGTTGCAGAGCGACTCTACCGCTCTGCCATTTCCTTGCCTCTGTATCCCAAATTAACCGAAGAGCAAGTTCATTTTGTGGCAGCGAAAGTCAAACAGTTGATCAAGGAAAATAGCAAACAGACTAAATTCAAAGGAGTTGACCCACGGACCTTTCATTCTGCCAATTTCAACGAGAAAGCATCATAAGAATGGATGCTTATAGCTTTCCTGGTTGAAAACAACAAATCAGTTTTATTCCTCATCCATGCAACCACATCTTATCGAAAAGGAATAACACATGCAAAAAAGGAGTTTTGACATTCTCGTTTCTTTTGTTGGTCTTGTTCTCACATTGCCTTTCTTTCTTATTTTAGGGATCCTGATAAAGTGTGATTCAAGAGGGCCGGTCTTTTTCAAACAAATACGCGTTGGGAAAAATAAAAAGCCGTTCACTATTTTCAAATTTCGCACCATGGTTGCGAGCCCTCAGTTCAACGGGCTTCAGGTGACACCGGAACAGGATTCGAGAATTACCTCGGTAGGAAAATGGTTGCGCAAATTCAAACTCGATGAATTGCCCCAGTTGTGGAATGTACTGAAGGGGGATATGAGTATGGTGGGGCCTCGCCCTGAGGTGCCCAAATATGTGGCCTATTACGACGAACGGGAGAGATTGGTCTTTAATGTGCGGCCCGGGGTTACAGATTTAGCCTCTATCTATTATCGGGATGAAGGGGAGCTGCTTCCCCCGAAAAACACCGAAGAGTTTTACGTGCAGCGCATTCTTCCGGAAAAACTCAGGCTGAACTTGAACTATATGTACAACCGGGGCTTCTGGTTCGACCTGAAGATATTAGTTTGCACGATTCTCATTTCCTTTTTGCCTGCTTTTTCTGGCAAATGGATGCGCACTTCGCAACAAACCAGCTTTGCAAAACAGCTCGCGAATTCCTTCTCAATCCGTCTACAAAAACTCGATGCCACCATACGGGGGTATCATCGCTGGTTGCTCAAGGTCCTTATCGACATGACGATCATCGCTACTGCCTATTACCTCGCATTTCTCATTCGCTTCGATGGCCACTTGTCGCAGACCGACTGGCATGGTTTTCTACGTACCGTACCCATCCTGGTCTTATCGTCGATATTGCTATTCAATATTTCAAAAATTTACCAGGGGTTGTGGAAATATGCCAGCATTAAGGAACTCGTGCGCCTGGTAAGTATTCACTCCATAGCCTGGTCGGCCTTCATATTCTCGATCGTTGTCACGAGGTCCTATTGGGTTCCCAGGTCCGTTCTGGTGATATACTGGTCGTTGGCTTTGTTATTCCTGGGTGGCATAAGAATGGCCTACCGCATCCTGTACCGTCAGCCGGGCCGACGAATCGCGGCGAGGAAGCGAGTCCTGGTGGTTGGGGCTGGCAATTCCGGAGAAATGATCGTTCGCCAAATGATCAACAACCCTCATTACGGCTACGTGCCGATCGCTTTTGTCGATGACAAGCGAGAATTGAAAGGCGGAAGAATTCACGGTGTTCCGGTGTTAGGCAGCCAATCGGACATTGCCCAAATAGTTTTTGAGAAGGACATTCACGAGATCATCATTGCAATTCCTTCTGCAACGGCGGCACAGATACGCCAAATCGTCTCCAGGTGTGAAAGGACGGGTGTAAAGCTAAAGACCATCCCAGGCCCGCGCGAGATCATCAATGGTGATTATCATCTGAAGAGTCTCAGGGAAGTGAACATAGAGGATTTGTTGCACCGCGAGCCCCTGGAAATCGACCAACGGAGAATCACTTCGTTGATTACCGGTGAGTTTGTTTTGGTCACAGGCGCTGGCGGGTCCATCGGACAGGAATTGTGCAAACAGATTTCACAATTTGATCCAGCCCATCTCATTTTGTTAGATCGCTCCGAAAACAGTCTCTTTTACCTGGAAAATGACCTGAGAAATGAAAATTTCAATCTGTCTTTTTCAACGGTGGTGGGAGATGTTACGGACGTAAACAAATGCAACGAAGTTTTTCAGGCTTATAATCCCAGGATAGTTTTTCATGCTGCCGCCCATAAACATGTCCCGCTCATGGAGTTGAATCCGGAAGAGGCCATCAAGAATAACGTGGGTGGCACCATGAACATGGCCTACTTGTCGAAGAAGTACGGCGTGAAGAATTTTGTGCTCATTTCCACGGACAAAGCCGTTGCGCCCACCAGCATCATGGGGGCTTCGAAGAGACTGGCCGAGTTTTTCGTGCAAGCGCTGTCTAAAGAAAAAAATCGCGCAACCAAATTCAGCACCGTGCGGTTTGGCAATGTTTTGGGCAGCAACGGCAGCGTGATGACGCTGTTCCAAAAGCAGATTGCCAAAGGCGGCCCGGTGACGATTACGGATCCCGAGATGACGCGCTATTTCATGACCATTTCTGAAGCTGTGTCCCTCATACTCTACGCCAGCACCCTGGGTGCAGGTGGCGAGATCTTTATTCTGGATATGGGAGAACCTATTAAAGTGGTCGATATGGCCAAGCACTTCATCACCCTGTCCGGATATGAGCCAGACCAGGAGATACCGATTCAGTACGTGGGCAGACGGCCTGGGGAAAAGCTGCATGAAGCACTTTGGAACCAGGATGAATTCCCCAGGCCGACGGCTTGCAAGAAGATCTATATGACCGATTGCAATGGCATCAATCCAGCCGACGTAATAGCGAGATTGAACAGGATCATTGCGATGGCAGAGAAAATGGATCGCGCCAATATGTTCAAGTGCATTGGGTCTCTGCTTCCGGACTACCGCCCCCAGAACGGGAAGAACGGCAAAAATGAAGTGAAGGAAGATTGGACCAGGGTCGCGCCAAGCGAGCCATTGTTAAACGTCTCCTGACTCCGGCCTTTCCGTGTTTGCCCGGCTTTCAATTGAGAACCGATGGTTTGTTGATCGAAACGCGTTGTGCGACGAATGAGGTGCCGCCGCCGTAAGGCATGAGTCGTGCTTTTCGCAGGCTGATTGCCTGAGCACACACCAAGGACCGGCGTGATTTGCTGGCTTCCCAACGAGAGCACCAGAGAGCTGCAGTCTGTAATTGAACTAATCAGAGATCCCACCGCGACTTCCCACCTGCAACCTTGCCTTCTCACCTTCCTTGCCTTTTTGCAACCGACCCTATCTCAGAACCGATAGATTTGAAGCGGCAGAGCCAGCGCCCACACTTACGCGTACATCAGCCGCAAAGCACTTTCATGCACCAAAGCTGTGCGTCCCAAAAGAAACCTTTGAGAGGGCGCCCACGCTAAACTATTGCAACAACTGCCATTTGTCTCGGCTGAATATGTTGTTACCCAGTGAGTTTATTTAACTATGCATAAGTAAGTCGATGCCCTTTTGGCTTTGGAATTGAATCCCCAAATTCTTGCGCAGTTTCGATCCAATGTTCAATAGCTTCTTTTGCATTAGTAAGAGCAGATTCATAGGTGTCTCCATGAGCCATACAGCCAGGTAGTTCTGGTACATCTGCTATATAAGC
>JBHHYI010000315.1:0-4331 GCA_046757525.1 bacterium | reverse complement strand
CTAAGAAAATCAGGCCTTTTGGACAGCCCCAAACCGTCCAAAGAAAACAACAAACAAAACCCGCGCCGATTGAATCAACGCGGGTTGTTTGATTAGAGGATGTCCGTTTGGTTAAGCCATGGCTACCGCCTGCAGATGCTGGTTGATCACCTGAACGATGTCATGTTTGGGTCGCACTCCGATCATGCGCGCCACTTCTTTCCCGCCACTGAAAAGAATCAGCGTGGGGATGCTTTGAATGCCGTATCGGGAGGCAACCTCGAAGTTGATGTCGGTGTTCAGCTTGCCGACTTTGATTTTGTGCTGAAATTCTTGCGCTAATTCCTTAATCGTGGGGGCCAACATGTGACACGGGCCACACCAGTCGGCCCAGAAGTCCACCAACACTGGTTTGCCAGAATTTAAGACTTCTTCATTGAAGTTGCTGTCTGTAAACTCAAAGATATCTGCCATTTCTTACTCCTATTTTTTTTACTGCAATAACCTGCCTACGCTTGTTTTTATTTCCTCATTGGTCTTTTTAAATTAGATGCGCTTCGTAGGAAAAGGATGCAAATTAATTGTGGCTGCCCGGGCTAAGGGAACCTATTTCTTTTTGAAAAGCTGGTCGAGTTTTTTCAACGAATCTTCTCTTCTGGTGCTTGGGCTGGACTGAGCTTCTGTGGCCGCCTCGAAAAAGTCACAAAAGTTGGCCGTTTCTTTGTCGCGCACCCATTCAGCCTGGGGCTCACGGCACTGGTTATGGGCTGTGGGATGGAAGAATCGACAATTGCGGCAGCAGTGCAGATAGACCCGGCAATTCGGGCAGGTGTCCCCGCGACGTGGCCGATGGTCGATTTCAATGATCGTGTGGCATTTATAGCATTGCATGAGATTTTTTTGAAAACGTCCTTTATTATCTTCCATATTTCTTTAGGAACAACTCAAATAATATACTAAGGATTTGTGAGCAAATCAATCACAAAAATTTGCAAGAACAAATGTTTTTCGGACAAAAAGAAAAACCGCTGCCGTATTCGGATCAATTTGATCCTTTTCAGGCAGCGGTTGTCCCGGTCGATTCTTGCTTGGAGAACTTTTTAGTTGCCGACAAAAACTAACCTGAATCCCAGAATCTTTACGCTTTCCGCCCCATCGATCGGTCCGTTGAGAAATTGCGGGTACACATGAGCTATTTTTGCATAATGGTACAGCTCGACGGTGTGCGTCCCTGGCGCGAGGGTGAAGATTCCACTTCGCTGGGACAGCATGTGAGGTGCACCGGCATCGTCCGGGACGACTTTATAGACTCCGGCATTTGCGTCTAATGGACCGGAGACCACGCCTGCGTCATTCCGTACTTGCAAGTAAAAGCTTTCGTTCAGTTGCGAATCCCCGCTGTTGTACCAGACTTCGGCAATGAGCTGATACTTGCCAGGCGTTTCTACCTGAAAAGTACCGGCGTTCAAGTTTATCATGCCAGATTCGCCGTGGTCGGCCCGCACTCCGGTGTTGGCTGGCACGATGATATCGTCTACGCTGACAACCTCTGGTATGACCACTTCGATGGTGTCCGATGCCGACACATACCCGGCCTGGTTGTAAGCCGTGGCCGTGACGATCCTGATCCCCGGCGTGGAAAATGACACCGAGACAGTGCCCTGCACATCCGCGTTGTCCACATAATCCACGACAACGTAATCGGCATTCTGGGCATACCAGGATATGGTGGCCGAGGAATCCACTTTGACCAGCCGGGTCGTCGACAGGATGAGCACCGGCAGCATGGGTTGTGGGGCCACCCTGACGAAAGCCGAATCTTTACGGGTCGTCAAAGTATTGTCCTGGCCATACGCTGTGGCGGTAAACACTTTCTTGCCAGGATTCTCAAAACTCACTTCCTCATAGCCGCTGGGTCCACGCGTGCCGACGCCCTGGTCGATGATGACCTGGTAGCCGTCTGAGTTCCATTGAATGGGCACGACTTCACCATAGTCTACGCTATCGGGAAGGACATCAAAGTCTAAATTGACCGATTCCGGCACCACCAGGACGGAATCAGATTCTTGCGTGGTCACATTGCTGGTTCCGTAAGCGGTTGCGGTAAACACCTTCAGGCCTGCGCTGGAACAGATGATTTTCTCGGAACCGTTTGGTCCGCGGGTACCCACACCCTGGTCAATTACCACCTGGTAGCCATCGGATTGCCAGCTCAACGAAATAGCTTCACCCAACTGGACTCTTTCTTCGGCGATCTCAAACTCCAGAGTGGGGGGCGTGTGACTTGCTGCCGGCGTGAGTTGCAAGTTGACGACAGTGGACGTACCCCCTTTGATTCCCACCGCAACAACTTCTTTGGAAAATCCTGCTTTTTCGCCGGAAACGATGTACGCACCGGAAGAAAGAACATAAACCGATTCCCGTTCCTGCGACTGGCCCATGGTGTTTCCCTTGCTGTCTGTTACCAAAACCATGGCAGAGTCTTGATCGATTGTGACTACCAATTCCCCTTCATTTGACACCAGGGGAACCAAAACCGCTTCAATGCTATGTTTCTCCTCTGGATTAATGAATACTTGTTCCGAATAGAGTTGGAAGCCCTCTTTGGCCACTCTTAGAGTCAACAGACCGGTTGGGATGCCTTCCTGTTGAAAAGGGGTGTAACCAGCGAGTTGGTCGTTGACAAACACTTTTGCGCTGTCAATGGGTGCACCATTGGGCTGAATAGTCGTGACTTTTAACATGGCATCGGTTTGAGGTGCCAGAGGAATTTGGGCCTTGCTGCAACCAATCAGCGCTGGTAATATCAGATACAATAGTTTTTTCATCACTGAACCTCCTTGTCCAGTATTTTGGCAAACCTGTCTATTCTATGATCTTCAGGGCTGTCTTTCAAAGTTGCAGTTGTCATTCAGGTTTAGTTGAAATTGAAGTTTAAGTTCAACGTGCTACCGATTCGCCAGTGATTACCATTCATCAAGGTGTTGACGTTGGAGTAAGTTAGCGTGGGATTGAATTCCACAAAGCTATGGGTAAGGACAACACCAACTGCGGCCCCCGTTGTTTTTAAGGACCAGTTGTCTGTGTCAGTAAAAAACCGCCAACCCCGAAAACCACCGGCGCTGAAACCGTAGGTCTCGGTCCGCATGTACTTGATTCCAGCATACAAAAAGGAGTCAGCTTCATTGCCAAAGCGGGAGCTGCGGTGCCACGGCGTGACTCCGCCCTGGATGACCAGTGCAGTTTTGTCAATGATGATACTGAGTGCCAGGGACGGAGAAAGAATATTGCCCAGGGAGCTTCCTCGCCAGGTCCATAAACCGGCCTGCAAGCGCCAGTCCAGGCTTGCCCCTTGTTTGATTATTATTTCCGAGGTGGTACCGGTTGATTCGGTTTCGGGATTGAGGGTGGCTATTTCACTTTTGATCTTAGTCAGTTCGGTGTTCAACTTATCATTGTTGGTCTTGAGCTTGTTCAAGATGGCTGTGTAGCTTTCCAGGTCTATTTTTTTCGTCCAAATAACTTTAACACCTGCTATGTTTTCATCGGTGACGCCGATATGGCCGCGTCCGTAGCGTTCCCTCAAAACGCGGGCCCGCCCTAACCTCTTGGCGTCATCCAGGGCCTCCGAGACGTTGACATGCACGGTTTGCCCGTTGACCTTCCAGCGTCTGTGGTCGGCAGCCCCTAAAAAGGTGACTTCGATTTTTTCGTCTTGCATCAGACTATCCAAGAAAGACAAAGCCTGTTGGTTAATGGTAGGATCGATCAAGTTGGAACTTCCGGGCAGGAAAGTATCAACCCAGAATTCTCCGGAGGTTTGGCCGTAGGCAGAAGTGAGAAGATAAGACCATAAAGCTAATGACAGGATGATTATTCTTTTCATTTTGATCACCTTCCTTGGTTTTTCAAAACTGTTCTTGTTCATGACATTTCTGCTTCTGCAACTTTTGTGCCAATATTAAAGGTTCTCAGTTAAGCTTTTAAGTAACAAAGAGTTGCGTTGGATATTTTTAGGTGTTCCACTTTGGAATAAATTGTACCTCTGAGCGCACAATTATTATTATGTGATACATAAATGTGGTTGCCTATGTAGGGAGCAAATCAGACAACCCCGTTTAGCCAGACTAAGTTCGCCTTCAAAGGTTTTGATTGAAAACTTGTTTCGAATTGTTTAGATTGTGCTTCGGACTCTTAGTCATCAACTAATAATTCTCCAGGGGAGCATCGGCTTTGGCGTGCGCAAGCCCTGCTTACGCCTTCGAACCGTTGAAGGCTGAGGTAGGGCTTCAGCACTCTAGGGAGGCGAAAACGAAGATGGGAAAAAAGCCGGCAAGAGAATCCCGTTGTTG
>JBHHYI010000314.1:0-4333 GCA_046757525.1 bacterium | reverse complement strand
TTAATGTGCGTTCAGCATAGACATACTGAACGATCCATCTACGGCCTGAACTGTTGCGTTTTTTCTTGATTATTTTCTGATTTGTTATATATTTATGGTTTATGACCAACAAAACAAAAAAAGAAATATTTCGATTGACCCACACAGTCGCCTGCGCTGGTTGAGCATCCAAACTTAGCCCAACGGAGTTGGGACGGATTTTGGACAAGTTACCCAGACCCAGTCATCCTGATCTGCTGGTTGGTGTCAATACCCTCGACGATGCCGGGGTGTTCAAGCTCAGCGAGGACTTAGCGCTGGTGCAGACCGTGGATTTTTTCACGCCTATTGTGGACGATCCGTATCTGTATGGTGCCATTGCTGCGGCCAACGCACTCTCGGATGTCTACGCCATGGGCGGCGAACCCGTGACCGCCTTGAACATCGTTTGTTACCCGAACACGACCGTAGACGCCGAGATCCTGGCAGAAATTTTGCGTGGCGGCCATGACAAGGCTACCGAAGCAAGTTGTGTCATCGTTGGGGGCCATTCGGTGGAAGACAAGGAAATGAAATACGGACTGGCGGTCACCGGCAAAATCGATCCGAACAGGATCCTGACCAATGCCAACGCGCAGCCGTGCGATGCCCTGGTGCTGACCAAACCGCTGGGTACCGGCATCGTCACCACGGCGTTGAAGCTCGCTGAAATCCCCGAAAGCCTGTACCGGCAAGTGACCGATGCCATGCTGGCGCTGAACGGAACTGCTTCAAGGCTGGCAGTGGAATGGCGGGCCAGCGCCTGTACCGACGTCACTGGTTTTAGCTTGCTGGGGCATGCCTTGGGCATGGCGCAGGCAAGCCAGGTGGGTCTTGTATTCTACGGCTCGGAAATTCCTACCTTTGCCGGCGTGGAAGCCCTGGTTGGCAGAGGCTTTCTCACCCAGGGGGATGTTACCAATCGCAAATACCTCGAGGGCCATGTGACCCTGGACCATCAGATTCCAGAAAACACCCTACGCGTGCTTTACGATCCTCAGACTTCCGGAGGGCTGCTGATTTCCATTTGTGCCGAAGTGGCGGAGGATTTTGTGGCTGCATTACGCCAACTCAGGGTGAACAGCGCCCGAATCGTGGGCCGAGTAACCGAAGAAAATCCCGGGCAAATCATCGTGTTGAGGTGACCGCCGACTGGAAGGCTTTGTTTTCGTTAGTAACCAATATCTTGGAAGCCGGATAATTGAATCGTTGAGCTTTGTATTAACCCGACTGTAATTATGGTTCGATTTAAGAATTTTGGTTTGAGTTTGAGGCAAAAGGCCATCCTGGGCATCGGCCTTACCTATGCCGCCATCGTCACGGTCTTTGCTTTTTCAGCCTTTAAGAAGGAGCAGAAAATCGTCAAAGAGGAAATGATGAACACCTCCATGGGGTGTACACGACTGTTTGCCAAAATGGTGACGGAACCCCTCCTGAACAATGATATCGCGGCAATCAAAATGCATGTCCAGCAAGCAGGCCCCATGGCCAAGTTCAGTCATGGCAGAAATGTGTCCTATGTCATCATTCAGGATGAAACCGGACACGTGGTGGCCAGCAGCGGGGAAGAGTGGATCAAGAAATATCTTCGAGCAGAAATCAACCAGAAGGCGTTCATGGCAGACTCGGAGATGGTGCAAGACATCGGATCTATCGTTGACGTGGCGATTCCCATTTTTGCCAACGGCGTCAAGAAAGGCGTGGTGCGGTTGGGCATTTCGACCAAAGATATTGAAGCTAAAATCCTGCGCAGTCGGCGCTGGGCGCTGAAATTCATGCTGGGTGCCATATTTCTCGGAGCTGTGTTGGGATTGTTCATCGACCACACAGTCAAAGGGAATCTGAGCAATTTGATCAAGACGGCCGCCCGCATGGCCGATGGCGACCTGAACCAGCGCGTGAATATCAAGACCGGCGATGAAATGGAAGCCTTCGGCATCGCCTTCAACAAGATGGCGGACAAACTTCAGGAAGCCCACGAGAATCTGGAACAAAAAGTAGCCGAAAGAACGCGCGAACTACGCGAGTCGCAGACGCAGCTCGTGCATCAAGAAAAGATGGCCAGCCTCGGCGTGCTGGCAGCCGGCCTGGCCCATGAAATCGGCAATCCGCTCACCTCCATTTCCTCGGTCGTCCAGATCCTGCAACGAAAAGTCCAGGATGACAAAATCAAGCAGCAACTGCATTTGCTGAGCGAAAATATCCGTCGCATCTCCAAAACCGTGCGGGAGTTGGTCGATTTTTCGCGACCGGCAAAATCCGAATTGCGTCCCGCCCAGATCAACGACCTTGTCCGCACCGCGCTGGGCATTCTCAAATACGATAAGCGCGCAAAAAACATCAAATTAGAAACCCACCTGGATAATCAGCTTCCGCGGCTGACCCTGATCGAAGACCACGTTTTACAGGTTTTCATCAATCTCATTCTCAACGCTTTCGATGCGATGGAAGACGGCGGTACGCTAACCATCACGACCTCGCTGGAAAACGAGTCTGTCTGCATCTGTTTTCAGGATACCGGCAAAGGCATTCCCAAAGATGTGCGAAAAAAAATCTTCGAACCCTTTTTTACCACCAAACCGGTGGGGAAAGGCAGCGGCCTGGGGTTGTCCGTGAGCTACGGTCTCATCAAGAATTTTGGCGGCACCATCGAGGTCGAAAGCGCCGAAGGCACAGGTTCGAAGTTTACCATTTCGCTCCCCGTCAAAACCGAGGTGTAAGTGTGTCTGCAAAACTTCTGGTGGTCGACGATGAAAAAACCATTCGCGATTCCCTGAGGGAAGTGCTGACCGAGGAAGGGTACCACTGTGATAGCGCTGCTGAGGGTGAGGCCGCTGTCCAAAAGGTTTCTGAGGAAAATTTCGACCTGGTGGTTACGGACCTCCGCTTGCCCGGTATCGACGGGCTGGCAGTGCTGAAAAAGACCCTGGAAGTAAGCCCGCAAACCCTGGTGGTCATCATCACTGCCTACGCCTCGGTGGAAACTGCGGTGGATGCGCTCAAGCAAGGCGCGTCCGATTATCTGGTGAAACCCCTGATTCTGGACGACGTGCTCTTCAGGATCAAACATCTTCTGAAGTACCGCCAGCTTGCCATCGAAAACCAAATCCTGCGGCAGGAAGTCGAACAGAGATACGATTTCAGCAACATCATCGGCGAAAGCCCAAAGATGAAACATGTTTTCGGATTGATTGAGAAGATCGCACCAACCAACAGCAACGTCTTGATCCTGGGCGAGAGTGGCACCGGCAAGGAATTGGTGGCCCGCGCCCTCCATTTCAATAGCCCGCGCCGTGCCAATAGATTCCTGGCGGTCAACTGCAGTGCCATTTCAGACCAACTTCTGGAGAGCGAGTTCTTCGGGCACAAGAAAGGCGCGTTTACCGGAGCGATTCGCGACAAGGAAGGTTTTTTCCAGGCTGCAAACAAGGGAACGCTTTTTCTGGATGAGATCAGCGAGATTCCTCAGCACTTGCAGTCAAAACTCTTGCGGGCCATTCAAGAAAAAGAGATCTATCCGGTAGGCAGCGATCGATCGGTCAAGGTCGACGTGCGCATCATCGCGGCCTCCAATCGCAACCTGGAACAAGAAGTGCGGGAAAAAAAATTTCGGGAAGATTTGTTTTATCGTCTGGACGTGGCCGAAATAAGTCTGCCCCCGCTGCGCGAGCGGAGAGAGGACATCCCACTTCTGGTCAAGCACTTCATCAAAGTACACAATGGAGCGCTGGGCAAGCGAATCAAGGGCGTCGACAACGCAACCATGAAAAGTCTGCTGAGCTACGACTGGAAAGGCAACATTCGCGAGCTGGAGAACCTGGTCGAGCGCGCCATGATACTTTGTGATGGTGAGTTTGTCACCACCCAGAATCTACCCGCAGCTCTTACCGCTACCAACCACGCGCTTGCAGTCGACGACGCCCTGAAAAAGGCGATGAAAAAATACGAGCGCGATCACATCTTGAAGATTCTCACCAGAACCGGCAACAATAAACGGCAAGCGGCAAAATTGCTGGGCATTAGCGAATCGTCTTTATACCGAAAAATGGAGGCGTTGAAGATTCCTTTTAGCATTAAACAAGCATAAAGGGGTTTGACGGATTTGTGAGAGCAAGATGCACCTGGCCGGTCGTTCCGTGCCGGGGCGTTTCTAACCTGTCCGGCTGTTGCCCATAGGCGTCAACCCAAGCATTTCCGATTGAAAGCTGCAATCAATTGGGGCTGTCCAAAAAATGGAATAAGGGCCTCCGATTCCTGAACCGGTCAGGAACAGGTTTGTCATTCCTGCGAATCAGTCGTCCGGCAGCCGCCGGAT
>JBHHYI010000313.1:0-4340 GCA_046757525.1 bacterium | reverse complement strand
TTGACAAAGGCGACATAATAATTTCCGTTCCTGTGCTGCTGGAATTAAACAAAGTTCTAAGTCGCAAAAAGTTCGATAGATACTTGCTTGACCAGGAGAGGAAGGCATTCTTAGCTTTGCTTTTCAAAGAAGCCGAGTTAAAGGAGACGTTCGAGAAAATCCAAGTTTGTCGGGAGCCAAAGGACGACAAATATCTTGAACTTGCCGCAAGCGGTGACGCAAAATATATAATCACAGGCGACCAAGATCTGCTGGTTTTGAACCCTTTCAGACAAATAAGTATTTTGACCCCGGAACAATTTCTCGCTCTCGATTTACAATAACCCTGCATGTGCAAAACAAAAACACGTGATAGAGTGCGTGTAGTATAATCATGGTTTCCAGCAGACGAAGCTGAACGTAAATATGAGTTTAGGGGAAAACAGCCTTTCTTATTCTGTCCTTTTTTTCTTCGGAGCCGTCCTGGGTAGTTTTTTGAACGTTTGCATTTACAGGTTGCCACGCGGTCAATCGTTGCTTTTCCCCCCTTCCTCTTGTCCGGTCTGCAAAGCCAGAATAAAAATCGTGGACCTAATCCCGATCGTCAGTTTTCTTCTTTTGCGAGGCAAGTGTCGCGCGTGCGGGGCGAAGATTGCCAACCGCTACCTCTGGGTCGAGCTTCTTGCCGGCGGGGTGTTCGTGGTGGGCTTCATTAGATTTGGGCTCGGGTTTGAATTCCTGAGATTCTGCACGCTGGCGCTGCTTCTCATCGTCATAAGCTTCATCGATTTTGAGCATAAATTGATCTTGAACAAGGTGACCTATTTCGGCATGGCAGTCGGTTTGTTGCTTTCGCCCCTGGGCAGCGACTTTTTCAATGCTTGCGTTGGACTGGTGCTGGGCGGCGGCCTTCTGTTTGCGGTTGCAGTGGTGGGCAAAAAGGTGCTTGGCCGGGACTGCCTCGGCGGGGGCGACATCAAACTGGCGGCCATGATCGGCGCTTTCATCGGGTGGAAACACTTCTTGCTGATTCTCTTCTTAGGCTCTGCCGTGGGAACTGTCGCAGGCGCCGTCTTGATTCTGTTCGGAAAAATGAAAAGAGAGGCGAGACTGCCATTCGCCCCTTTTCTGGCGGTAGGGGTTGGCTTGGTTCTCCTGTTAGGGGAGGTCTTGTCCCACTTGCCGGCTTTGCAGTTGTTCTACCAATAAAATCTCCAGGCCCGCAGAAAACGGTGGGCCCGCACCCGGACAAAGCGGAGACCCCATCCGCCGGTCGGCCAGCTCGGTTGCACCCATTCCTAACGGCCTGCGTGAAAACCCGCTGCAGGCGGTGGCAGCCAGCTTGACCGGATTGGGGAAACTCTGACATCCTTCAAAATCCACCGGAAATGAGCGCTTCCAGTTGGTTGAAAGGCTGCTCAACGGAACCGCTACTTGACCAAAATCATCTTGCGGGTGTCGCTCAAGGAGCCGCTCCGCAATTGGTAGAAATAAAGTCCGGAGGTGAGACGGCTGGCGTTGAATTCATAGGTGTAGAAGCCGGGTTCCAGGGGCACTTCGTCCAACATGGTCGCGACTTCCTGTCCCAGGGCATTGTAGACCTTGAGCGAGACCCTGCCTGCTTTGGCAATGGTGAAAGATACTCTGGTTGCGGGATTGAATGGATTTGGGTAGTTCTGGAACAGGGCAAAACCGCTGGGGACCGACGGCGATTCTGCAATGCCGGTTACGACCGAGCTGACCTGGACCAAATCCAAAAACAGGGCATCTCCTTCCTGGGCCGTGTTGCCGATGTGTTCTCTGAACGCGATGTAAATGTCCGAACCCGTGGCCACCGAATCGGTTAGGTCATAGCTGAATTTTTGCCACTCGTTGGTTGAAGTCGAGGTGAACACAATCTGGTCCAACAGGATGTTGAACTCGGTGGTACTGTCCCGGCCGGTGGTGGAGATCAAAACGTCAAGGCTGTCTCCGAACACGTCAAAATATTTCAAGTAAAAGGTAAGCGTGTCTCCCGGCTGTATGTTGGTAATCTGCGGCGTAATCAACCATTGGTCTGTCTGTTGCCCGGTGCCAGTGTTGCCGTCGGCATCTCCAGTAAACCAACTGACCAGCGCCACCTTGTTGTCCCCGCCAGGAGGCACGTCCACCGTGCCGGCCCCAAAGCCAGGCACGGGAAAACCCTGGGCCACCTGAGTCCAACCGGTGCCGCCAAATCTGGTCATTTTCTCCCACCCGGCCGGAGGAAAGGTCTCCCCTTCGAAGGACTCGGTGGTCAGTTCACCCAACACTTTGTTGAGCATGTCACCCTTAACAACCGATTGGGTCCCCACCTGGTTGCTTTTCTTGCCATTGACCCTGTTGTGAGCAGATGAAGTTATCGCTAACCAGCTCAGGAGCAGTGCGAAACTCAAGACTAAAACCGTAAATTTTTTCATAAATCGTCTTCTGTTGCTTGAATGTTAATATATAGTTCATTGTTTGACGCAAATTTAATGCAATAAACGCAAAATGTCAATCATTACTTGAAATCTCCACGAACATTTTTGTTCGCTTGGTCGGGATTCACCAGATGAACCGGATGAAAGATTCTCGTTTTCGACCCGCCGCACTTCCTATTGGCCAAGAAGCTTCTTTTTGGCCATGGCATTAGACGGTTGGTGCCGGGGTGCCGCGCAAGAAATCATTTGATTTTTTGAGCCGAATGTTCTAAATTTGTTAACTTTTGTTTACAAATCCCTGAAAATTTTCACTTAACAGTCGTTCCGAAACCAAGAAAGGACCTTTCGACATGAAGCAAATAGCGCGGAAATTGCTTGGCAAGGGTTATCTGGCATGGCTTGACCAGATTGGTCTCGTACAATTTGGGGTCGCTTGTTTGTTCTGTACCATGCTCTGGCTGGCCGGTGGTTTAAAGGCGCAAACGGTGATTCAGAAACGGGATCCGGCCATAGCTGCAATGGTTGAACAAGTGTCGGCGCAGAATATCGAGGCGATCATCCGCAAGCTGGTGAGTTTTCACACGCGACACTCTTTGAGCGACACGGTCAGCAGCCAGCACGGCATTGGCGCAGCCCGGCGTTGGATTAAATCCGAGCTCGAAAAGTATGCCAGGGATTCGGGCGGCCGCCTGAAAGTTGAATTCGATCCCTTTGTGTTGGAGCCGGATGGACGGCGAGTGACCAGGAAGGTCAGAATGAAGAATGTTCTGGCGACGCTTCCGGGCACCGATTCAAAGGACAGCCGCATTTTTATCGTCAGCGGTCATTACGACTCGCGCGCTTCCAAAGCCAATGACGACACCAGCTTTGCACCAGGCGCCAACGACGATGCCTCCGGGACCGCGGTTTCTATGGAGCTGGCCCGCGTGATGAGCAGGCGCAGCTTTTCTGCCACCCTTATTTTTGCGACCGTTCCGGGTGAGGAGCAGGGACTTTTCGGTTCTACCCACCTGGCACAACGGGCCAGGGATGAAGGTTGGAACGTAGCCGGTATGATCACAAACGACATCGTGGGCAATTCCCGCGGCGGCGGCACCAACCTGTTCGACAACACCCACCTGAGGGTGTTCAGCGAAGGGGTGCCGGCCGCCGAAAGCGAACGCCAGGCCCGTCTGCGGCGATCTGTAGGCTCCGAAAACGACAGCCCGGCACGGCAGTTTGCCCGCTACATCAAGGAAGTCGGCGAGCGCTACGTCGATCAGATGAACGTGGTGATGATCTACCGCCGCGACCGCTTTCTGCGTGGCGGCGACCACACCCCGTTTAGCCGTCAAGGATTTGCCGCGGTGCGCTTTTCCGAAATGAACGAGGACTTCACCCACCAGCACCAGGACGTGCGCGAAGAAAACGGCGTGCAGTACGGCGATCTGCCGCAATTTGTCGATTTCGATTATATCGTCAAAGTGGCGCGCGTCAATTTGGCCGTGCTGGCAAACCTGGCCCTGGCACCGGCCAAACCAGAGTCGGTGGGTATCGTGGTGAGCGGTTTGACCAACGACACCACCTTGAGGTGGAAGGCCCCACAAGGACGGGCACCCCAAGGCTATTACGTGCTCATGCGCGAGACTACCAGTCCGTTTTGGCAGCGTAAACTCTACGTCGGCAACGTGCAAGAAACGACGTTGCCTTATTCCAAAGACAACTACATCTTTGCCGTGCAGTCCGTGGACGCCAGCGGCCACGAAAGTCTGCCGGTGTTTCCAAGACCGGTGCGGATTGCCCAGTAAAACCTTAGCTTATTCTCTGTGTCTCTGCGACCTTGAGGTCCTTTTCATCTTTTTTCGTGGTTCCGGTTTATCCGGAGGAGGAGCGCAAATGCGACAGATCGTCATAACCAAACATGGTGGCCCGGGGGTTTTG
>JBHHYI010000312.1:0-4363 GCA_046757525.1 bacterium | reverse complement strand
AGTGCTTCTTAACCAGGCACTTACGTAAAGCTGAGTGAACCATGCAACCACAATGTAATATCTGCGGCAATCGCGGCAAGTTTCTGAACCCACACCTGGGCAAAGAAGGGTGGCATTGTGCCAATTGCTCGGCCACCAGTCGGCATCGGCTGGTCATGTTTATCCTCGGCCGAACGTTGGGTTTAAACGATCAGCCGGTGTATGCCTGGCCCACGATGAAGCAGATCAAAATCTTGGAACCGTGTCCGCGCGGCCCGCAGGTCGTGTTCTTGCGCGAAAAATTCGACTATTTCGAACCTGAATTCGACGCTGAGAAAATCAGGAAAAACGCGGAGCCCCGGAAATACTCGGACATTCAAGACCTGGCCTTCGCAGACGAATCGTTCGACATCGTCATTGCCTCCGATGTGTTCGAACACGTGCGGGAAGACGACAAGGGTTTCCGGGAAATCTACCGCACTTTGAAAAACGGCGGCACGTTTATTCTCACTTCCCCTTACGACCACAAACGTGCCCAGACCCTGATTCGCGTTGCGGTGAAAGGAGAGGACGACATCTATCTCCAGGACCCCACCTACGCAGGGGGCGGAGGCGCCACGCTGAACTATCGCGTGTACGGGCGAGACTTGCTGGGGAAACTGAACGCTGTGGGATTTGCCGTGGGGTATCTGGAAACCGCAATCAAACGCTTCAAGATTCACAAATACGGCATCGTCATCTGCAAAAAATCGCCTTATTTAGAATTGACCAAATACCTCTCGAAAGAAAACAGCGATGCTGCAAGCAGTGTGCCCTTAGGGTTCCTCCTGCCAAACCGTCTCTTTCTGCTTTACAAATTCAATCTGAAAAGCTTTCTGCAATTTTTGCGCGAAGCCAAGCGCAAGATACTAAAATAAAAACCGGAAGTTCTTTCTGCTCAGTACCTTTACCATTCTGCACCTGAGCCGTGTCATCAGGGGTCTATTCAGAACCGTACTTTTCGTTGAATCTCTGAATCCCCAGCGGTTCGCCAATGACGGTTAACCGGTCGCCGGCTTGCAGCACTGTGTCGCCTGCCGGAAAAATGATCTTACCGCGGCGATGAATGAGCGCGATGAGGCTGCCTTTAGGCATGGACAAATCGCTTATGGCGCGGCCAATCAACGCGGCTGTCCTGGAGTTGGCTTCCAAACGTAGCGACAGGAAACGTTCATCGCGCAGGAGCAGCTCTTTAATCTCCTGCTCAGTTTTGGCCTTGAGCCAGTTTCTCATGAATCTCTCGTCGTCCGCCTGTCCGGCGATTTGAGCGAGCAGCCGCAGATGCTGCCCCGGATTGTCATCCGGGCTGACCAGAAAGAAAAAGGCATGCACGGGATCTCCGGAGGCGTGTGCCCCCAAAAACTCCTCGTCCACATCGACGGCTACGCCTCGTTTGGTGCGTATGATAATGATCTCGGGCTGCTTGATCTCGGGTAGGCGCATGTGGGGCAGGGCAACGCCGTGGGAAACTGGAGTCGCGCCCACCCTGGTGCCTTGCATGAAACTCTCCACAAACAAGTCGACCGCTACGCCCAACTTTTGAGACAGCTTTTGCGAGGCCTGTCGCACGACTTCTTCAAAGGTTACTTTGGGGGACAGGTCGAGGAGCGTGGCCCGTGTAATCACCACGTCGAAGGGGTCTTCTTCCCGTAGTCCCTTTTCTTTTAGAATCCCTCGCAACTCACGGTCCAGTCCTTTGTCCTGACGCTCACCCATGCGGGCAAATATGTGATAAATGGCGCCGTCCCGCACTACCTTGCTTTTCGCGTAAAAGGAATACCACAAAATCCCGGCAACAATCAAGCCGACGGTGAACAAAATGGGATACCACCCCATTTCCACGATAAGCCAAAAGGGTGCCGCAACTCCGAAAATCTGCATCCAGGGGTAGAGCGGTGAGCGATAGCCCGGATCGTAGGATTCAATGCGACTTTCGCGCATGATGATGACGGCGAGACAGCTCAGAGCGAACAACAGCAACTGAAAAGCGCTGGCCAGTTTGGCTATTTTGGTGGGATCGAACAGGATTAGGATGACCACGATCATGCCGACGGTAGTGCAAATAGCGATCTTCGGCGTCCGATGCTTGCTCAAGAGTCGGAAGAAGCGCGGCAGGAGATGGTCGCGGCTCATGGCCAGGGGATAGCGGGAAGCGCTAAGGATGGCCGCGTTTGAAACCGAGAAAAACGCCAGCACCGCCGCGATGGTCACCAGCACAGCGCCCCAGTGACCGACCAGCGCGTTGGCAGCCGTGGTGACCGGGGTGAGGTCATTGTGAAATTGCTCAGGCGGGAGGATGCCTACCATCACGGTGGTGCCAATGGCATAGATGGCGATAGCGGTTACCAGGGCCAAAAACATGCCCAACGGCAGATTTCTCTCCGGGTCCTTTACTTCCTCGGAGACACTGGCAATGTTGGTCAGTCCTACGTAGCTGATGTAGACCAGGCCGGCCGTGCCGTAGATAGCATTGAACCCCTTGTCAAAAAAGCCGGTGAAATGCTTTGCTTTTAATTCCCAAAGTCCGTGACCCATGAAGCCGGAAAGGATAAACAATAGACCAATGACCAGGATTACCTGAAAGCTGGCAGATTTTTTTGCCCCAAACAAATTGATGAATCCGAAGAGGAGTGCAAAAACGATGGCCATCGGCACTATGGGAAACTCTGGCAAGAACAGACCAACGTAGGCCCCCAGGCCGATGAGGGCAAAAGCGGTCTTAAGGATCAAAGCCAACCAGGTGCCCAGGCCGCCGATGGTTCCCAGCAGCGGCCCCAGACTTCGGTCCAGGAAATAGTAGATGCCCCCGGCCCGCGGCATAGCGGTCGAAAGCTCCGCCATGCTAAACACGGCGGGAATCAAATGAATTGCAGCAATCATGTAGCTCAGCACCACCGCCGAACCTGCCTGGGCAGCCGCCAGACCTGGCAGAAGGAAAAAGCCTGAACTCAGGGTAGCCCCGGTTGCCAAAGCATACACTTTGAACAGCGTGAGCTCCTTCTTTAATTGTTTGGATTTAGCAAGGATGGCCATCAGTGCTCATCAAATAAGAGTGGGGACTCCTCTCGAACAGACCGATGCAAATGGTCGAGCGAGTCGCTTTTCTGCAAATCAGACAAGAAACCCCGGCATCCGAACATGACCGGGGTCTGGTCTCTGCGCCTTGCAGCGTTGATTTTCGTTTTTCGAATTTGGCAACGCGCTATTTGTTGGTCATCTTTCGTGACAGGCTGTTGTAAATGATCTCGATCCAGCGCCCCGTGTTGATAAAGCCTGTGCCCCAGGAGCTCCACTTCTCTGGCAGACCTTCTTTTTGGATTTCCTCGAGTTTTTTACCGGCATCCATTTTGTTGCGAACAATGCTGGTGGTTTCTTTTAACATTTCTTGAAAGGACTTCAGATCGTCTATGGTCGAAAGCGGGCCATGACCAGGAATGATTTTCACATCCGCGGGAAGGGCCTCCATGATAGTTCCCACATTCTCGATCAAGCCTTGAACACTGCCACCGCTATTGAGATCTATGAAAGGAAACTGTCCGGAAAAGAAATCGTCCCCCATGTGAACCACGTTGGACCCCACAAAGTAGATCACAGCGTCACCATCGGTGTGCCCGTGGGGATAATGCACGACTTTGATCTCTTCCCCGTTAAAGTGCACCGAAAGCGACTGGTCGAAAGTAATGACCGGCCAGGCCTCTTCAGGTTTAGGTTCGATGGTTCTACCAAAATTGTGTTGCGTCGTGGACAATCGTTTGCGCACGTTGGTGTGTGCAATGATAGTGCCCTCACGTCCGAAAATTTCGTTGCCGCCGGTGTGATCGCCGTGCCAATGGGTATTCAAAATAAACTGGAGCTGTCCCGGGTTGAGCTTCTTCAAAGCAGCTTTTATTCTGTCAGCTAAGGGCGCAAACTGGTCGTCGACCATGAGAATTCCATCCTCACCCACTGAAACACCGATATTCCCCCCGCGTCCTTCGAGCATGTAAACATTGCCTGCAACGTGCGTGCTCTTGATTTTTACCTGAGAAAAATCTTGCTGCACCAGCGCCGAGTAAGCGCTCATGGCAAACAAGATCAAGAAAATGACCACATACCATTTTTTCATCTCTACCCTCCAATTTGTACTTTCCGGAAAACGAGACCATCAAGCCTCTCTGGCTTTAGTTGTAATATCCTGATTATTGAGATGATTGTCAACAAAAACCAAGCAATCCCGGAGTAGGTCCGTCCAGGCCTGGATTCTGAGTCGTCTCACGGCCTGGCTAAGTGTGAAGCTGTCAACCCAGGTGCTGCCAAAACAACTATCGCGCTCGCCGTCTTTTCGCGGATGGTCTGCTAAAAAAAA
>JBHHYI010000311.1:0-4377 GCA_046757525.1 bacterium | reverse complement strand
TCGGATCAGTTAAATCCGTGCCGTCGCATTCTAACACTACAGCGCAATGTCATTCTGAGCGATTGAAAGGACTAACTACGAGGCTAACTTTGGGTCAAAGTTCAAAGATTCTTCGTCGTCCGGCAGTTGCCCATAGGCGTCAACGTAAGCCCAAAACTGTCATTTCGAGCGAAACGAAGTGGAGTCGAGAAATCTGCCAAGTGTACTAAGCCAGATTTCTCCCCTGATTTTCTCTATTATTATTTCTTAAAGGAAGAAAATCAGGGTCGAAATGACAATCCAATCCTTTCTAAAAAGAACTTTGATAGAGATTTGAACCTCAGAATAACATTTTTGGTAACAGTTCAGGCCGTAGATGGATCGTTCAGTATGTCTATGCTGAACGCACATTAAGTCGGGATATTGATCCCCATCGAGACTGCTGCGGGAACAGATGTTCCCTATTAATTTACGTTCAGGATAAATATCCTTAACGATCGCTATCGGGTGAACTGTTACCATTTTTGATAGATAAAATTTCTTAGGTTGACGCCAAAAGGCAGTTGCCGGACTCCTCAGAATGACAAACTTGCGGAGTGCTAATTTTTTTTGCACTGTTGTGCAGCGTCGTAATAAGGTATTATATATAAGGAAGGAACATGACAAATTCTACACCGGCACCGAATTTTATTCGCAATATTATCGAGGAGGACTTGAAGGCCAACAAGAATGAAGGCCGCGTTGTCACGCGTTTTCCACCGGAACCCAACGGCTACCTGCACATCGGTCACGCCAAGTCCATCTGCCTCAATTTTGGTCTCGCCGCTGAATACGGTGGTCAGTGTAACCTGCGATTCGACGACACCAATCCGATCAAGGAAGAAGCTGGATACGTGGACGCGATCATTGAAGACGTCCGCTGGCTCGGCTTCGATTGGCAGGACCGGTTATTCTACGCCTCTGACTATTTCGACCAATTCTACGAGTACGCTGTGCAGTTGATTAAAACCGGCAAGGCTTACGTTGACGATTTGAGCGCTGAGGAAATCAAGGCATATCGCGGCACGTTGACACAACCCGGCAAAAACAGTCCCTACCGCGACCGATCGGTGCAAGAGAACCTGGAGCTATTTGAGCGCATGCGGTCCGGCGAATTCGAAGATGGCTCCCGGGTGCTGCGCGCTAAGATCGACATGAGTTCGGGGAATTTGAATCTGCGGGACCCTGTGATCTACCGGATTCTACACGCCAGGCACCACCGCACCGGCGACAAGTGGTGCATTTACCCAATGTACGACTTTGCCCACGGCCTTTCCGATTCTATCGAAGGGGTTACCCATTCCCTTTGTACCCTGGAATTTGAAGACCACCGGCCCCTGTACGACTGGTTTCTCGAGCAATTGGGAGTCTTTCATCCGCAGCAAATCGAGTTTGCTCGCCTGAACCTGAGCTACACGGTGACGAGCAAACGCAAGCTTTTGGACCTGGTGGAACAGGGGCACGTTAGCGGTTGGGACGATCCGCGCATGCCCACGATTTCTGGCTTGCGTCGCCGGGGCTACACGCCCGAATCCATCCGCAATTTCTGTGAACTCATCGGCGTGGCCAAACGAGACAGCCTGGTGGACGTGGCCTTGCTGGAGCACAGCGTGCGGGAAGACTTGAATCGACGCGCGCCGCGGGTTATGGCTGTGCTGCGTCCTTTACGCGTGGTCATCGACAATTACCCGGAAGACCAGGTGGAGGAGATGGAAGCGGTGAACAATCCGGAAGATGCCAGCATGGGCACGCGCAAGGTGCCTTTTTCCCGCGTGCTGTACATCGAACGTGACGATTTTCGCGAGGACCCGCCGAAGAAGTTTTTCCGCCTGGCGCCGGGTCGCGAAGTGCGGCTGCGCTACGCCTACTACATCACCTGTGTGGACGTGGTCAAAGATGGTACCACCGGGGAGGTGATCGAGCTGCACTGTACCTACGACCCAAAGTCCAAAGGCGGCTGGTCACCGGACGGACGCAAGGTTAGGGGTACGCTGCACTGGGTTTCGGCCGCACACGCTCTGCGGGCAGAAGTTCGCCTGTACGATCGTCTGTTCGTAAAAGCCAACCCAACTGAGGACAAAGATGGCACCGATTTCAAAGCGCACTTGAACCCCAATTCTCTGGAAGTGTTGCAGTCTTGCTTTGTGGAACCGAGTCTGGCTGGCGCCCAACCCGGAAGCCGCTACCAATTCGAGAGGCAGGGCTACTTCTGCGTCGACACGGTCGACTCCACGGCAGAGAAGCTGGTGTTCAACCGCACGGTGTCGTTGCGCGACTCCTGGGCCAAGATCGAGAAAGCGCAGCAGAAAGCATAGCGGTTTTTCTGTCCAGTGCGACTGACTTCGGCAAGACCGCGGGTGGCACAAAAACGCTATGGTCGCTATTCCGGCGTAATGTAGGCTGAAGTAATTCCCCCATCCACCGTAAAGGTGGCGCCGTTGATGTAGGAAGATTCGTCGCTGGCGAGGTAGAGGGCAGCATTGGCGACGTCTTGAGCTTTTGCGAATCGTCCCGCAGGTATGTGCACCAGACGTCTTTGCCGTCTTTTGGGGTCTGCCAGCAGTTCAGCTAACAGGGGCGTCTCTACGGGACCCGGACAGATGGCATTGGCGCGCAGGTTTTGGCGGGCGAATTCCGTGGCGATCTCCCGCGTCAAGGAAAGCACGCCGCCTTTGCTGGCGGTGTAGGCGATTTGAGAAACGGCAGCGCCCATTAAGGCCACAAAGGACGCCGTGTTGATGATCGAGCCGCCGCCAGCCCGCAAAAGGGCCGGAATGCCGTGCTTGCATCCTAAGAACACCCCCTTCAAGTTGACGTCGAGGACCCTGTCCCAGGTCTCTTCCGGTGTGTCCAGAACAGACCCATCCTGGGGATCGAAGATCCCGGCGTTGTTGAATAGGATGTCCAGCCGGCCGAAAGTCGTTTCCGCGAATTCAACCATTTCGCGCACTTGCTCGCTGCTGGAAACATCGACGCGGACGAAAGCCGCCTGGCCGCCGTCTTTTTGAATCGCTGAAACGGTTTCCCTGCCGGACGCTTCGTGGATGTCAGCAACCACGACCCTGGCCCCTTCCCGGGCGAACAGGCTTGCAGACTCGCGACCGATGCCGCTGCCGGCACCGGTGATCAGGGCAACTTTGTTTGGTAAGCGCATGGGACTTCTCCTTAGACTTGACTATTGCGGGCCGTTTGGACCAGGGCGGCGAAAAGCCTCTGATGGGAGGGATCGTTTTGTGAGCTTTCCGGGTGCCACAAAACCGCGACCATCCACGGGTGCTTCTGGTGTTCAATGGCTTCGACGAGCCCATCAGGCGCTTTGGCGACGGCCCGCCACCCGGGTGCGACGGCATCGAGCGCTTGATGATGTTTCGAGACCACCGTGGCCTTCGTCTCCCCCATGATTTTCGCCAGACGACTTTCCGGAACGATTTGCACCGGGTGTGCGGTTGCTTCTCCTGAATCCGTGGCGTGGGCAACCTGGTTGTTGAATTTGTCCGGCACGTGTGCCACAAGATTCCCCCCCGCTGACACGTTGAGCAATTGACAGCCGCGGCAGATTCCCAACACCGGTTTGCTGTCGTTTAGCGCGTCCTGGGCCAGCGCCAGTTCAAACCGGTCCCGTTCGACGTCCACACGAGAGATGGCGGGATGCGAGGTGCCGCCGTAAAAATTGGGTGCGATGTCGCCGCCCCCGGCAAAAATGAGGCCGTCAACAAAGCGGAGGATTTGGTTGATGTCCGTTTCTCCAGGCGGCAACAGGACTGGGAGCCCGCCTGCTACTCTTACGGCATCGACATACTCGGCCGGAATATCGAATCGGCCGGATTCGTTGCGTCCGTAGGTGGTAATGCCGATGATCGGCGGTTCGATGGTTTGAGTCACCTCTGTTTTCCTTTAAATGTTAGAACAAACTGTGTTCTTGACTTTTCCCACCAAAATGCCTATTTTTGTGAGGCATGAGGGTTGAAGTCTCAATCGATCTTTGGAGACCACAATGGAAAAACTGCGAACTTGTTATGAACATATTAGTGTCAGTCCCCAAAAAGAAGCGTTGATCAATGGGACCACGATGCGAGTCAGTCAATTGATTGCTGAAAAACAAGCCTATGGTTGGAGTCCTGAGGAGTTGCATTTTCAGCATCCGTATTTGACACTTGGGCAAATCTATGCAGCTTTGGCTTATTATGCTGATCATACCGAAGAAGTCGATAAAGAAATTAATGAAGACCTCCATATTTTTGATGAACTTAAGAGGAAGTCCTCTCCCCCACCTTTTCTCGAAAGGCAAAAAAAGAAGAATATCTAAATGCCTATTCAGTTTCTTATGGATACGCATATTCCACGCTCAATTACTCTGGG
>JBHHYI010000310.1:0-4385 GCA_046757525.1 bacterium | reverse complement strand
CTTCATCATCGGTTACTCTAACGCTGGAGACAATCCGGTCTTGCAGTTCTTCGTAAGGCAAAGTGGCACGTAGCAAATCTTCCACGGGCCGCCATTGTCTGGCCAGGCTGGGGTCGTTCAAGGCGGCCTGGTATTTGGCCATGTCGAATTGCTTCTGGTCGTTCTGAAACGCCGGATTGCTTCTCAGAATATCCGGGGGATCGTTGAAAATGCGGTAAACGATTTCTGCGTCGCTGGCTTTGATGTGTTCTTGCCGTAAGACTTGTTGGATCAAAATGTCGCGCACCAACGAATCCCAGACCTGGTTTCTAATGAAATCCAATTGGCTTTCCGTGGGCTCGTTGCCGGTTCGATTCCGGTAGTTTTCAAGTTGATTGGTGTACGCCTCATTAAAGGTTCGCACCTTTATTTCTTTTCCGTTCACGATGCCAATGGCGTCCGGGTGTTTGCCTGTAATTATGTCAAGGATGTTAGCCCCACCAACCAACCCTCCGACGGTCATACTGAGCACGAATAGCACGAGCAGAATAAACAGGATAACAGCCGCTCTATCCCGCATTTGGGTCATTACACCCATATTTTAATTCTCCTTACAGAATTAAATGTAACTGTTTTAATTTCCGAATATTAAATCAAACGTTTTTTGTTCGATTGAAGCGCTTCAAATATAAAGGGAATTTAGCTAAAATGCAAGGTCTTTTTGAGTTTAAACCTTGACATTTTGGCAGAACCTGTGTATATTTGAATATCAATTGGGCAATCAAGAGGCAACGCCGAACATCCGTTCGTTCAAGTTTTTGAGTTTAGAGTTATGGCCAAGTTTCAATTAGTTTCGGATTTTAAGCCAACGGGCGATCAACCGAGAGCCATTGCCGAGTTGACCAACGGCATTCTGCGCAGCGAAAAACATCAGACGCTGTTGGGCGTCACCGGCAGTGGCAAGACGTTCACCATGGCTAACGTGATTGCTAATGTTGGCATGCCCACGTTAATCATTTCTCACAACAAGACGTTAGCCGCACAACTCTACGGTGAGTTCAAGGGCTTTTTCCCAAACAATGCAGTCGAATATTTCATCAGTTACTATGATTATTATCAGCCCGAGGCGTACGTGCCTTCCTCGGATACCTACATCGAGAAGGACACCTCCATCAACGACGAAATTGACCGCTTGCGCCTCAAGGCTACCAGCTCGCTCCTTTCTCGCGACGATGTCATCATAATCGCTTCGGTTTCTTGCATTTATGGTTTGGGCGATCCGGAAGATTACAAGCAGGAGCTTTTGATTCTCAGTCGAGAGCAACATATTGATCGACAGCAAATCTTGACCCGGCTGGTGGACAGCCACTACAGCCGCAACGACTTTGATTTCACGCGCGGCACCTTTCGCGTTCGCGGCGATGTGGTGGAGATTTTCCCGGCTTATGAGGAGGAAGCCGTCCGCATCGAAATGTTTGGAGACGAAGTGGAACAGATAAGCGTAATCGACACACTGACCGGCGAAATCATCGCGCAGCAGAATACGGTGGCCATTTATCCGGCAAAGCATTTTGTCACACCTTATCACAAGCTCGAGAGAGCCATCCTGGCTATTGAGGAAGAATTGGAAGATCGGCTGAAGTGGTTTCGAGATCGCGCGAAGCTCCTCGAAGCACAGCGTCTTGAAATGCGCACCAAATACGATTTAGAAATGTTGCGGGAAATCGGTTTTTGCTCCGGAGTTGAAAACTATTCACGGCACCTGTCCGGCAGAGCTGCCGGACAACGTCCTTACACGCTCATAGATTATTTTCCTGAAAACTTCCTGACCATCATCGATGAATCGCACGCTACCATTCCGCAGATCAACGGCATGTACCACGGCGATCGTTCGAGAAAAGAGACGCTTGTGGAACATGGCTTTCGCTTGCCTTCGGCTCTGGACAACCGGCCATTGACGTTTGCCGAGTTTGAGAATATGATGCACCAGATGATCTACGTTTCGGCCACACCAGCGGACTATGAACTGGAGAAATGCCAGGGGGTCGTCGTTGAACAGTTGATCCGTCCCACCGGTCTCATGGATCCCGAAATTGTCGTCAAACCGGTGGAACACCAAATCGACGATCTGATCGCTGAAGTCAGAGAGCGTGTTGCCCAGGAAGAACGGGTTTTGGTGACCACTTTGACCAAACGAATGGCCGAGGATTTGACCGATTACTTGTCCGGGATGGACATTCGCGTGCGCTATCTTCATTCTGAAATAGACGCTCTGAATCGCGTTGAAATCTTGCGAGACCTGCGGCTGGCTGAGTTCGACGTTTTGGTGGGCGTGAATCTATTGCGCGAGGGGTTGGACTTGCCGGAAGTGTCGCTGGTTGCCGTTTTGGATGCCGACAAAGAAGGCTTTCTGCGTTCCAGGCGCTCACTGATGCAAATCGCTGGACGGGCGGCGAGAAACGTTTTCGGGAAGGTTATTTTCTACGCAGACACCGTAACCGAGTCCATGCGCGACACCATTGAGGAAACCAATCGCAGACGGACGATCCAGGCGAACTACAACGAAGAACATGGGATAACGCCCAAGTCGATTTACAAGTCGTACGAGCAAGTGATGAGTTCCACTCGTGTTGCGGACTCTAAAGCCCAAAAATGGGGCAAAGGTAAGGCTGCTGCCGTGGATGTGCGTGGCTGGAAAAAATTGCCCCCTTGGGAAAAAGAAGAGCTCCTGGATCGCCTTGAGAAAGAGATGTTTGACGCCTCCAGGCGTTTGGAGTTTGAACGGGCTGCTGAACTGCGGGATGAGATTGACCGCTTGAAAGGTAAGAAGAAATTTGCCTGGAATTAGGAATGAAAATCGCAACTATGTGGCTGTGATTGGTGATTTGGTGGGGTCGCGATCTTTGAGCCGTCCTGAGCGCATCGAGGTTCAGGAGCGCTTTCAGGAATCCCTCGACCGCGTCAACGGGGAATTCAAAGACCAAATCGCTGCCCTTTTTTTGATAACGGCTGGCGATGAAACCCAGGGAATCCTCAAGGGGCCAGGCTGCTGCTACCGCGTGGTACGACAGATTCAGTTGGACCTTGCGCCCACCAGGATTATCTTTGGTCTGGGGTATGCGCCTTTGACCACTGCTCTTGGTGAGTATGCCATCGGCGCGGATGGCCCGGCCTTTCACCGCGCGCGCGAGGCTCTGGAGACGGCAAAAAGAGAGCGCAAAGCTTACGGTAAATCGATTGAACGCGAAGTCCTTTTTTTTTCAGAGAATCCCGCGCGAGATAAGCTTGTTAATGCCTTGTTCTTGGCCTTAGCGGTCATAAAGAGTCATTGGACAGAAAAACAAAGCAAAGTTTTGAGTTTGTTGGAACAGAATAAAACGCCGCCTGTTGTGGCAGATTTTCTGAAGATGCCTTTGTCAAACGTCAGTCGGACTGTGGACAAAACGCATTTTCGGGAGTTTGAGTATTTGGTGGAAAGCCTTGAATCCTTATTAAGCGATGGGTTTTTGGGATAACTCAAAGAAAGTCAATGATGTCAAATGAGGGGAGCAAGTTATCAATAGGACGATAACTTTCCAGTAGTTATCTTAATAATGATAACTAATGGAAAGTTATCTGAAAAGCGATAACTTTTGAAGTCGAGCACAAAATGAACTTAGACGAGATTGTGAAATATGGCGTGTATATCATAGCCGGGGTCATTGCCAGCCGACCAAGCAATTGGTTGATTCGCAAAATCATAAAACGCTGGAATCCGGACCAAAGTGCACCGGAGGACAAAATGGGTGCGTTTATTGGTTCGCTGGAGCGGATCCTAACCATTCTTCTGGTCGGCCTGAGCGCCTACACAGCCGTTGGCTTCGTAGTGACCATGAAATCGATTGCACGCTATGACAAAGTGCAGACCGAAAAAACCTTTGCGGAGTATTTCTTGGCCGGGACCATGTTGAGCATCCTGGTAGCACTGATTTTGGGTTTGATGGCCCAGAGAATGGTCGGAAAACTGTAGGAGACGCGTGAAACCGGGAATCACACAAAAATGAAAGTTCTTGTTGTTGGCAGTGGCGGACGTGAGCACGCGCTGGTCTGGAAAATCAGTCAAAGCCCGCTGGTCAAAAAGGTATATTGCGCACCGGGGAATCCAGGCATCGCCCGGTTAGGGGAATGCGTCAAAATTCCGGCATCTGACATTCAGGGGCTGTTGAAATTCGCCTTGAAAAACAAGATCGACCTCACGGTTGTGGGGCCAGAAGACCCATTAGTGCATGGCATTGTGGACGAGTTCGAATCGCAAGGGTTGTGCATTTTTGGTCCTTCAAAAAAAGCCGCAGAAATTGAAGGGAGCAAGGCGTTTGCAAAGTACATACTCGACAAATACAAGATTCCCACGGCCGATTGCATCGTGT
>JBHHYI010000309.1:0-4403 GCA_046757525.1 bacterium | reverse complement strand
TATTGCCAACTCCCATTTGTCAATGATGTCGCATTTTCAAACCAGTTGCGCGCGGTCTGGCTTTCAAGCGTACGGTCACACCCTCCTGGCCTTTGGTCTCTACATCTTCAGCGTTGTGCAGGAACTGCGCGAAACTTTCTTCAAATTTATTATCACAGGCCACGTAATTAAACACCGTCCTGGCCGATTCGTAGAGCTTTTTTGAAAATGGAAACGGCGGCGTTTCAGACAGCATGCGCGCCGGTTTGGTTAGCTCCGGCGTCTGCGCCAGCGGAATCTTGAACTCCCGCTCCAGCAACTTCTCTTTGGGGACAATATCGATGCCCTCTGATTTGTGTTTCCCTGAGGAATTTCCTTGAAAGGTCTTTTTTGTTTGCTATTACGCAAAATTATTATTAAACTGTAATTATTAATTAAATTTAGATAATTCCCACATTTAGATAGATTCTCGATATGGCGGCATTCAAACCGCTTCCCAATCCTTACATCGTTGGGAACCCCATCAAAACCAGAAAAATGTTCTACGGACGGAACGATGATTTTGAGTTTATCAAACGCAAACTCGAAAAAGGGACTAAAAGCTTCGTCATCGTATTTTGCGGCGAAAGACGGAGCGGGAAGACCTCGATTCTGTTTCAAATCTTAAACGGCGAGCTGGGCAAAAATTTTCTCCCCATCCTGGTCGATATGCAGACCATGGCCGGGCTTAGAAATGACGGAGAATTTTTTGACAAACTCGTCCGCGAAACCCTGAAAAGCCAGCCCGAATGTAAACTCGATATCGGTAACTATGATTTCTTTTCGAGTCAGGCGAGCCCCTACAAAGTCTTCGACAAATTCCTCGAAGACTTCAGCGCCGCGTTTAGCAGCAAGAATGTCCTGTTTCTGATCGATGAATATGAGCTCATCGAATCGAAAATCAGCGAGGCCAGCCTGAGCAGCCACTTCATCACTTTTCTGGCGGGGGTTCTGGAAAGCGAGCGTAAAATCTCCTTCATTTTTACCGGTTCAAGAAGATTGGACCAGAGAGACAACAAATTCTGGCACATCCTGTTTGGCAAATCCATTTATCGCAAAGTGAGCTTCCTTTCGGAACGGGATACCATGCGCTTAATCACCGAACCGGTTAAGTCCTGTGTAACCTACGACAAAAACGTACTGGCCGATATTTATCGCCTAACCTCCGGGCAGCCTTTTTATACGCAGGTGGTTTGCCAGAACATCCTGGATCATCTCAATGAACAACAAAAAACGCACGTTGACAGTGAGGATCTGGAAAGCATCATGGATGAGATACTGGAGAATCCTCTGCCCCAGATGATCTATTTTTGGAACAGTTTGCCTCACAACAAAATGCTGATACTTTCGCTTCTGGCTGAAATCCTCGAAGGCCAGGATGCTTACGTACAACCGAACGACGTGCGGAAAGCATCTCGCCAGCGGGAATTTGGCATTCAAGTAGATATCAAAACCATCAGTACGACCTTAGAAAACCTGTTTCATGATCAAATCGTCAAGAAGACCGATAGCGGCTATTGTTTTCAGATAGATTTGCTGCGGCGCTGGATAAAGCGCGATCATTCCATCTGGAGGGTTCTGAAAGAAATCGGCCCGGCCCTGGGTGAAGAAGAAAAACCCATGACCGACCAGGTGACTCTTACGTCCAGGACTGCTGACATGGGAAAGAAGGGCGTCTGGGCAGGGAGGGCGGTCACGCTGTCGCTGGTGGCCGTCATCGCCATGGCCATGATTTGGTTTTTTGCGTTGAAAGAAACACAAACAGAAATATCACCCCGGCCAGAGGGTCAACGGGCTAACATTGAGAATGACAAACAAAAACCGCTTGAGACCGACCTTCTTGCGGTGGCCAACACGGAGCAGCAAGCCATGAAGGCCGCCGAAGACCGGGCCGCCCTCAGCGATGCCCCCAACCATGCAAGCGTTGAATATGAATCGGCCGAACTCCTCAAACAGCAAGCGGAGTCCGAATTTCAAAATCAGAACTATGCCACGGCCGTGGAGCTTTTCAAGGGAGCCAAACGCCGGTTCGAGCAGGCAGCAGCGGTGGCACAAACCCGAAAGTCCGAAGCGGCTGCCGCTAAAGCAAAGCCAAAGCCGCCCCCGGACCGGGCGCAGAAGGGAACAACCCCACCCAAAAAAGACACGCGGCGCGTCAATGAACAGGCGCAGAGCCACGCCATAGCCGCCATGAAGGAAATGACCGACGCCAGGCTCGAAGCACAAACTGCCTCCGCAAACCGGCTGGCCCAGGAGACTTTTGCTGCAGCCGAACAGAAAGAACGCGAGGCCCGGCCCTTATTCACGCAGAAACGGTTTGAACAGGCTAACGCCGCTTTCCTTAAAGCCCAGCAATTGTATGCCGCCGCGGCAGCCGAGGCAAGGTCGGTGGCTGAAAAATATATATCCGAAGCAAGAACGCTGCAAAGCAATCTCCGGAGCATAAAAAGTAAGCTCAACCGAGAATACACATTCCTGGAAGAATATCAGCAGGCGGTCGAAGCCGAGAACCATGGGCAAGCGCAAATGAATCGCCAGCAATATGCCGACGCGGTAGGGAGCTTCAGACAAGCTATCCAGCTTTTTGAATCCGCGGCCACCAGGAGACAGAATCAAATCAGGCAGATTAAGGAGGCCGTCAAAATCTACGAACTCGCCCTGGAGAAGAAAAACCTTAAGAATCAACAAATATTGGAGTCGCAATTTCGCAAGAAAAACCACGAGCAATGGGCCGATTTCTTCAAGGTGGCAAAGAACCTGAGAGTCGATACGTCTATCGAAAGCATATCCTTTGAAGAACACAAAGCCCGGGCGCTGGTGGGGGTTCACTTCATTTATTCCGGCGCCGGTGGATCGGATGGCTTGAATAAATGGGAAATTGAGCTCATCGAAACCGACGCGGGTTGGCTCATCACAAATGTCAAGGATACTCGCTAAATAAAAAAAACAGGAGGAGGGTTTGGTGAACAATAATACACTTCGTGCCGCGGCTTTGTGGCTCATTCTTAGCCTGATACCGTTGCAACCGCTTTTTGGCCAAACGTTAAAAAACAAAATGAAGAACTTGTTTGGCGGCATTTTAGAGATCCAGCTTGCCGGTCCGGGAGAACATGGTGACCATTTCAAGCCAGCTAATGTGCTGTCAAGCAATACCACCATAAACTCATTCAATAACTTCATCGCGGCCAATATCGCATCGTTTCCGCTGAGCTCCACCGCCGCAGGTTTGACGTTTGATTTCAGTACCGGCAAACCCGTGAGTACGACCACCAGTCTTGGCCCCATCTTCGCCGAACGCGCACAGACCCTGGGGCAGGGACGCTTTAACCTGGGATTCAATTACAGCTTTCTCAACCTGGCCAAGATTCGCGGCTTGAATTTAGAAGATCTGCAATTTACGTTTACACACGCGGACGTTGGGGCTCCCGGACTGGGTGATTCCGATAATGAATTTGATACGCTTGATTTTGCCCCACATTTGGATTTGGATGCCTTTATCCTGGCCTTTTTTTTCACCTTTGGGATAACGAACGACTTTGATATTAGCGTCGCGGTTCCATTTGTTAATGTCAGCATGAAAGCCAACCCCTTTGCTCAAATAAATAGCTTTACGTTTGCCACCAACGATACGGCGAACCACAATTTCGGCGGGTCGCCTGCGGATCCCATCCTCACGCTGCAGCCACAAGCCATCAACGACGATGCCACCGGCATTGGCGACATTGCCGTTCGTGCCAAATACCACTTCCTCAAAGGAAAGGACGTCGATCTGGCGATGCTGTTGGAGTTTCGGCCAGCCACTGGCAACGAAGATAATTTCCTGGGCACGGGCAAGTCTACCATTCGGGCGGCATTCATTTCATCCAGCATCCTTGGCGATTTTGCCCCGCACCTGAACCTGGCCTTTGAGCGTCACTTCAGCGACCTTGACCGGGATGAGATACAAATCACCGCGGGCTATGACCAAAAATTGGCCGAAGGACTGACGCTCGCCATAGATTTCCTGGGCGAATTTCAGGTGGGCAGCGAAATTGACGCACTGAAATTCCCGGAATCTGCAACCATACAAAGAACCGTGGGCAACACAAGTTTGCAACAGCAAGTATCATTGACCAATATGCCCCAATTCTCAAATGACAATGTCGTCAACGCAGCCTTTGGTGTAAAAGTGAATCCAAGAAAGGAACTCCTGTTCGTCGCCAATGTGTTTGTTCCCCTGAACGAGGGTGGGTTAAGATCGGACTTCATTCCTACCGTTGGATTTGAATTCAGCTTTTAGTGATGCAGAATCCCTATAATTACACAAGCCCCATCTCGGACACACAATATTTCTATGGACGAACCGCCCTAATTTCTAAGATATATTCGCGAATAGGGGCGGAACG
>JBHHYI010000308.1:0-4420 GCA_046757525.1 bacterium | reverse complement strand
TGGGGCGTTTTTCACCGCCACCTCCATGATCGGCATGATTGCCCTGGCCGGCATCGTTCACGATCTCCAGCGCTTTGCCAACAAGTGCGAATTCAACCCGTGCCTGCGCATGGTGGTGGTTCCGGTGGAGCAAATTTATTAGTGACGCAAACGGCTTCGTTTGCAAGTCGCTCAATCGAGACGATTGAGTTACAATCTTAAGAGAAATCAGCAAGACAGGAGGAATGATGAAACTAATTGGTCTCATGAGTCTGGCCCAATACAAGGACCAGGTGCGCAAATTGTTTGAAAAACACCAGGTCCACATTTACAGTGAAATCGACATCGTTGGCCACACGGCTGACACCATCAAGCGGTACGGCTGGTGGTCGTTTGAAAAGGAACTGCCCATGTACTCCCATTTATTTTTTGCTCTGGTTCCCAAAGAAATTGCCGATGAAATCATGACGGACATCCAGTGCCTTTCGGAGGAGTGCGACCCCGAACATCCGCCCAGAGCTTTTCAGATTGATGTGGAGAAAATGGTGTGACCCCGATCCACCATTGAACCGATCAGGAGGCAAGGGAAAATCAAATACGAGAATTGACCCCAACATTTCTCACTTGAACTTTGTTTGGACACGAGTCTGGTCCAAACACCCTGTTTTAAATTGAAAAATGTTGGTTGGCGTTTCGGCAAAAAAACTACAAAATCGAGGAGGAAGAAAATGGCCGGTGTGGGTGCAAACGGCACACTGACGCAGTCGACAATGGACCTTCTGCGACTGCTCAAGAATCCCTTAACGGCGGAAGAGATTTCCAAACAACTGGGAGAGCCGCTGTTCAAAACAATCAACAGATTGCGGGAAATGACGCGTTCGGGACTGGTTGCTGCTTACAAGAAAGAATATATCATCACAGACAAAGGGAAGTCCGTACTGCAATAAGAGCATGCTTGCCCGCTTTGCCATTTAACCAGGGAGTAGCAAAAGTGAACGAGAAAATGATCCCAATCGGTGAGATAGGTCACGCTCAATAAAGAATAATTCTTTCTCGAAAAGCCGATTGGAGTGGCAGGCATCCAGCTCAAGCACGGGAACCTGGGCCGCCGAACGGTTGCGGTACAACCCCACCTTCAACGACGACGCAAATTCTTCACAACAAGGAGAAGACCATGCCTGAAAACGGACAGTTTCAACTCACCCTCGAGCGGGTCAAAGATTACGAGTTCAACGCCAAATTCGACTGGGAGAAGGTTGCGCCGCTCTTGCTCGACGAACCGGAACCGCTGGGCAAACGAAAGGGTCCCAATGCCGCGCGTCTGCTTGGCGCTGCCGTGGGAAATTGCCTGAGCGCCAGCCTCTTGTTTTGTTTGCAAAAGGCAAAAATGAACGTGCGCGGCGTCCAAACCGACGTCACGGGCACCATGGTGCGCAACGAAAAAGGGCGTTTGCGCCTTGGCAAACTGGAGGTACACATCCGGGTAGATATCCACAATCGCCAGCCGCAACGGGTGAGCCGCTGCATCGAGCTTTTTGAAGATTACTGCGTGGTGACAGCCAGCGTGAGGAAGGGCGTGGAGGTTACAGTCCTGGTGAGCGACACCCAGGGCAATCGCTTGTTTGAGCGTGAGGATGGTTGAGCCCGGCGTAATTCCCCACCCCCAAGAAACAGTCAAAACGCTTCAGTACATATTTTAGCCACGGATTTGCACTGATAAAACACGGATTTTGAAATATGTGGCTAAACTATTGGATTGCAGCTCTGCTGCGCCAGGTGGACCTAAAAAACCGAGACTTTCAAATATTTGCGCGGATTTTGGGTTATATCCAAGATCAAGGAATCCAGGTGGGCTGTGGCGCTTTCCAGGTTGTCAAAGATGGCCTCGTCTTTGAGCAGCCGCCCCACAGAGCCTTCCCCGCGCTCAACCCGCCCCAGAATTCTTTCTAACGAAGCCGAGGAAGTTCGTATTTGGGCGGAGGCCTCTTTGAGATTCACCGAGCTTTCTTTGAGAGCAGCGACAATCTCATCCAGGTTCCTGGCGTTTGGATTGGTGATTTCCTGCAAATTGTGTGCGACCCTGGACATGTTCTTGACTGCTTCTTGCAAATCATCCAGGTTTTTGCCGAACCTTTCAGCGACTTCCGTGGAAATGGCGCGGGCGTTTCTCAGGCTAACTTGAATGTCGGCTTGTGCGTCCTCATTAAACGTGGCACGAAATCTCTTCAACAGCACGGCCAAATCTTCTCCGATGGGCGCTGCGGCTTCGGTGAGTTCGAAAATGTCCGCTTCCAAAGAGCCTTCGATGACAGCCCCGTCTGGCAAAAACTCGGTGCTGTCCCCCCGCACGATTTCGATGGCTTTTTCCCCCAGCAGAGTTAAGTTCTTCAAAATGGCCCTCGAGTCCTTGGGAAAATGGTACTTCTCATCGATTGCCAGCACGACCTCCACCTTGTCCTTGCCCAGGTGCATCGCATGCACTTTGCCCACCTTGAGGCCGGAAACGATGACCGGGTCGTCCTTGTCCAGACCGATCACGGTGTCAAAGCGCGCGACGAGTTCATAGTTTTCTTTTTTGAAACTGTATTCGCGCAAAAACGCAATGCCAAAAATCACCACGAGAATGGCGAAAATGATCAGCAGCCCGGCCCGGGCTTCGTTGCTGAACAGCGCTCTTTTTTGTAAGGTAACCATAGGTCCTACAATAAAATCAAGGCCAATACATAATCCAAAACTAAGATGAACATGCAGGAAACCACCACGGCATGAGTGGTGGCCTTACCAACGCCTTCTGCCCCACCGTGCGTGCCGAAACCAATGTAGCAGCTTATCAGCGTAATGCACAGTCCGAAAAAGCCAGCCTTTATCATGCCATAGAAAAAATCCCACGGCACGAAAAACATCCGGAATCCCTTGAAAAACTCGGTGGTCGTCAAATTCATGCTGTAGACCGCCACCAGCCAGCCACCCATGATGCCGACAAAATCTGCGAGCACTGTGAGCACCGGCAGCATGATGATGCCAGCGATCACCCTCGGGATGACCAAAAAGCTGATGGGATTAATCGCCAGGGTCTCCAGAGCGTCTATCTGCTCGGTGACGCGCATGGTGCCCAGCTCCGCGGCGATATTGGCGCCCACCCGACCGGCCAGAACCAGAGCCGTGATCACCGGCCCCAATTCCAGGATCATCGACTCGCCGACCACGCTGCCTACTGCATACGAGGGAACAAATCCCGAAATCTGGTAGGCCGTCTGCACGGACGCTACCATACCGCTAAACGTGGCAGTCAGGACGACAATCGGCACCGACCGGTTGCCGATGTTGACCATCTGCTCCGGCGTTTGCTTGAGATATTCTTTGGCCTGCACCAACGTGCGGAAGATGGCAGCCATCATTTCGCTAAAGCGTCCCACATGCTCCAGAAAATGGATCGTGCCCCGACCAATTGTCTCGATCCAATGACTCATTTTTGTTCCAGTGAATCCAGCTCGGAGAGAAGCTCTCTTTAATAAATAACTCTTTACAAAATAAAGACAAAACTCTTCATTATCAAGATATTTCTACCCGACACCATCATCGTTGACTACATGCACCGACCAGTGTGCCTGTTGCTTCTGTGTGAGTCTTGTTCAGGAGATGGTCAAGAAACAAGGCGAAGGGCGTATTCGCAAACATTTTACTCTTTGACGGAGAGATTTCTCATAAGAAAGAACCCATTCTCAATTTTTGGGAAATTCTCAAGTCTTGCTGTGGAAAAACTCATGTGGATTGCGCTGGCCTACTTGAATGAAGCTTGCGGCCGGCTGCAATTCAGTGCCAGTATTTTACAAGCCATTTGCACCGAGGAGAACTTCGACAAACTTTTCTGAATCCGGTTCAAAAAGGACTTGACATTGTGGCCTAAATTTGCTAAATATGTCTTAGTTGAAACATTTCTTAATGAGTACCTTTTTTACTTGATTTCTTTCCCTTTCAAAATACTGAAAACCGATCTCTGACTGTTTTTATGAAGAATCTATTCTAATTTTCTAATTACGGAGGCACGAGATGAAGAAACGATTGGTAACAGTTCTGGGAATTTTGGCGCTTGGTTTCATGGCTGACTCGGTACATGCACAACTCCCAGATGGGAAAAACGAGTACAATGTGGCCATGGTAAATCCGCGGTTTTTGGGCAGCGACACGCTCGACTCGGACGCCGGACGCGGCGTGTGGGTGGCGCAGAATCCGGACCTGGACAACGACGGCCTGCCGGAAATCCTGGTGACCGAATACTCCAAAGGCGGCCGTGTGTTTGTGTTTGAGGTGGTCGGCGACAACACGCTGGAATTCGTTTGGGCTTCAAAAGCACTCACCGACAGCCGCAATGGCGGCGGCAGCACGCCCAGGTCGGTAACCACCGGGGATTTCGACAACGACGGCAACCAGGAAATCGTCT
>JBHHYI010000307.1:0-4444 GCA_046757525.1 bacterium | reverse complement strand
AAGGGGGACGGTTTTTGAAGCGTCCAGCGAAAAAATTAGGGGGATTTTAGGAGGCCTCCTGAGAACTTAAGCCATGGTTCTGACCTCCAGACATCCCTCTGATTTTCGCTCTGGACGAGCGAAAATCTGTCTCCCTTCAAAGGGAGAATTGGCCTATGGAAAAAATCAGGCATCTGCCTGACGCAATCGCGACGATTGCGTTACGTACAGCAGAATCATGAAATTAACACCGAACCGCCCCGGACATTCAGAATGAGCGAGCTGAAACAGTCGTTGTTTTTTGGCTTTGGTGTCAGCCCCACCTTCGTCTTGTTGTGCCAGTTGCTTAATAGCACACTTCTGGCGCAATCGACCGTCAAGATCGAGGGACATGTGTTCAGTGCAACCGGGGCTCCCTTGCAAGGCGCGGATGTGGTCGTCAAAGGCACTGGCTTTGGCGCGGCCACCGATGCCACTGGTTACTTTGCCATCGAGAATCTGTTCGCTGGTAGTTATGAATTACAAGCGCGGTTTTTGGGCTACCAACCCGAAAGCCGCCACAACGTGTTGGTACAAAAAGACTTAACCACAACGGTCGACTTCAGGCTGCTGCCAGGCGTGCTGCACCTGGGTGAGATTGTTGTGGAGGCAAAACGAACCGATGAGCCAACCACCGCGTTTCGGGAAGTGATCACAGCCGATGAGATTCAGCGCAGCGGGGCCCGCAGCGTGGGGGAGCTGCTGCAGCACACACCAGGCATCGATCTCATCGACGAAGGCGGCGGCTCGGGCGGGAAACGCATCTCCATTCGTGGCAGTAACACCAATCAAGTCCTGGTGCTCTATGACGGCGTAAGAGTCAATGACCCCCTAATAGGCGACGTCGATCTAAATCAAATTTCGCTGGCTTCGGTGGAACGAATCCGGATTACTAAGGGCGGAAACAGCAGCCTGTTCGGCAGCGGCGCGTTAGGCGGGGTCGTCGAAATCATTTCGAAACAAACCGCTGTGGACGAACTGCGCTTGAAGGGCCAATTTGGCAATTACGGCGCCCTGGGTATTCAGCCGGCTCTTGCCGGTAGTTTGGGCAAGGTCAACTATTTCTTCAATTTTGAACAGCTCAGCGAAGCAGGCGACTTCCCCTACACTTACCAGAAGCTCGACGGTTCCACGGTTCATGAGTCGCGTCTCAACGCCGACTTTTCTTCAAAGAATTATTTTGGCAAAATCAACGCCCTGCTTGGCCATCATACATTGCGAGTTCAGGCCAACCTTTACCGTTCCACGCGTGGGCTGCCCGGGCAAGTTTTTAGCTGGACTCCCTTTGCTAAGGCCATAAACGACCGGCGCATTCTCATTGGCAGCTACTCCTTTGCGACCGCCCACTGGAAAAGTCAAATTCAGGTTTCCCAGCATTTGAACGACTCCGAGTTTAAGAATGCCCCGGCCGAAGAGGCGCCGTTGAGGTTCCGAACCGTGCCGGCCTACCACACCAAATACCGAATTCTTTCGCATCGAGGCGCGTTCGAGGGTGCTTACCGTTCCGGGAAGAACCAATCGGTGGTGTTTCATACCGAAGTGCAAGTTGACCGGTTCAAGGACCGGGATTTGTTGCAGCGATCTTCGGGCGCCATTCGGGCTACGGACAACTTGAACTTCAGTTGGGCTGTGAGAAACACCTGGCACCTGCCCAGGCCGAAATTCTTGACCCTGGTACTGCTGACTCACGCGCTTCGTTTTGATTATTTTTCATTTCAGAACGTCGATTTAAATCGGGTCGGTCACCAGCTCAGCCCCCACGTTGGATTGTTGCTTTCCCGGCGAAAGAGCTGGCTATTCAATTTCAGGACGAATTGGGGCCGTTCCTTTCGTCTGCCCACTTTTGCCGACTTGTTTTTCCAGGATTTTCGCGTGCGTGGCAATCCGGACTTGCTGCCGGAAAAAAGCTGGGATTTTGACGCCGGGTTGCAAGTGGGGCTGCCGGTGCTGGGCTGGCTGGAAACCCGCGCCACTTTTTTTCGTCACAACGTCGAGAATTTGATCACCTGGGAGTTAGGGTCTTTTTCGACTTACCAGCCCTTCAACACCAACGCGCTTTTGAAGGGCTGGGAGTTTGGCGGCTCCTGGGACGTTTTCAGCGACAAGCTGCAGCTCAGTGCCAGTCATGTGGTGCTAAATGCCTTGAACAAAAGTGGTCAGCGCACCACCCAGGATAAAAAGCTGACTTACCGACCCGAACACACCACCAAGGTCGGTGTCCAGATGGCTTTGCAAGGATTCTCAGTGGACTACCACAAGCGCCTGGTCGGTCAGCGTTTTGTGACGGCTGCGAACACGGTCAGACTGCCGTCTTATTCTGTGGATGACCTGACGTTCGGCTACCAGAGCACCATTAACAAAATCAAGGTCAAGCTCCGGTTGTCCGTTTTCAACTTCTTGAATGAAAGATATGAAATCGTCGAAAATGCCCCGTTGCCCGGACGAAATTGGCGGGCGGGCTTCGAGTTGGTTTATTGAAACGGTAACTCATTCTTGATTCAAACAGATGGAGGGAAAAATGAAGAAAACCTGCTTCGGTTTTTTATTGAGCCTGGTCGTTAGCTTAGCCGGCTGGTGTTTTGCGCAAGAGGCGCCGCGCACACTTTATGTATTGAACGGCTTAGGCCGTACGGTCTCCAAAATGAATTTGGAGACTCTGGAAATAGAGAACGATGTCTTGACGGTCGGCGACATTCCCAACCGCATTCATGCCAAAGGGGAATTTGTTTACGTGGTGAATTCCTCGCCGGCGGGCATTACCGTAATCGACGGCAAGACCAGCAGCGTCGCCCGCAGCATTGCGCTGGCCGAGGGCAGCAATCCCTGGGACCTGGCGTTCGTAGGCACTGACAAGGCTTACGTCACCAATTTGCTGGCCAACAGCGTCACCGTGGTGGACCTGGCGACGGGCGATTCCTTGAATAGCATCGCCGTGGGTCAGGGGCCTGAAGGCATCCTGGTGGTGAACAACACGGCCTACGTGGCCAACACCGGCGGCTTTCCAGATTACAAACCGTCGACAGTTTCGGTTATCGACATTCAGACCGATTCGGTCACCAAGACTTTGCAGGTTGCTACCAATCCTCAGGACCTGGCCCTGGCCCCGGACGGCAAAATTCACGTGGTCTGCACCGGTAACTTTGCCGACATCGAGGGTAAAGTCACTGTGATTGACCCGTTTGGCGCCAGCGATTTTACTCCGGCGGTGGTCGACACTGTCGAAATCGGAGGCACGCCCGGAGACATCGTCGTCACCAGCGACGGGTTGGCTTTCTTGGCGGATTTTGGCGACGGGGCCAACGGTTTCCTTTACTCCTACGATGCCACCACCAGGCAAGTGTTTCACGACGCCTCCGACCCTCTGCGTGTGGGCAACGGCGCTATGACCCTGTTGTTCGACGACAGGCGCGGCGACCTGTACGTCAACAATTTTTCCGACGATGCGGTGCAGCTTCTGGACGCGCGCGACGGTTCTGTGCTCAACACTTTTGGTTTCGGCGACGGCGCCCAGGCGATGGCCATTCTCGAGCCGATTACCGAGTCCGATCCCTGGGCGGACGCCGTGGTTTCCTTTACGCCGGGCGACGGTGCTGGTTTCGGACAAAATTTCTTTCCTGACAACATTCTGGGCCCGCCGGACCCGGATCCGACGCTTACCGAGTTCAACCCCAGTTCCAAACCGCAGGAGATTCTCTCTCTGGGTCAGGGCGGCCAAATCATCCTGGAATTCAGTGACAATTTCATCGTCGACGGGCAAGGGCCTGATTTCACGGTTTTCGAGAATGCGTTTTATTTTTTCGGTACCACCGATCCTTTCATCGAAGCGGCCTTTGTTGCCGTGAGCATGGACGGGGAGAGCTGGGTCGAGTTTCCCTGGGACACGACCACGTTTGCAGGCTTTGCTGGGGTGACCCCGACTTCCGACAACCAGAATCCCACCGATCCGAATGTGTCCGGCGGCGACAGCTTCGACCTGGCCGATGTGGGACTGCCATTTGCCAGGTTCGTCCGCCTCACCGACATCGGCGACCTCAAGCAGGAGGGCCCTTTCAACGGTGACTTCGATCTCGACGCCGTGGTGGCAGTGCACAGTCAGCCAGGTCAGCCGACCGCGGTGGCGGAGCGAGAGGACGCACAGCCCGAACGTTTCACGCTGTTTCAGAATTACCCCAATCCCTTTAATCCGGAAACCCGCATTGAGTTTTCGGTTTCGAAAAGATCGTCCGTGCAGATCAAGATTCTTAACGTGCAAGGGCAGCCCGTTCGCACTCTGCTTGACCGCCCCTTTGCAGCGGGCAGGTATTCGGTGGTTTGGGACGGCAGCGACGATGGCGGACAGAGCGTTGCCAGCGGTGTCTATTTCTACGAGATGAAAGCCGGAAGCTTTCGCACAGTGCGCAAGCTGACCCTGCTGCGCTGAGACCTA
>JBHHYI010000306.1:0-4447 GCA_046757525.1 bacterium | reverse complement strand
CTCACATAATGGCCTCACCATGCCAGGACGCTTTCATCGGTACTTCCCACCCGGGCTCTTGCAGCTCTTCCACGGTTTGCAGCACGTTGTTGAACACGATGGTGTCTTCGTCAACGGCATGGTCTTCAATTAGGTTTCTGAAGACATCCCGTGAAACGCATTGGACGGCGCCGTTAGTGTCTCGGTAAAAAATTTTGGAGCTGGTATTAACGATTTCGAGGCCCAGTTCGCGCTCCAGCTTTCTTAAATGGTGTACGAGGCTGTCGATGGAGCAGCCGGAAACCCCGGTCAGTTGTTCGTCGACGCCTACGAAGATGAATTGATTGTACCGCAGTTGCCAAGCCGTTGCCAATTGGCGATTGTGCGCAGTCCATTGTTGCAGGAAAGCATCCATGCTGGCGCACACTCTTTGCACCTGCTCTTCAGCCAGGAGTTTGGCGCAGCCGAATATCCACAAGCGGGCAGACGCCGGCAGTTGGTCAAATTGTACAATACTCATTCCAGAGCCTCCTGTTTAGTTCGTTGTGTTTGGTGACCTCTAATAGGGATCAAAGCTTTGTCAGGGTGAGTTCAGTTCTCCGTATTGTCAGCGGCGCCTGACGGGCCGTGGGCGTTTTGCAGCACAAATGGCCTGCGCCGTGGCCCTTTGCGGCCGTACCACGCTTGCACCACCTTTTCCGCAGGCTTGCCATTCGGCGTGAAGCCGTTGTGTCGCTCTCCACCATATCCTAAAAAGGTTGGCCATTTCCACCAGTAGAACCCGTAGAACCAGGGTTTGTTCCAGAACGTTTCAAATACGGCCTGATAGGCAAGGGCCTGGTCTTCTAAATCCACGGCTGCCCTGCGTTCGCGTTCGTGCGGGTTCTGCCAGCCTTTGGCCGAACTGGTGAAGCCCACCTCGGTGAAGAGCACGGGTTTCTTGTATTTGTCGGCCACCCTGGCAATCTTGGGCGCAAACTCTGACACCCCTTTTTTCAGGTCTGCCAGGGTTACTTTTTCTTTCTTGGACAGCGGGTAATAACAGTTGAGACCAATGTAGTCCAGATCGTTCCAGAAGGTTATCTGATCGAATTCCTTCCACCAGTTCGCACCGTAGACCAGAGCGCCGTGATAAATCTGCCGAATCCGTTTGATCATTTCGCGCCATTCCTTTGCATGACCTTTGGTGGTCTGCATCAGCTCCACTCCGATGCAAAGGATGTCCATGTCATACATTTCGGCCAGCACGGCGTAGTGCCGCATCCACTTGTAATAGTAGTTGAAAAAGGCGGCCCAATCCTTTTCGGACCTCATTTCGATGTCGCCGGGCCAGCCCCAATGAGGGCCATGCAAAAGGACGTGCGGTTTCAGCATGACACCCATGCCTAATTTCTTAGCCGAGAGAACGGCCCTGATTAGACTCTCATCGTTTTCCGAACCGGGACCAAATGAATAGCGAAAATAGCCTGGTTTCCCGGCATCTCCGAGGTAGCCAAAAGGTGTGACGGAAATCCAGCTCGTACCCAAAGCGCGGAGTTTTTGCAGCGATTGCAAGGCTTGTTGCGAAAGGTAACCGTTGTAGATCTGGTACCCCTCGTGGGCGAAACAAAAGCCCTTCTGAAACTCGATGGCCGGATCGGCACGGACCACCGTCTCACGCCCGGCGTCCAAACTGGCCAGATGTTGCAACCACCCCTCTTGCAAATTCCCGGGTGAAAAACCTGGAAGTGGGCTCTGGGGAAAGCCGGAGCCTGGCCAGGTTTTGTACAGGCTCAAGAATTTTCTCCAGCCATATTGACTCACCAAAAAGTCCACCAGGCTGCCCGCTAAAGGCTGCATAATGAGATAGGATTCTCTGCGGTAAATATTGGAATCGAGGAGATCCTCGAGAGAGCCCGTGTTGCCAGTCTGGTAAAACAATCTTGTCCAGAATTGGTACCCACGTTTACCCCAGTGACTCGAAAAGTACATGCCCACCCCGTCGTTTAGGGCAGAGGATTTGGATTTACCCACGTATTTGAAAAAGAGCAGCTTTGCGTCGGCAAAAAAATCGTCTCCCCTTAAATCGTCGTTAAACACGGCGTGGACTTGCCATTTCTCCAGATCGAAATGGGACAGATCGGTGTTGCGCGTCATCAGACCTTTGTCCTCCAGGGACGGGTAAAGATGGTATTCGATCTTGCGAAACGGTTTCGAGGCGAAGTCGACGAAACTCAACGCCTGCGCTAACTTTTGGAATCTCTTTTCCTGCTGCCTGGCAAACTTCCGGATTTCCTCAACAGGGGCAGCCTCGCCATGGTAGATAAAAATATAATGGGGCGTTTCCAAAGCCGAGTTGTTGCATTCCCGGTAATTTCTGAAGTTTTCGGCGTTCAAAACCCACGGCCCGCTCTCACTTTGTCTGAAGAATCCGTAAGCCACACCCAGTCCGTCTCTCATCACCTGAAGGTCTCCTGGAAACAGCCCCCAATGGTTGCGGTCCTGCAAATGGCTGAGAATGCTTGCATCCGAGTTACCCGAAGTAACCATGATGGGCAGGGAACGGTTCAACGGGTTAGGATAAAAACCCAGGGTGTAGATGTCGGATTGGTCTGAAAAGGTGTAATGCGCCACAACAAAGCCGTTGTCGCCGGGACGGACCGGCAGTCCTCCTTGTATTTTCTTCAGGATCGAATTGGCCGAAGGCGTACCGACCAGCCAAACAGGCAGGGAACGGAGCTCTTCCTCTGTGACGGCGCTATCGGCTTTGACGATCATGTCGATGCCTCGGACCCTCGATGCGAGGTTTTCAGCAAATCTTTGGTAGGCAGCCGCTTGTTCATTGCCCGTCCCGTAGACCAGGAGCTCTTTCCTGATTTCGTAAAGCTTTCTGCGGAGCTGCCGTTTCGTTGGCCAGCCGGAAGCGTCCTCCTTCTGTGCCGTTCTGTTGGGATCGGTGAACTGTGAGGATTGCAAAATGAAGGCCGCACTGATGCCAAAGAGCAGGATTGCGACGAAAACCGGGCCCCCTTTTTTCTTGATTAGATTGGTCATTGGTAGTGACATTTGTGCAGCCGTGCCTGGCAAAAAAAAGTCAGATTCTATATTCTTTTAATAACAACGTTTCCGGTTCAAATGATTCCTGGCAGGACGAAAACAGCCTCTTCGGGATAGGCCTTCAAGGTTCACTGGTGCCTCCCGGGTGCGCCTGGTCGAAGGGTTGGAATGACGCAAGGCAACTATCTGTTGCCCTGGATAAAAGCCTCAGCTTCCTTGACATCGTCGAAGCTGCCGATGATCAGCGGCGTCTTGTGGTGGATGGATTCTGGCTGAAGCTCCAGAATGCTGTGGTGTCCGTCGCTGGCATGGCCGCCGGCTTGTGTTACAATGAAGGCCAGGGGATTGGCTTCATACATTAAACGCAATTTACCTTTTGGATGCTTCTTGTCAGCCGGGTAGAGAAAGATGCCGCCGTAAAGCAAGTTTCTGTGGAAATCTGCCACCAGCGAACCGATGTAACGTGCGGAGTAAGGACGGTTGGTTTCCTTGTCGGTTTGTTTGAGATAATGGATGTAGTTTTTGGTGCCCTCGTCCCAACGTGCCAGGTTGCCCTCGTTCACGCTATAGATTCTTCCCCTCCGGGGGATCTTGATGTTGTCATGAGAGAGCAGGAATTCGCCAATGCTGGGATCGTAGGTGAACCCGTGCACGCCGTTGCCGGTGGTAAACACCAGCATGGTGGAGGAGCCGTAGATCACGTAGCCGGCCGCAATCTGCTTGATTCCCCGTTGCAGACAGTCCTCCAGCGTGCCGGACTTGCCGGAGGAAACTTTGCGGTAGATGGAAAAAATGGTGCCGATGCTCACGTTGGCGTCGATGTTTGAAGAGCCGTCCAGGGGGTCGTAGAGCAGCACGTAATTGCCGCAGGGAAACCGTTCCGGGATGGGAATGATGCCTTCCCGTTCTTCTGAGGCCATCACACACAAGCGGCCGGTATGGTCTAAGGCCTTGAAGATTATCGCATCTGCGTATTCATCCAATTTTTGCACTTCTTCGCCGTGCACGTTGATGGCACCGGTAAGGCCGATGATGTCGACCAGGCCGGCTTTGTTGACCTCTCTGCCGATGATTTTCGCCGCCAGGGCGATGTCATTCAGCAAAGCCGAAAATTCACCTGTGGCCTCCGGAAATCGTCGCTGTGTTTCACTGATGTGGCGTTCGATGGTAACTATTTTTATACCCATGGCAACCACTCCTTGTTTTTAGGGAATTAATGTTGATTTCTTGACGAGTCAAACGAAGAGAAAAAGGACATAAAGATTTACGATCTTATTTGCGGGGTTGCGGAAATCTATTTACTTGCGACCTGTCAAAAAATACAATATTTCGAGTGAAAACTCAAGGGTTTTTTTCTGGTAAGAGAATCGGCCAGTTGCAACCAGTTTCACAATTGACAGCCAGGCTTGCGGAGGATTTGGGATTTGCACGC
>JBHHYI010000305.1:0-4449 GCA_046757525.1 bacterium | reverse complement strand
TTCTTGAGGAAAGCTGTTGCATTCAAGTTTGACAAAAGGATTTCAATTCATGCGAAAACCCAAGACGAGTTCGAGCGCGGCTTCCCACCGCTGTATCTCGATTTAGGAGTCGATGGACAGATTTTGTTTGATACAAATGATTATATGAAAACTAAACTGAAGCGCATTCAGGAAATCATCAAGGAAGCTGGTTTGTTTCGCGTCAAGAGACATGGCTACCATGCCTGGGAATGGAAAAAACAACCGGGACCGCGTTGGTCCGTAACCTGGAGCGGCTTTCATGACGGCTCTGGATGATGCGCTTTATCGACTTCGTTTGGCACGCGGCTTTGTTGAAGAAGCCCAGCAGGATTTTAGGTTGAAGCGTTGGCGTTCGTGTGTCGACAACGCTCAGTTAGCAGTTGAAAATGCGGGAAAAGCCATTCTGGCGATTTTTGGACCTACGCCTCGTACTCATGAACCATCGAAAGAAGTTAAGGACTTGATTGAAACAAACAAGATTGATGCGAGCTTATCCGAAGACTTGCAGGCAGTATTGCCCTATTTTGATGCGTTGGGTTTTGAAGAACACTTTAAAACAGATTATGGTCTTGAATCTGAGTATTTGGTACCCTGGGATTTGTATGGCGCAGACGATGCCAAAAAGGCAAAACTTGCTGCAGAACAGTGTTTGAAAGTAGCGGAGAAGATATTTGCCTTTTATAGTCAAAAGAAAAACTGACGGCAACTGTTATTCTCTGAAAACCTCTTTGGTTTATTATCTGCTGATTCCTTTTGTCCTGTTTTCTTGTCAAGGAGAAGAGAGACCAACAACTCCTCTAAAATTAGGCGGGACTTATCGTATCCCTATCCCTTCTGAAATTACCTCATTAGATCCCATCTCCGGACAGTATTACTCCTGGTCCATTGGCAGCCAGATTTATGAGGGATTGCTTACCTACTCAAAGGGTGAGTCGATGATTATTCCTTTGCTCGCGGAGAGCTTTGAGATTAAGGACCTTGCTTACACGTTTCATCTTAGACGCGGGGTATTGTTCCATGACGACCCCTGTTTCCCCGGTGGTAAGGGCCGAGACTTTACAGCAGCAGATGTTAAATATTCATTTGAAAGGAGTTATAAACGCAGGGTGAAAAGTGGAGAGTTGAAGGAGTCGCATCTCGAAGAAGCATTTCTTGGATATAAGGAGTTTGTCACAGGTGAATCGCCACAAATAGAGGGTTTTAAAGTCCTGGATAGATACACTTTTGAGATACGATTGGCCAGGCCGGACCTTAACCTGTTGAGTCGTCTTACAGCTTCACAGATGTTTATTGTCCCCAGAGAGGCGGTAGAATATTATGGCGAGGACTTCAAATTACATCCTGTGGGTACGGGTCCGTTTCGCTTCTCGGAGTATGTGCCGAATGAAAAATTGATTCTGGTCAAGAATGAAAACTATTGGGGTCATGATAAAAATAATGTGCCGTTACCTTATCTCGATACCGTAGAGTATATTTTGTATTCTCCCGGCGAGAGTGAGAAGATGCTATTGGACTTTCAGACTGGAAGGATCGATGAGTGTACCGAGGATGTGGCTAAGTATCTGGCAGACCTGGTAGCGTTAGATGATCAGGGCAATCTGATATTCAAAGGTTGGTTGAAGGGAAAAGGCGTGCAGTTCGTGAAAGATAGAGTTTTCCGAAGGCTTCGATATCTGGAAGTGATAGAAGCAAACAGAAAAGTGCGGCAGGCTATGGGATATGCCATTAATCGAAAACGTCTTATCGATAACCAGAAAAGCCTATTTCAAAATTACGAGATTGCAAAGGGGCCCATACCATCCAGTGCGGTGTATTTCAACAAAGACATCAAAGGTCAATATTATGATCCGGTCAGAGCCCGCGAATTGCTGGCACAAGCGGGCTTCCCTAATGGACAAGGTCTTCCTGAATATCCATTGATTTCATTGCCAAGCCCTGAGGTCCATTTAATTGTTGAAGATTTGGAAGCTGTAGGATTCAAAATTAAGGAATTAGATCCTTTTTCTGGTTGGCGGGCGCTATTGGAGAAAGGTGAGCCCCTTTTGGTAAGGATGCAAAACATCATTACTGCCCCTGATGTTTATACTATACTAAATAGCGTTCCGAAGAATGAATGTCTAACAGATCCGCTATTTATCGGCGTTTTTCAAGAATGGCAAAAAAACGACGAAAATTTTAGAAATAAAAAATGGCTTAATCGCCTGGAAAAAATTATAATAGATATTGCACCGGTGGTATTTTTGTATCATACCGATGGCGAGTTTAGGTTTCTGCAAAAGAACGTTAGAGGCAGACAACTTGGTACGGCCTGGGGACATAAATTGCATTATGTCTGGCTCGATGACGACACCAGGTAACGAAATTTTAATTAACATACGGATCAAAAACACACACGGAAATTCCTAGCGCGGCGTAGCCGCAAGTGAGATAAACTCGGATATTTGTTTGAACACGATAATGATTGGGTGAAAGATACCAATAATGGAATAATGTGTTTGTAGAGCGTACCAAAAAGTCAATTTTCCAACATTCCAATATTCCACTTGGCCTGAATTTATTCTTTCCACAAAAATGGTTACAAAAAGTTCTCTTAACAAGCTGTTTCGCAGTTTAAAGATTAGACAGAAACTGGTTCTGGTGTTTCTGCCAATCCCTTTCTTGGCGGTTATTCTCATTGGCTCGTTGTGGTACTGGAACGCTCTTAAAGCCGTTGAAAAATCACTCGGTGAACAAACCTTTATTTTGGCACAAAATGCCAGTCGCCTGGTGGAAGATTACCTCAATGAACGCGAACTTGAAATCCGGTCTGTGGCCCAACTAAACTGGATACAAGCCTTCTTTCGCGAAGCCAATTCCCCAAATCCCATCTTAGAAAAATACCAGGGGAAATCTAAAAGATTACTCGTAGATTTGAGTGGGGCCTATTTTCAAATCACCTGTTTCGACACCCTGAATCAACCTTTCGCTAAAGTGCAGTTTACCTCGTTCTTGCCGCAAGGAGAGTTGCCGGTGCATTTCGAGACCGCTTATTTTGATAAGTTGGATACGGTAGGATTACGGGAAAGTGCGTCATTAGTAGAAAATGGGATTTATATTTCCGGCGTGAAAAGTATCCGTGGCTCCAAAGCAATGGTTTTTCGTACGCCGGTATTCGATGCGCAATGGCAACGGAAGATCGGTAGCCTCACCTTTGATTTACCGATTTCCAGTGTAGCCGAAAATGTCTTTCAGAATTATAGTCTTGGCGTGACCGGTCAGGCCATGATTGTGGATAGTGATGGGCTGTTAATTTATCACACCGATAGAAACAAGATCAATCAATACATTGGTGCTGCCATGCCCTATCTGGGTCAGGTGATGGAGTTCATGCTTAGATGTAGACAGGGTACGTCAAGATACCATAACGAACACCATGAGACGTGGATCGTTTCATACTCGCCTGTCAAAAAAATACGGTGGAACGTGGGGGTAGCGGGTCCGGTAAAACCCTTTATTCGATCCACGAAGCAAGCGGGATTGCTTAGCCTCGGCATTACATTAGGCATTTTGCTTTTGCTTTTATTTGTCATAAACCTCTTTAGCAAGAGATTTGTCCGCGCTATCTCGGAGGTTACTGAAGGAGCTAAAGCCATTGCTGCCGGAGACCTCGATCGCCGTCTTCCTATCCGATCGGAAGATGAGATCGGTGGCCTGGCTAATGATTTCAACAAGATGGCCAGGGATTTAAAGAAGATGATGCATGAAGTGGATATCCATAAAAATCTGGCAGCCATTGGTCAGTTTGCCGCCAGTATGTATCATGATATCAAGAGCCCTCTGGAAGGTATCAAATTTTTGGTTTCAGGATTGAAAAGGAAAACCCAAGAGGATGATCCATTAAAGCATTATGTGGAAGAGATAGCCATAGGCGTCAATAATCTCGACCAATTGATTCGTGAGACCTTGGACTTTGTCAAGCCCAAATCTCTGAACTTTCGAAGCGTCAATTTAAATGAATTCTTACAGTCGGTCATTTCTGAAATAAATAGCGAGGGCATTGATATTCAATGGAAACTATCCAATACTCTCCCGGAGATCGAACTCGACCCCGTTCAGTTTAAACATGCGGTGATCAACTTAGTCAACAATGCTGTCGAGGCCATGCCCGATGGCGGCACCTTGCAGATAGGGACGGAATTGAACGACGAGTCTGTGCTTTTGGAGTTCGTCGATACGGGTACCGGAATCTCTCTGGACAAATTGGAGAACATTTTTCAACCGTTCTTTTCTACCAAGGCACGGGGGCATGGATTAGGGCTTTCCATTGCACATCAAATCATAAAAAATCATGCTGGGGAGATAACGGTGGCAAGTGAGGTGGGAAAGGGGACGAAGGTGACCATAGGATTGTCATTGAGAAGAGATAGAAAATAATGGAAGATTGGAAGA
>JBHHYI010000304.1:0-4504 GCA_046757525.1 bacterium | reverse complement strand
TAAGTCTCGGCGGGAATGCCCAGGTCTGCCAGAAACAGGGAACCCGTCCTTTCCGGCAGCAAACCCGTTTTTGGCAGGGCCAGCGTGAGGGTCCAGTTTGGATGAATAAATGCTCCAGGGGTTGCGCCCGAAGTGGAATCAACCCCGGAGGGGACATCTAAAGCCAGAATAGTAGCCTGCACAGCGTTGGCCCAACCGATGAGTTCTCGCGTGGGACGCCGGAGTGCCGACTTTAGACCGTAACCGATCATGGCGTCCACAATGAGGTCTACCCCCTCGCCGGGCAACCTGGACGCCTCAATTTCTCTGCCCCCGGCAAATCGGAAGGTTTTGCGCTGAAACGCGGGCACTTCTCCGAGACGGTTCGGATTTACCAGGCACAGCCGAACCCGGGCATTCCGGTTGGCCAGATGCCGGGCCGCGCAAATGCCGCCCCCACCATTGCCGCCGCTGCCCGCCAGCACCACGATGTTGGCCTTCTGCCAGCCTTTACCGAGCACCGCCACGGCCAGCTCGGCTAAACTGCGACCGGCATTCTCCATCATCTGGTAAAGATTTGGCCCGGTTTCTGTGACGGCAATTTGGTCCACTGCCCGCATCTGCTCTGCTGTGACCGCGGGCACTTTCTTTCCAGTTTCGGTGTAGAAACATTCTGGCATTTTATTGCATGACCACCTGGCCGTTCTTAAGGGCGAGTCCCACCGGGCCAGCACTCACCAGTTCCGCCTGCTTGCCAAAACTCAAGGTGTCCATGGGACACACAGTTACGCAAATGCCGCAACCAATGCACGAACTGCTCTCGTTGTCGAGCACCTCCTGCTTCAGGGCGTAGTTCATGACATCGATGCCCACCTGACAGTTGCGCGAACACTCGTAGCAGCCAATGCACTTGTCATTGGCAACTATTTTGAATTTGCTCCACTTGAGTTTGCTAAACAGCTTCGATTCCAGGTGCATCAATTTAGCCAGAGGACACCAATAACGGCACCAGACTTTGCCGCCGAGAAAGGGGTAGAGGGTCACCGGCAGAATCCCAACCAGCCAGACATCCGCCGACAGGCGGTAAATGCTGATGCCGAGGTCTGCCGTACCGGCGATGGCGTGAAAGATGTCTTTGCCCAGCACTAAAACCGTGACGACGGCAGCAAAACTCAAGACCACCAGGTTCATCCACTCCCACTTGACCGACGTCTTTCCCTTTGGCGCCAGGTGGCGCCAGCGGTCGCCAAAAGTCTCGGCCAGACCGCCACAGCCGCAAATCCAGGAACAGTAGCGCTTGCCATGAAAAAGCACGAAGACCGGAATGATTACAAAAGTCAGCAACACGCCCCAGACCACCCAGATCTGGTGCGGATTGTAAAAGAAGGTGTAGAAAAACAGGGGCCAGGCATAAATGATACCGTAACTGCGCCAGGCCTGGTCGGCAAAAACAGGATCCGTGGCCAATCTGTGGCCCACCCACTGGTACTTCACCGCGTATTGAAACAAAAACTCAGGAATCAAGAAAAAGAAAATCCACTGGAAACTGATCAAACTCACGTAGCGCCAGATTTGGAATTTGTCTTTGCGCTGCAATCCCCAGCGCTGCAGCGCCTGCAAGCCAAACACAGTCATCAACGTCGTGTAAAGCACGGTATACCAGAACGACCAGGGACGGTCAAAAAACGACAGAAATTTGTAACCCCAACCCCGAAACGGCCAGAACTCCTCCCCTTTGCCGACTTTGGTGCCGTAAATGGTGTACCACACAAAGAACGACAGACCCAGCCAGGCAAACCGGTCCCCTTTTAGGCCAAACCGCACCAGGCCAGTCAAGCCGGCGGCCCAGATCAAAACGCCCAGCCATTTCGGAACCATGGACAGATCGACGCCAGCCACAGCCGCGTGACCGCCAAAAATCCAAAGGCCCAGAAAGCCCAGGAAGGCTAAAGCTGCGGAACGCAAGAGGCTGCCTTCCCACTCGTTCTCCATCTTGATGCCCAGCGATCGCAGGAATTTCCTGGGGACATCGGCACCGATGAGCACAAAGGCATGATCGTAGGGAATCTTGCGCGTTTCGTCATGACCGCCGCGATCTATCCTCAAGATGGCTTCGTTGGCGCCAAACTCCGTGACATCAGAATGCAGAATAAGCTCGATCTTGCCGTCGGCGATGCGCTGGTTAAGCTTTCGTTCATTATCCTTGAAAATCCGGCTGAATTCACCTTTGCGGTAGGAAAGGACAACCTTGTTGTTTTCACTGAGCGTAATGGCTGCTTCCACAGCGCTGTTGCCGCCGCCCACCACCAGAATGTTCTCGTTCTTGTATTTGCGCGGCGAATACAATCTATGGTACACGGCCTCGCGTTCTTCGCCGGGCACGTTGAGTTTTCTCGGATTGCCCCGCTGGCCGGTGGCCAGGACCACGCGTCTGCTTTTATAGGCGCCTGTCGAGGTCTTAACCTCGAAAATGCCGTTGCGTTTCTCGCACGATTCCACGCCTTCATTTGTTCGTAGGTTAACATGGTTTTCTTTCACAATCTGATGCCACCGTTTGATCAAGTCCTCTTTGGTCGCGCCGTCAAGCCAGAGTTTGCCCTTAGGAGGCTGACTGTCCGGTTCGGCATAAACCCATTTGCCTTCCGGAAAATTCTCGATGGTATTGGCCAGTTGAGCTTTCTCCAGCACCAGGTATTTCATGCCGCGCTCTCGCGCCTGCAAGGCCGCGTTTAATCCGGCAGCCCCGGCGCCGATGATGATGACGTCGTAAACATCCGCTCCGTTGCCTGAAATCGCGTCTGGACTGGCCGCGATTTGTTCGATCACCTCGTAGCCTTGCGCCATGGCGTACTTAATCACCGGCGCGCCGGCCAGATCGCCGATGACGTACAAGCCCGGCACATTGCTCTCATTGTTCTTCTTGAGAAGCGGACGCTCGTTCTGGCTGCTGCCGGAATGCAATACGCTGACAAGCTGTTGCTTGAATTTATTGCCCATCGAAATGATTTTTTCTAACATGAATAATCCTCTAATTTTCGCAGATCGTTTATAACGAAATCCATCTCGCCATTTCAGCCGCGGTCTACTTCAGACTGCATTGAAGGGTCCAGGGCAGCGCCACAACTGGGACACTGGACAGCACTGGGATGATTGGTGTGGCCACACTTTGGACACGGAACGGGCGTGTGCGTCGTGAGAACTTTGACCAGACCGGCCGGTATTTCTCCTTTGTTTACCAGGGAAGGCCGCGTCAAGACATAAAGGTAACCGAAAACGCTAAAAACCAATCCAATGAAGAAATTGGGAATTGGGTTAAGCCCCTTGCTCACAGCCGTAAATCCGCTCATGCCGGCAAAGACCAGGGCCCCGAGCACGTACAAGCCGAAAACAAACCAACCCAGGGTGATGCCCCCTTGCGCCACCCCTGCCGGCGCTTCAAGGTTTTCCTGAAACAACGCACTCTTCGGCTGCAAAGTGGCAAAGTATTTCTCCTCGTTGTTCAAGAATGAATCAAGCATGGCGTGCTTAAGTGGAACACGCCGTCCACGAACGATCAAAGTCACATCTTTTTCCGTCAACGGAACGCCACAAATAATACACCGCTCTCCTGGTTTTGGCGCCACCCGTTTGTACTTCGTTTGTGCCGAACTCCCTTGAGCCCACGTTAGATCTGTTTGAAAGAAAAGAGAGAAGCAAATCAAATATGCGCACAAGTAAGGTATTTGCACTTTTCTATGCTTCATTTCAAACTCCCAAAGTATAGAATAAAAGAAACAGGCTAAAAATTCCATTCATTATGACTAATTTAAACTAACAACTTAGATTTTAAATTTCAACCAAAATCCGCACAGAAAAGGTCAAGGTAGCTCATTCTGTCTCGTATGAAACACCGTCGCCTCCATTTAGATTTTCCAGAATACAGATTGTTAGGAAATTAAGCGCTCGTGAGGGCTCCTCCAGATTTGGAACGCAATTGGTAGGTAGCAGAAACCGACTTTCTTGGAGAAAGTCGGTTTCTTGATTTGGTTAAGCTGACGCGCGTGGGCGCATGTCGGATTAATCGGGAATCTTCTGTCTCATTTTCCAATAGATTCCTGCTTACACCATGCAGGAATGCCATATCTGTCAACATCGTTGAGTTTTCGGTGAAACACTAATTGAATTACGGCAGTTTACCCATCTCCTGTCCACTGAGGAGTGTCCAGCGATCTTTGTGCGACACGACAAGCTACGAGGGAGGGGCTGATTGCAGATTCAATGGGAAATGCTCAGGTGGCCGCAAAAATGCAAGCAGCGGGAAGAAATCAGTTGCTCAACACGAACTTCTTCAGAGCAGTGGCTTCGCGAGAGTTGTCCTGACTGTCGGAAGCCTTAAATTCCAACTCGTAATAGCCAGAGGGAGACTTTTCTGGTACGGCGGTCAGAGGATTTCAGTGAGCCAAAGCAAGACAATCCCCAAAGTATTCTCAGTCGGCTGTCTGGCAAAAGCCATTCTGCCTTCTCGTCCCTAAGAACGCCAGCTTAG
>JBHHYI010000303.1:0-4524 GCA_046757525.1 bacterium | reverse complement strand
AAGGAGCGCATTTAATGGGTTGTTTGCGAATCAGCCTCTGGTCGGGACCACGCAACGTTTCGACAGCCCTGATGTATTCGTTTGCACAACGACGTGACACCCGCGTTGTGGATGAACCGCTGTATGGACACTATCTGCGCGTGTCCGATGCCCAACATCCGGGTAAGGCAGAAGTCATGGCGGTCATGGATTGCGACGGCGAACGGGTGGTCAGAGAGGTGGTTCTTGGGCCGTGCGACCGAGCGGTTCTCTTCATGAAGAATATGGCGCACCATCTGGTGGAGATCGATCGTGGGTTCCTGGAGCAAACCATCAACGTTTTGCTGATTCGCGATCCAGTGGAAATGCTGCCCTCCCTGGTAAATCAGTTGCCTGCGCCAAATCTGGCGGACACAGGTCTGAAGATGCAGGAGGACCTCCTGCACGAACTTCAGAGCTTGGGACAAACGCCGCCGGTCCTGGATGCGCGTGAATTGTTGCTCAATCCGCGTGGCGTATTAGCAGAACTGTGTCGGCAAATAGGCATTGAATTCGATGCCCGGATGCTTCAGTGGAGCGCCGGACCGCGTCCGGAAGACGGCGTCTGGGCCAAATACTGGTACCACAACCTGCACCGCTCCACCGGGTTCCAAAAATACCAGCCCAAGACCACGCCGTTTCCCGAGACCCTGCAGCCACTGCTGCAGGAATGCCAGCCCTATTATGAGCGCTTGCTCAGGTTAGCCATCAGAGCAGAGGCAGCTTCTTGATTTTGGTCAACAAGAGTCTTTAGAAAGAGGAAGCAATGGACATCAGACTGCCCGACCCGCGCAACGCGGATATTTTCGTTCACGTCGGTGGTGAGTTGCTGCCACGAGAGGCGGCAAAAATCTCCGTGTTTGACAGTGTGGTCCAGGGCGGGGATGCCGTCTGGGAGGGTTTGCGCGTTTACGACGGCAAAATCTTCCAGCTCGACGCCCACCTGGACCGACTGTTTAACTCGGCCCACGCCATGGCCTTCACTCAAGTACCGACCCGGGATGAAGTCAAAAAAGCCATATTCGAGACGCTGCAAGCCAACAACATGCGCGACGGCGTGCACATTCGTCTCACGTTGACCCGCGGCATGAAGGTCACTTCCGGAATGAGTCCGCACTTCAACCAGTACGGCCCGTGCTTGATCGTCCTGGCAGAGTGGAAAGCGCCGGTGTATGCCTCCGACGGTATCCGGTTGATCACCTCTTCTGTTCGTCGCAACGCACCCCAGTGCCTCGATTCCAAAATCCACCACAACAATTTGATCAACAACATTCTGGCCAAGATTCAAGCCAATGTGGCCGGTGTGGACGATGCCATCATGCTGGACATCCACGGCTACGTGTCCGAGACCAACGCCACGAACATTTTTCTGGTGCAGCGCGGCCAGCTGCTGACGCCGCACGCCGATAGCTGTTTGCCGGGCATTACCCGTGGCGTGGTCATTGAGATGGCGCGCGAGGCGGGTATGAAAGTAGTGGAGCGCAACATTTCGATGACGGAAGTTTACACCGCCGCTGAGGTCTTCACGACTGGCACCATGGGAGAACTGACCCCTGTTTTAGAAGTGGACGGTCGGCAAATCGGCCCAGGCAAAGTGGGACCCACGACGACTAAACTGAGAAAACTTTTCGCCGCACAGGCAGCTCGGGAAGGTGAGCCGCTGCCTTTCTGAGGCGGGGCAAGAGCGAAGGTCGATGAACCTGCCTATTTTAGTCTGGTTGCTTTTGAGCACGGTCTGGGGTACCACCTGGTTGTTCATCAAGGTCGGATTAGAACGCTTGCCCCCCCTTACTTTTGCAGGGATTCGCTTTGTCATCGCCCTGGTTCCTCTGCTGATTTTGCTTTTTCTGCGACGTCTGCGCCTGCCGAGGAACACTCGCGACTGGTGGCTCATCGTCTTCACCGGCTTGTTGATCTTCAGCTTGAATTATGGCCTGGTGTTTTGGGGTGAAAACTACATTCCGTCCGGATTGACGGCCATTCTCTACACCACCTTTCCGCTGTTCGGCCTGGTGATCGCACACTTCTATTTGCCCTCTGAACCGATGACGCTGCTCAAGCTTGCGGGAATCTTGCTCGCCATCCTCGGCGTGACTATCATTTTCTCCAATCAAATTCGGGTCGACAACGCCCTGGCGATTTGGGGAGCAGGTGCCATCGTCGTCGCTTCATTGGGGACCGCTTATGCCGATGTGCTCATCAAAATGCGGGGCCAGCACCTGGATCCGTTGGTGCTAACTATTGGCCAGATGGCTGTTGGCCTGGTTCCGCTGCTCTTTTTGGGCTTCGTTTTGGAGGGCAACCCCTGGTCTTACCAATGGAACAGCAAAGCCTGGATCGCACTGTTCTACCTGGCTTTGGCGGGTTCTTCGCTCACCTTTGTGTTGCTGTACTGGCTGATCCAGCGCATGGACGTCACCAAGACGCAGCTCATTCCGTTGGCCAGCACCCTCATCGCGGTGCTTCTGGGTAAATTGATCTTGAACGAAGAGCTTAACTGGAGAACCACGGTCGGTGGGACCAGCATTCTGCTCGGTCTTGTCTGCACAAGCTGGGGCCACAGAAGGGTGCGCAACAAAAAGAAGGAGGCTTGTATATTAAACAGGGTGGACCAATGAGTAGGGCGCTTACCTGACCAGAAAGCTCAAATCAGCCCCCGATTCGTACTCGACGGCTTCTTCTCCTTTGCGAAACAAACGAGCATTCGCTCTGCCTTTCAGCGTAATGGCGTTATTCTCGACTCTGAGCAGCGCCCCTTCGCGCAGACCCACAACCGGGTTCTCATTTTCTTCGTGAAATTCTTTGATTCTCTGCGCACGCGTCTCACCCTGGTGTTTGGAGTTCGGGTCGGGGTCGATGTAGTGACAATTGATGTTGAAAGGTACCAGATCTAACGCCCCAAACGATGGCGGGTAGACGATGGGCATGTCGTTGGTGGCCTTGATGGTAACGCACGCAACTCCCGTTCCCGCGCTGGCACCGATATAAGGCATGCCTTCTCGCACGCGCTCACGGATCACCGTGAGGAGCTTCTGTTGATAAAGTTGGTTTAAGAGTCGGAAGGTATTGCCGCCACCGATGAATATGGCATCTGCGTCTTCAAGGGTTCTCTGTGCCTGACCTTGTTCGTGCACACCGGTGACTTCGAAGCCGAGCTGCTGGAGGCGCGCCCTGACCGTGTCCGTGTAGGCTTCCCAATCGTACAGCGCAAAGGGAACAAAGGCCACACGCCTGGCATTTCCCAGGAAATCCTGAATCTCTTCAGCGCAATGGTCCAGGTAGCTTGAGCCATGCTGGGTTGAATTGCTGATTAAAAGCAGCCGCATGAGGGTCTTCTCCTTTGCCTGTTGCTTTTAACAATTTGGCTAGATTTAAAACTACAAAAAATCCCAGCCAAAAAGCAAGTGAAAAATCTTACTGTCATTTCCTTGTTGCTTAACTGAAAGATAATGACTAAAATTTGGTGAAAGACATGAAGCGTTTTTTCACAACTCTGTTTTTGATGGTAGTCGTAGGCCTCGGCTTTGTGCAATTGCTCTACAAGGACAAATTCAACCTGCTCGAAGTCGCCAAAAGCCTCTTGTTCAAAAAGGCCGGCGTTCACATTACCAGGAGCGTCAGCGGCAGTGTAAAGCTGGTAGGTAACGAACAGCCGGTGGAAAATATTCACAACGACCAAATAGGCCGATGGTTCAACGACACCTCCAAACAGCGGAGACTCCAACTACAATACCGCATTGGGAAAAAAGCGGCCACCGCCTTTGAATTCAAGAAGGCGCTGGCCGTGGAATTCGATTCTGAGGGAAATCTCTACGTGCTGGACCGAGCTTACAAGACCATCGAGGTGTTTAGTGCACAAGGCAAATACATCCGAACGTTGGGCATTGGAGAAAGGCGTCGGCGATTTATGTCAGACCCCAGCGATCTTGCACTGAGCGCCTCCGGAAGAATTTACATTTCTGACCGAAAAAAAGGCGTGCTGGTTTTCCAAAAGACGGGTCGGCTGCAACGCATTCTAGGACTGCCTTACCGACCCCAACAACTGGCAATCGATTCTAAAGAACAAATCGTCGTACTCACACCATCCGAAGACTACCTTTTGCACAAATTGAGTTCTGCAGGGAAAGAACTCATTGCATTCGACAAGCAAGCGGAGCCTTCCCGGGGTCTGCGTCAAGTGTTTGGGAAGGGTTCGTTGGCCATAGACGCCGCCGACAATGTTTACCTGTCCTACCTCTATCCGTATCGTATTGTAAAATACTCACCCGAAGGCGTGAGAATCGTTGCTTTTGATCGAGAATTGGAAATCCCGATCACACCGCCCACCATCAAGAGGGATAAGGAGGGCAAGGTCAAGCACGTATTCAGACAAAAAGTCTCCTACGATCTCGAGATCGGTGCGGATGGACTGTTATATAATCTGGTGCAAACCAAGGGGGACCGAGGGGGAGACCTGATCGACGTGTTTTCGCTTGAAGGCCACTATCTGTCCAGTTTTTATCTGGG
>JBHHYI010000302.1:0-4576 GCA_046757525.1 bacterium | reverse complement strand
GTCAGGCAGCCGCCTGACTCGAAATGACAGTTTGGGGGCTTAAGTTGACGCCCATAGGCAGCCGCCGGATGACTGGCCTGACCGATGCAAAACTTTACTGAGAATACCATAAGTTATGCGACCTCCAGACTATCAGCAAAACATGGATTCCTGCTTAAAACATGTAGGAATGACGACAGGCTAAATAGTTACTGCACTCCATCGAACAAAATAAAACAGGCGAGACAAACCTGCCTCGCCTATGAAGTCATTCTTAGAAAGATAAAGAATTGAGAGCCTTAATTGCTATGATTCGACACTTGCGCGGTTGAGGTAACTGCTTCAACAGGTGTCTTGATCATGACCCTGGAAGCAAAAACCGCGGCTATGCCTCTTTTGCCGTCTTTGGCGTATTGAAACTGGGGGATGCCGTCGTTGTCGCCATCCACCTTGGTCAGGTCTTTTTCACCAGTGTCGGATTCTTCAGCCTGCATGATGCCGCTGCGGTCGACGGCCTGCACGAAGAACTGTTTGAAGCGCTCGACTTCTGCCATGTCCCTGGTTTGCAGGATGATCGCCCGCATAGCGCCGTAAGTTGCGCCGAAGGTGATCGGCGTATAAATCGATTCGGTGGCTCCAACCGACGAGCGGTAGACGCCGACGCCTTCATGCCAGAGATTTTCATTCATGAAACGATAGGTTTTCAGCGCCGCCTGCAAGTACTTCTCCTCTTTGAGTTCTTTGTAAGCGTGCATCAATCCCTGAATAGCCATGCCCTGAGCGATCAGGGTTTGTTCCTGGCCCATGGCTCTTTGCGTTTCAAAGTCGTAGCCATCGGGAAAGGAACCGTCGCTGTCTTGTAGCTTGTCCACCAGAAAATCTGCTTGCGCCCGCAACAAGTTGCCAGCTTTTTCTTGCAAGGCGGCATCGTATGCCAGGTGGCGATGATAGTTTGCCAACGCAAGCATGGCGACGCCCGCGTCCAGCATAGTGATTTGCGATCCCTGACCGGTCTCAGGATTCCATTCGGAGACCAGGGAGCCCTGCGCAGCGTTCCAATGCATCTTTTCGATGTTCTTAAGCAGCACGTCCGACAGGCCGCTGGACAGCGCCGTAGCAAATTGCTGCTCCATGATCGAGCCGTCGTACGGGGTGTCGTCGCCAAAAACATGGTCCCAGTTGTCCTCGACATTTGGGTCGGAAAAATAGAAGTACTCGGTGACTCCCCAGAGCAGGGAGGCCTGATCGAACAACTGACTCGATTTGTCTTTCACCGTGAACCATTCCGGACGCGGCGGGATGTCGCCGGGCTGGATGAGACGGACGCCCAAACGGTGGGGCAAGTAGTAGAGTTTGTTGTCCGGATCGTACTTGACCGGGTTGATGCCGGTCAGTTTCTTGCCGTCGTAAAAGAGCGCCGATTTCAGCATCATCAGCTTAGAGACCGACATCAAGTTGAGCATGGCGCCGCGGAATCCCTCTTCGGCGTCGTTGCCCAGCAGCCGGCCATCGTCGTGATTCTGGGTGAAGAAATACTCCATCCACAGGGCTTGCTTGAGCAGAGTCTGGCCGACACCGCCCATGTCGATGCTCTTGTCCATTTTGCTCGGGTTCCACCGCAGTGTTAAGTATGTATCTTCGAAATCCACCTGGCCGTTGCCTCCTTCGAAATCGTCGTTGATGTCTACTTTCCGCGGCAGGGTGGGATCGCCCGAGGCGAATTCCAACATGATCGGCGACGCATCCTCGAACCGGCGCGGGTAGCCCGTGCGCGCCAGATACATGGGGATGAGCTGGCCCAGAAGCACTTCGCGATTGGCGAGTTGTCTTTCAGCGCGCTTGCGATTGTAGAAGACATTGTCTTTCTGCTGAAGTGCTTTGTAGGTGAGATAAGGGCCGTGGACGACATGAATGCCCATACGGCTCTTGCCCAGCAGGATCGACAGATTGTAGCGGGAATACCAGTAGGCTTCAACAGAGGTCATGTAGAAGAAATCTCTGTCATTAACCACCGGCAACCCCGCCTCTACCGCTTCTTCAAAGAAGAAGGTGCCGGAAAGCATGCTCTGATTGGCCATGAACATCGCTTCTTTGGGGATGAAGCGTCGGTCCAAAACCTTGGCTTCGATGGGTTTCTTGTACTGAGCGAATTCTCTCTGGGCCGCGCTGTGGATATTTTGCCGCCTGTATTGGAAATCGGTCAACTCCTGCGCCCACGCAACCGGCGCCCGCAGGCCTGCCACGGCTAATGCGCAAATGGCCAGGCCGATGGTGAAGCTTGTTTTCTTAGACATGTTCATTCTCCTCTTTTCAAGTTCATTTGGTTAGCCTTAAAACGTGGTGGTGACGCCACCCCGGAGGGCTACCTTGGGCGCCGGACCCAGGTCAGGGTTGATCACCCGAATCATACTGGAAAATTCGAATCGTAGCTGAGCGTACGGGTTCAAGACAATGCTGGGTGTGATAAACCCAATCCAGCCGCCGCTAAAGGAAGGTCGCGGGGTTGTGAACATTTTCACCGCCATCTCCCCGGTCTCCGGATTCATCTCCATAATCGGCATGCCGAAACCCGAAGGATCCGCGGTCATGGGGTGCATGAACGTGCCGGGATAGTGGTCCTTGCCCTTCCACTTGCCGTTGAAGGCCAATTCCAGACTCAGTTTGTCCGTGCCCACAGGGTGCACATAAGAGGCAAAATAAAACACCTCGTTGCCGTTCTTGATATCGTCGTCCGAGGCACCCAAGTCGTTGAGACGCACCAGCGAACCGGCGTGCAACGCGCTGCGGCTAAATTGTTTGGTGCCCATCAGGGCGAAGATCAGGCCCAGGCGACCAATGCCCGGCTGCAGCACGGTGGGCAAGCGGCCATCGTCGGAGAAGCGCTGAAACGGTCCGCCACCGAACGCCACCACGCCGTTGGGATTGGCCGGATTGGTTATGATCAGACGATCGTCGAACTTCTCGTCATTGGAGCCCGTGGGCAAAATGACTCCGAAGACCCCGGCGAAATTGAACCAGCGGTTGCCCTGGTCGAAGAATTTCTTTTTCAAAAACAGCGACACGTCGCCGATCTTGCTGGTGTTGCCTTCCACATACAGATTCAACGGTGCCACCCCGGCGGGATGTACGGCACCCGTCGAACGGGTGGCCCAAATCGGGATGTTGACCCGAAGCGTCATGTCGTAGTCCAGGCCGTAGAAAAAATCCAGGTCGTACTTGAGCCGCTGCACGGTGTGATTCTCGTGTACGGGGTCGACGTCACCATGTTTGAAGAAGTCGCTGGAATTGACGTCGATGGACTGCACATGCATGGCCGCGCGCCAGGTGTTCGGGGGCAGCACGTAGCCATGACCCACGAACGCGGGCTGATACAGCGGCGGAATGAAGGTAAGAATCTGATTGCGGGTGCGGAAGCGCTCCATCTTCATGTAGTTCTGCTTCACGCCAAAATCGAGAAAATCGAACTCCTTGGTGGTAAAATCCGGCAAAGCAGGCTTCTGATTCTCCAATTCCGCAAACTCCTTTTCCAGCTCCTTCACCTGATCTTCGTTTTTCTCCTGTGCAAACACAGAAGCGACTGCGAAGAGCCCGATCAGACTCAACGACAAAATTGAGATAAACAAAAATCTGTTGGTTTTCATTGGACACCTCCTCACGTTTGATTGTGCCGTACCTCCGAGTTATTTTTCATTCTCGGGAAACTCAAAAATGACTGCCTTTTTCTCTCCGGCAACCACGGTCACTTTCTGTTCGAGGCTTCCGAGAGTCTCATGCCAGGCTCGGATGGTATAGGTTCTCGGAGGGATAGCCTCGATCTGAAACAAGCCCGCCTGATTGGTGGTGGCGTAATAGGGGGATTCCGCAACCAGGACGTAGGCGACCATCTGCTGATGCACATCGCACCTGACTTTCATCAGCCCGGGCCGATCGAGCTTGACTTTCTTGATTTTTAAGAATTTTGGCATGGCGAAATTGTACAGCGTCTCGGTACCTTCGTAACCGTGGACGTTGTGGAGAATGGCGTCGCTGTTGACAAAGGTCAGCTCGTTGCCCACCATGCTGACCGAAATGCGGGGCACGTAGGCCTTGTTTTTCTGGTCGATTTCGATGGGGTCTTCCCGGAAGTCACCCTGGACCCCTTCGATAGTAATGACCACGTTTTGAATGCCGCCTTTCGCCGAGACCTTGAGTTCAGGTTTGTCGATGGTGTGACCCTTTGTGGTCGCGAGTTTTACTTTGCCGATGATTTTACCATGGCCGTTCGCCAGGACCTGCGTGTATTGACTGGTCAAAAATATCAGACCAAGAAAGGTTAGGATTGCAATGAATTGTTTCCTTGTCGTTTGCATTATAGCCTCCATTAGTAGTAGAGTTACGATTGGTTTTGACCCTAACCACTGACAAATTGCGTACCACAAATCGTTTAACAAACAAAAAACCACTCAGGGTGCCCTAAGTGGTTGATATTTATGACGTCGTTTTTGCTGGTCGCTGAGACTGGCCAATCTAGGCTATTCTCACAGTCTCCCAAAACTATGAGAGTGTCTCCTATTGTTGGGAGACATTATGGTCGCCGTGGCTCCTCCCGGTTCCCCGG
>JBHHYI010000301.1:0-4600 GCA_046757525.1 bacterium | reverse complement strand
TCACCCCTTCGGGGTTGATCTCTTTTTGAATATCAAGATCTATAATCATATCATCCCTTCGGGATTGAGAAGCGAACGAGAAGCAATCAGTCATAAGTGCCGCAGTGCCTCGGGATTAACGAGAAAGTTTTCATGAGCAATGCCATGCACACCGAGGCTACTTTCGAAGCGGCTATTATTGTTGAACATTTAATCGCTACGGCTGGCAGGGGGGCAGCGCCGGTGACTTCAACGCCGATCTGGCGTTAGATAAAAAGGCCGTGCTGGGCTTTGTGCAAGCATCCCAGCCGAAAGAATGGGAAAAGCTGAAAGCTTACTATCGGCCGCACAGGGAAACTACACACTGTCAAGCCCCTCCAAGAGGTGAGACGGCCGATTGCTCAGCGACCGTGGGGCTCTGGCGGTTCAGGAAAGGTTGATTACAATTCGCGAAGTTTATTCGATTGCTCAACAGGCAGTCCAAATCTCATGACAAAACGAGGTCTGTTAATTTATGATTGACTTAACGATTCACCGTAAATCGCTCCAACGAACCATTCAGCGTGCTCGCGAGCGCAACATCATCATCCCCACGTTTGAACAGATGGTTCACCCGGACAAAGTACCGGCAAAAATCAAAGACGGGCTCAAGAATGTCGGTCTCTGGGAAGTCAACCCGCTCAACCTGTTTCGAATCACCTGGAAAAACGAACCAAAGGAAAAAGGGGGTCAATACGACGGCGTTAACTACCTGGAGATGCCGGCCGAGCTGACCGGTGTGACAGCAAGAATTCTCGCACTGGTGGGCAAGTGGTTTCCCACCGGGGCACACAAAGTGGGGGCCAGCTTCGCTTGTCTGGTGCCGCGCCTGGTGACGGGCCAGTTCGACCCGACCTACCACAAAGCGGCCTGGCCTTCTACAGGCAACTACTGTCGCGGTGGCGCCTACAACTCAGCACTGCTGGGGTGCGATTCCATCGCCATTCTACCGGAGGAGATGAGTCGCGAGCGCTTCGACTGGCTGCGAGATATCGCTACTGAAGTCATCGCCACGCCGGGGTGTGAGTCCAACGTCAAGGAAATCTACGACAAGTGCCGGGAGCTTCGCCAAACGCGGGAGGATGTGGTCATTTTAAACCAGTTCGATGAATTCGGAAATTATCTCTGGCACTATCACGTCACCGGCCGGGCCATGGAAGAGGCACTGCGGGCAGAACTCAGGGAAGGGGACCGCTTTGCTGGTGTGGTGAGTGCCACCGGTTCTGCAGGAACCATTGCCTGCGGCGATTATCTCAAGGAGAAATTCCCCCAATGCAAGATCGCGGCTGCGGAAGCTTTGCAGTGTCCCACGCTGTTGCAGAACGGCTTCGGCGGCCACCGCATCGAAGGCATCGGCGACAAGCACGTGCCCTGGATTCACAACATCCGCAACACGGACCTGGTCATAGCCGTAGACGACGAATCTTGCATGAATCTTATTCGGCTTTTCAACGAGCCTGCTGGGCAGGACTATTTGGCCAGCCTGGGTGTCTCGGAAGCAACGATTCAAACTCTACCGCTGCTGGGGATTTCCGGCGTTAGCAATCTCATTGGTGCGATTAAATTTGCCAAGTACTTTGAGCTGACGGAACGCGACACGGTCTTTACCATCTTTACCGATTCCATGGAATTGTATCGCAGCCGCATTGCCGAACTGCGTGAAGAGCGAGGCCAATACTCCCGCGAAGAGGCAGTTAAGGATTACCACCGCTATTTGGCGGGCATCACCACCGATTATTTGCTGGAATTGACCTACCCGGCGCGCAAACGAATTCACAACCTGAAGTATTTCACCTGGATCGAACAGCAGGGACGTGCGGTTGACCAGTTAAACGCGCAGTGGTACGACTGGCCGCAGTACTGGCAGGCCATTCAAAGGCAGGTTGAGAAGATCGACGAGTTGATTCAGGAGTTTAATGCAAACGTGGGGCTTTTGTAACGGAAAACGTAAAACAATGCATTCAAGAAACCGACTTGCTTTAACAACGTTCGGTTTCTGCCTTAAATCACAGATACCGGAAGGAGCATAGATCAAATGCACGAACTGTTAGCAAAAGCGAAGGAAGTCGAGACCGATTTAGTTCAATTCTTGCAAGATGTAGTGAAGATGCCTCTGGGCAGCGGCAAGGAAGGCCCGGTAATTGTGCGCATGCAACAGGAAATGAAGGCGCTGGGTTACGATGAAGTCAAAGTCGATCCGCTGGGCAATCTGTTTGGGCGTATTGGCCACGGTCCGCGCGTGTTGGCCATCGATGGCCACTGCGACGTGGTGGATATCGGCAATCTGGACAACTGGGAAGTCGATCCTACTGGCTGCGAGATCATCGACGGCGAGATGTACGGCCGCGGCGCTTGCGACCAGAAGGGTGGCCTGACCAGCGCGATTTACGCGGGTGGCTTACTCAAGAAACTCGGCATGCCGGATGATTTGACCCTCTGGGTCGTTGCCTCGGTCATGGAAGAAGACTGCGACGGCATGTGCTGGGACTACATCGTCAAGGAAGACGGGTTTCGACCTGAAGCTGTGCTCATCACCGAACCGACCAATCTCAACGTTTACCGCGGCCAACGCGGGCGTCTGGAAATGAAAGTGCAAACCTCCGGAGTCTCGGCTCATGGTTCGGCCCCTGAGCGCGGGGTGAACGCCATTTACAAGATGGCAAAGATCATAGAAGAAATCGAAGCGCTGCATCCGCGTCTGCAGGGCGATGCATTTCTTGGCAAAGGCAGCATTACGGTCACCGATGTGCGTTCCACAGCACCGTCCTTGTGCGCGGTCGCTGACTCCTGTACTGTTCACCTGGATCGGCGTTTAACCGCGGGGGAGACACTCGATTCGGCCCTGGAGGAAATTCGCAGTTTGCCGGCCTTTAAGCAGGCAGAAGCCAAAGCCTGGGTTCCGGATTACACAGTGCCAAGCTACACCGGTTTAGAATTCACCATGAAGTCCTACTTCCCGACCTGGATTTTGGCGGAGAGTCATCCAGCATTGCAAACCGCTGTGAAGAGCTACAAGGATTTGTTTGCAGGCGAGCCCAAAGTGGACAAATGGACCTTTTCCACCAATGGGGTGACCATCATGGGCTTGCACGGCATTCCCACGCTTGGTTTTGGCCCAGGCAATGAAGTGTACGCCCACGCACCGAACGAGCGCATTCCCGTGGACCATTTGCACAAAGCAGTGGCGTTTTATGCGGAGTTTGTGCGGAATTTTTAGAGATGCGGAACACGCGACTTGTTTGAGAACGTCGCTTTTGGACGATTTTAAGTTGACATTGCAAGAAAAGTTTTCTATATTGACCTTGCAAATTACAAGTTGAGTTTTCAATATGCAAGGTCAATATATTCCCAGACGGTTGCACAAACTTACAATAAGTTCTCTTGCCGAGTTCCCGGCTGTGGCGGTTCTTGGCCCCCGTCAGGCAGGAAAGTCTACTCTCGCCAAAAAAATAGTTGATGAACTCCAAAAGGCAGTGTATCTTGATTTAGAGAGACCATCGGATTTGAGGAAACTGAGCGAACCCGAGCTCTTTTTTAATTTTCACAAAGATAAGCTCATTTGTCTGGACGAAATACAGCGGACTCCCAATTTGTTTAAAACCCTGCGTAGTGTTATCGACGAAAATGCCCGCAACGGTCAATTCTTAATCCTGGGTTCTGCCTCCCGGGAACTCATCAAACAAAGTTCCGAAACGCTGGCAGGCCGTATTGCTTACCTCGATTTGATGCCGTTTGATTATACTGAAATTAAGAGTACTGGCCAAAGTGAAGAGGCGCTTCTAACGCAATTCTGGCTTAGAGGTGGATTCCCCAGGAGTTTTCTGGCAAGAGATGATTCGCGTTCTATGATTTGGCGAGAGAATTTCATTCGAACCTTTCTGGAACGCGATATTCCCCAACTGGGTTTTCAAATTCCGAGCGGTTCAATCCGAAGATTATGGCAAATGTGTGCGCACAACCATGGCCATCTGCTGAATGCGTCAAAGTTGGGAGAATCTCTGGGGGTGAGCCATCCGACCATTCGATCTTATGTCGAACTGTTGGAAAAGACTTTCATGGTAAGGCTGCTTCTGCCATTTGAGACTAATCTAAGAAAACGCCTGGTCAAATCTCCAAAAATCTACATTCGAGATTCCGGTATCTTGCACGCTTTACTTGAAATTCCATCTTTCGACAATCTGATGGGGCATCCGGTGTACGGAGCTTCCTGGGAAGGGTTTGCGTTGGAAAATATTCTTTCCCTCCTCCCGAGTTGGACCGCAGGTTTTTACAGGACTTCGGCTGGTGCAGAATTAGACCTGGTGCTGGCAAAAGGGCAGAAGAGAATTGGCGTTGAGTTTAAAGCGTCGCCTTCTCCAAAACTCACAAGAGGTTTTTGGAATGCAATTGAGGACCTGGGACTTAATGATGTCTGGGTCATCGTACCGGTTGAAAACTTTTATCCTATCGAAAAGAATGTGAATTTAGCCGGCTTAGGTTTATTTCTGGAACATATTCAGTCCGGCAAGCTCTCAGGAAACGCTCGTTGCACGTAACGCAATCGTCTCGATTGCGCAGGCGTTGCCGACATTCAAAGCAACAA
>JBHHYI010000300.1:0-4602 GCA_046757525.1 bacterium | reverse complement strand
AACGTTTCCTGAAAAGCCCCGGGTGTGGTAGGGAAGTCTTCTGATCTGGTTTCACCCGTGATATAGACATTTCGTTCGGAGTCAAGGGAAATGCGCATTCCTTCAAACTCGTCGTCCGTCCCGCCGAGATAGGTTGAGTGAACAACATCACTGCCCGTGGTGTTTAATATCGTAATAAAGACGTCTCGAAAGCCACCGTTTGTCCGCTGAAAGGCTCCTTCGGTTGTCGGGAAGGTGGTCCCCTCGGTTCTGCCGACCACATAGGCCTTGCCCTCTGAATCTACGGCGATGTCGAAGCCCCGATCGTCGATGTCATCGTCCGTTTCATTCAAACCTTCGAAGTTTACGGAGAATTGTCCGAGGAAGGTGGAATAAAGGGTGTCGCCGGCCGGGCTGAATTTCGTAACAAAAGCGTCTCCACGACCGCTGAAAGAAAACCCTTCAAACTTACGCGGGATATAAGCTCCGGCAGTGATCGGGAAATCGGCCGTAAAGGTTTCGCCCGTCACATAAGCATTCCCTTCGCCGTCAACTGCAATACCGAAGCCGCGATCGTGATGGTCAATGCCGTCAAATCCGCCTATGTAAGTGGAATAAATCAGCCCATTGCCCATAGGATTAAGCTTGGTAACAAAAGCATCGTCGATGTCACCGTCGCAGGCGAAACCACAGCTATTTTCCGGCTGAAAGGCGTTTGCAGTGGGAAAGTTACTCGAAGCCGTCTCGCCGGTCAGGTAGATATTACCGGAAGCATCAACGGCAATGTCATGCGCTCGGTCGTCCTCGGCGCCACCAAGGTATGTAGAAAAAAGAAGCGTCGAGCCACTCGGGTCAAGTTTTAATACAAACGCATCAAAGACACCGGCAAACGATGGCTGGATGGAACTCACTGAAGGAAAATCAGTCGAGCTGGTCCACCCCGTCACATAAATATTGCCTGAGGCATCCAGCGCAATCGCCTCTCCCACATCTACGGCATCTCCCCCCAGGAAGGTCGAGTAGGCCAGCGCTACGGGGTCGATAACGAGGGGAAGATGCGGATCATACTCCGCGATGTCGAGGCCAACCTGGCTGCCGTTCAGAAGTATGTATTGTCCGTCAACCGGCTCGCGGGTGCCCTGCACTTCCTGATAGACCACCGGTGCCGTTAGCAGGACCTCACTCCCACCCAACTCTATTTTCAGGTTTCCATCAGAGTCCAGGGTCTGACCTTCAGTGCCCTCGAACGCCAGGGTGATGGCCTCGGGATCGGCGCCTGGCGCCACCACAAAGTCGTACTCCAGTTGTCCGGCGGCGGCCGGATTGCCGTAGTACAGCAGGTCCACTCCGGGGTAGATGTCTCGGTACTGCACCCTGGCGTAGTTTGGTACATTGGTACGCCACTGCTTCGGGTCCTTGCCGATGAAGTAGTTGCTCTTGCCCGGTAGTTCCTCCACGCCTTTCACTTCAGGCGCAGGATTGGCGCCTACAAGCTTCATTTTCAATAAGGTCTCAGGTTTTGAGTTTCGAGTTTCAAGTTTTTTGTTTTGAGGTTCAGGAGGGAACGATGCCATCGCTTTGAGCGATGGCATCGATAAGCTTTCCTTGGAAGAAGAATGGCCAGCTTGCAATTCTTCAGTCTCCGGTTTGCGCAATGTTAATACTGCCTCTGTAGGCGTCAGAAACAAAGTATAGCCTCGGCCGCGGGAGACAAACGCCACTTCCTCAGCAACCTGTCCCTGGTTAGGCTCAAAGTGCATGGGAATTTGGCCGTAGCTGGCTTGCACCTTAACTTGAGTTGACGGAACGGGATTGTTTTCAAATACGGCTTTTGCTCCGCTGCCGGTCTTGAATTTGGCTACATAAAGAACCAAGCCGATTATGAGCAAGATACTAATAAAGATTAATTTTCGCATGTTCCTCGACCTCTTTTAGATGTGGGTGGTTTGATCCGAATCATTCGAATAGCAAATCTGCAACTCTTTTTTTGAACAGGTCCGAATCAAAGGGTTTTGCAAAGAAATTATTTTTCAGGATTCTCGCGACCTCTTTGGCCTCTTTGCTTTCTGTGAAGGCCGTCATGCTGATAAATTTTATTTCAGGATTGATTTTCTGGATGACCTGGTACAGTTCGAGGCCACTCGTTTTGGGCATCACCAGGTCACTAATCACTAAATCGAAATGGTTAGTTTGTATGAGTTCAATGGCTTCGCTTCCATCCCGGGCTTCGGTGACCTCATAGCCCAAATCCGCAAGTTCGTAAGCCAGGCCTTTGCGCATACTGCGATCATCATCGACAACGAGAATGGTTTTTCTTTTCATAGACACACCGTTACACACGGAGCAAAATCGCACACGGATTTTTACATTTGCTGTTTTCCCGTGTGATTCTTTGATCCGGGTGGAGAAATGCAACAAAGGTGCCTAAAAATAAACTTCAGGCAACTAATTCGGTGGAATTCTTTAATATCAGGAGATTCAATAAGTTACAACGGATGGACTTGGTACGGCAAATGGGGAAAAAGGAGGGAGGTGTGATTTGTCGGTTACATCTCTGTTCCGATTCAACAATATACTTGTTTGCTAACTTCTGCTGAACAAACCAGTTGTGATGTGTAGCAGTAGAGTTACATAGGTGTGATATGAGGTTGGCTGTTACTGCTTCTTTCAGTGCCCCAGTCTAATGGGTGTTAGTGTCACTTTTCACTATTCACTACGCCTTTTCAATCCATATCTTCTTATCATCCTGTGCAGCCCTTCTCTTGACACTCCGATTGCCTTTGCTGTCCTTGAGATATTCCATGAATGTTTACGCAATGCTTCTTCAATGAAGCGTTTCTCAAAACTTCTTACCAGTTCAGCCCGGGCCTCAGCCAGCTTTAATTTTTCTTCTTCGAAATTTGAGTCCACCTCTCCGCTGAACTTTCTGAATTGATTCGGCAGATCTCTTACCGTAATTTCTAAATCCGTTGCCAGAACAGCGAGTTGCTCTACCACATTTTCCAGTTCGCGAATATTTCCCGGCCAATCATACTGCAAAAAAACATCCATGACGCTCGCCGTAAGGGCTAAATCTTTCCCGCGCTCTTGACAAGATTTCTTGAGAAAGTGTTCGGTTAAAAGCGGGATATCCTCTTTTCTTTTCCGGAGAGGGGGCAAGGTGATGGGCACAACATTAAGTCTGTAAAACAAATCTTCTCGAAACGTCTTTTCTTTAATTTTTTCCTGCAAATTCTGATTGGTTGCTGCTATGATGCGCACATCCACTTTAAGGGTTTCGTCACTCCCCAGAGGTTCAAACGATTTTTCCTGCAGCACCCGTAAAAGTTTTACTTGTAATTTTGGCGGTATGTCGCCGATCTCATCCAGGAAAAGCGTGCCGCCGGCGGCGAGATTCAGCTTCCCTTCTCTGTCTTTAGCCGCATCGGTAAAGGCGCCCTTGACATGACCGAACAGCTCGCTTTCCAGGAGCGTGTCCGGCACCGCGGCAATGTTCGCAATGACATACGGTTGTTCTCGTCTCGGACTGTTGTAATGAATGGCTCTGGCGACAAGCTCTTTTCCCGTACCGCTCTCACCTTGCAATAAGACCGTACAGTGCCCATCCTCGGCTACCTTTCCAACCAACTTCAAGGTATCCTGGAAAATCTTACTGTTGCCGATCAGGTTTTCAAAGCGATATTTTTTTTCGAGCTCACTTCGTAATCTTCTGTTTTCCTCCAGCAGCTTACGATGTTCCAGATTCAACTGGTGCTGTTGCAGCAGCCGTTCCGCTTTGAGTTTAATCTCTTCGACGCTGGCGTCTTTGGTGACAAAATCGTCCGCGCCCGCCTTCATCGCTTCCACCGCCAACTCAATAGAGCCGTACCCGGTCATGACCAGAACCATGGTGTTGGCATCGAGCTCCTTGGTTGCCTCGATGATTTTCATCCCGTCCGCCACCTCTGGCATCTTCAAATCAGTGATCACGAGATCAAACTTCCGTGGTTGCAGTAAGTCCATGACTTCACCGACAGAGGCAGCTTCGTGAACGGAATAATTCAAGTCCTGCAGTTCGAAGGCCAGGCCTTTGCGCAGGGTGCGATCATCGTCAGCAATAAGAATGGAATGTTGGAATATTGGAATGTTGAAATGCATCACTCCTCACTCATATCTATTCCACCCAGCCAGTCTTCTTTGTCCCGCAGAATGAAAGAATCTTCCCAGCCTCCTTTTATTTGTTTTTCTTGCAGTGACTTGATCAATTTCAAGAGGCCGTTTTCAACTTCATAATGCAAACAATCTAATTCATTGAAAATTTTATCATCGAACTGTTTGGCTTTATGGCACGCGAAGAAAAAGGAGCCAAGTTCGCCTAAAGACGCCAGAGCATAGTTCAAAAAGTTCAAATATTCACGCAATGACCTTCGGCAATACCCCTCAGCTATGTTCGCATGTACTGATGCCGCTGCGCCGATCATCTGATTGATTACTTTGTAGGGTTTTCCAGGTAAGTTGAGGCTCTTCTCGCAAGTCATGACATATAAATCTACTGCCCGCTGCCAGACTCTCAGGTTCCGATATCCTCGATTAATGTTCTTTCGTTCTGTCATCTATACACCTCCATTCCATCATTCCAATCTT
>JBHHYI010000299.1:0-4603 GCA_046757525.1 bacterium | reverse complement strand
AACTCAGAAAACAATTGCACGAAACCGTAAAAAACTACATAACCGAGCTCAAGGCCAAACTCGGCCCTGACAAAGTCTTTGACCAACCCGACCTGCTAAAGGAATACTCAGGGGATTGGACTGAGATTCCCGGCCACCTGCCGGACGTGGTCGTGAAAGCGGACGCCGTGGAGGACGTTCAGCTCGTCTTACGAATCGCCAACGATTCCCGAACGCCGGTGGTACCCCGGGTCGCCAACACCAATGTCGGCGGTCTGGCCATTCCTGAAAAAGGCGGCATCGTGTTAGACTTGATTGGGATGAATCGAATCCTGGAGACCAACGAAGCGGACAAGTATGCCATCATCGAGCCCGGAGTTACCTGGGGCCACCTGAAGACGCATTTGGCCGAGAATTACCCATCGCTGAGATTTGGGTACTCGCTGTCGCCGCCCCACACTTCGGTGCTGGCCAACTGCCTGATGGACGGGCTCACCAATCTGAGCTTGAAGCACGGCTCATCGGCGCAGTGGATCAACGGGCTTGAGGCGGTCCTGCCCACGGGCGAAATGGTTAGGACCGGGATAGGGGCTGCGAGTTCATTCTGGTGTTGCAAAGCGCCCATGCCGGATTTGACCGGGCTGTTCGTCAATTTTCACGGCACCACAGGCGTCGTGACCAGGCTTGCGGTACAACTCTGGCCCAACCATCCTTTCCGCAAGCGCTTTTTCGTGCTGGCCTACGACACCGACGAGATGTACGATTTCATAAATTTGCTCGTGCGTTCAGAAGTGTGTGACGACATCGGCGGCCTTTCCTGGCCTGCGGGTAAGATGCTTTTCGGCGAGAAGAATCCTCTCTACAAAGACCCCGCAGAACCGGAACAGTTCCTTTATATCGATGTCTCCGCTGAATATGAGGCGTTGTTCCAGGCCAAACTTGCCATCGTCGAGCGCTTGATTAAGGAGCAAAACGACCAGGGCGTGCGCTTCGAGTCACCTTTAGACATCAAGAAGTTGGTCAAAATTGCACCTCGCTTCGAGAAATTTGCTGAATTTCCCGCTGAGTTGGATTTTCTTTTAGAGTTGGGCGGTCTGACCTGGATCGGCACCTTCGGACCGACCTCACAGTGGAAAGCTGGCGTCGGGCGCGGCATGGCGCTCATGCAACAACACGGGTTCCCGCCCATCGTGGTCACCCGGCCCATGCGACTGGGGCACTTCGGCGTCTTGAGATTCATCGCCGTGTTTGACAAAGCGGACAAAGAACGCGTCAGGCGCGTGAAACGGCTCAATGAGGAACTCAGCGATCTGGTCCTGGAGCTGGGCTTCTTTCCCTACAAAACCCCACCCTGGGTGGTGCGCCGCCATCGCGACAAAATAGACGCAAACTACCTGAATCTATTAGAGAAGGTCAGAAATCTAATAGACCCCAACCAAATCATGAATCCAGGCAAGTGGCCCGTTTAATCGAGCGCACGAATGGAGCAACCGCTAATCTTCAAAAGATTCCCACAACTGGCAGGTAGGGTGCCCTGGATCCCGCTTGGAAAATTTCCAACCCCGGTTGAGCAATTGTCCAATTTGGGAAAGAAACTGGGATTCGAGAGTCTTTGGATTAAACGCGAGGACTTAAGCGGTGAATATTACGGCGGCAACAAAGTTCGTACCCTGGAATACAGTTTGGCCGAGGCCAAGAAGAAGCGAACGGAATTGATTATTACGTACAGCGCCTTAGGCTCCAACTGGCCCCTGGCCTGTGTCGTTTATGCCAAACTGCAGGGCTTGCCAACCGATGTCTTCTACTTGCCCTATCCACTGGACGCCATCAAAGAAAAGAACCTGTGGGCCACGCGGCTTTTAGCGCGCCGCATCTTCACCGCCAAATCGCTTTTGACCTTTCCCTTTTTGCTCTATTTTAATGTAGTGAAGGCCAAAAAAAGCGGGCGCATTTTTCTTATGCCGCCCGGGGGAACATCGCCCAGAACCACACTCGGCCACATCAACGCGGTCTTCGAGTTGCAGCAGCAACACGAACAGGGAGAAGCGCCGGTTCCGGATTACGTTTTTTGTCCCTTTGGCAGCGGTGGTACGGTGGCGGGCCTGTCCATCGGCTTCAATTTAATAGAATGGCCCACAAAGGTGATGGCCGTACGCGTAGTCGATTATATTGTGGCAAATAGATTCACTCTAAACGGATTGGTCAAAAGAACGTTGGGATTTCTGCGGGAACGCGGAGTCGCCTTGCCGCCAATTAAAAAATGGCCACGCAACATCGAAATCATTCACAACTGTTTCGGTAAGGGCTACGCTGTGCCAACCCCTGAAGGAGAAAGGTGCATCGAGCTGCTCAAATGCGAACAGAACCAGCAATTGGATTCGACTTACACCGGCAAGACGTTTTCAGCTATTTTGCACAGAATCCAACGCAGCGATTTTCAAAATAAGTCCATCTTGTTCTGGCAGTCGCTGAATTCGCGGGGGTTGGATGAATTGCCAGGAAAACTGGTAAGGCAGCCACGGCCTTAACGGTAGGTGTGATACGGTTTGACAATAAGTCTGACCAGCCGCTGAGATCAGGAGCAACGACCTGTGTGGGCCGCACAGGTGAGAAGAACTTAACGTATTGAATAAACAACACTTGAAACGTCGCATAACGCGAAAATCACACACCTTCGGCAGCGTCGGCTCAAGAAGTGTGCGACGCGGAGCTGCCAGAGTGCGCCGCACGCTTCTTGGTTCTTTGGTCTTTCAAGCGACAATGGTCACGTCTTGAGCTTGCGGGCCTTTTTGTCCTTCTGTGACCAAAAATTCTACCTTTTGACCTTCTGCTAACGATCTGTAGCCAGTTCCTTGAATGGCCGTATAGTGAACGAAGACATCTCCGCCTTGATCGCGCGCGATAAAACCAAAGCCTTTAGTACTGTTGAACCATTTGACAGTACCGGTTTCGCGCTCCGCCATGTACCTTTCACCTCCTTTCGAATGAGAGCCTCTCAGTGTATTTTATTTTTATCACAACAATATAGTGTGATTTCGAACGCATGTCAAGTCGGAAATTGAGCTGGGTAGTGTGGGAACTTTCTATCGATTTTTCTCGGCAACCTTCTTTTGAACCTTTTTAAATGTCGAATAGACGCCAAACACGACCATGGCGCCTATGAAAATATAAACCCAAACCGGCACATCGTGCCCAACCACGATGAGATACAAATACGCCGACACGAAAAAGAAACTCGCAAACAAAACGGGCAGCACGATCGACTTACGCTTTCGGATGTTGTTTGCCAGCCAGGCAATGGACCCTGTAAAAAAAGGAATCGCGCCGACGTAGATGGCGCCAAATATTATTGGATTGACCCCATATTGATCGCCTAAGCTAAAAAACCATTCTTTTGCGGAAAACCACCAATCCATGCTTTAACTCAACTTGTCAATCAATTGCAAATTCACGCGGAGCAAAACCATCGTGAGTTTCCCATTCTTGCTGTTCTGCCATAGCCAGGATTTTGTCGGACAGACGGATGGCATTGAATTGGTATGTTGTCACATCGGTTGCGCGATCCTGGATGCGGAAGAGGTGGCGGATTGTTATTCAATGTGCTTGCTTTCCATATACAAAGTATCGGGGCATAAGTCTTGACCATTCTGCCATTGAATACTACCTAAGAATGGTCTCACAGAATTGAACCTGGTCTTGTCTCTTAGTTCCTTAAACACCCCGACATCTAAATACGGCTTCATATCAAAAACCCTTACCTCGTCGTTTGTGAAAGTTAACGTTAAGGTATAACCAGGATTGGGTTTCACGTCTTTGACTCTGGGATTCATGATAGAAAAAGCCTACCTGAGTGGTTCAATTTTGAAAATGGATTCCCCGTACGATGATTCCATAGAACATAGAAATTATGGCCACGATCAAACCCCTGTTGTTTGCAGTGATCGAATAAGAAGACACAAAATATTAAATAAATTTATCGAAAAAATCCAATATTGTCAAGACAAAACTACGTAGCCAAAACCATTTGATATTTGACCTGACTTTCTTATATTGTCACCGCGAATCTGAAGCCAGCTAATACTAATGGCAGTTGGCAAAGCCGGATCGAGGGCCGAGACATTCTGGTATTCAAGTAAGAAAGGAGAATTGACCTTGAAATTCGTTGACCTGTACAAGCCTATTCGCAAAAACTCCTATCCTTTGACTGCTCTACTTATCACAGCCATCCTGGCTTACAAATTCTTGTGGCAATCCTTTAGCCTTCCGGGACTTTTTATCTTCTTCGGTGCTGTTGCCACGTTAGCCGGTTTATGGTTCTGGCAGCGACCCGGGCGTTCCCAAGTGTCGCACGCCAGACAAGTTGTGGATGCCATTGGCAACGGGCGCCCCACTTTTCTCAACATTTACTCAAACTATTGAGTCGGTTGTGTGGAAAGCAACCCCATCGTGAAATGGGTACGGAATAAGCTTGGGGATCAAGTCAATTTTTTTCGCGTGGATGTGAGTACCGAGGTCGGCAAAGACCTGATGTCCCGATACGACATCAAACTAAACTCTGCGTACGTGGTCTTCGACCGGCACGGAAAGGAAGTCTGGCGCAGTTACGCCATTCCCTTGAATGGCA
>JBHHYI010000298.1:0-4603 GCA_046757525.1 bacterium | reverse complement strand
CCAGACCGTTCCAAAAGCCGGGACGTGTTGTCATTCCGAGGAATCTGAATGGCCGTATCCTGTCTTATGTTCGCTCAGAATGTTAAGTGCACCTTCCGATTGCTCACCCCGATGAATCGGAGTTCGCAAGGGAAGTAGTAACTTTTTTTGCAATGCCGTGGGGACGATCATTTTTTGCAATGGTCTTGTCATTTAATATTTTCAAGTGTCCCAAAATGTTAAACAAACACGTGTTAAGAGCTATCGGTTTGGCATGGCTGATCCTCTACGGTTGTGGCTCCTCGGGAAACGATCTTTCGACGGGGCCGAAGGATACCTCCAGAAACCTTAGCGAATGGAATATTCCTGAAGATGAGATCATTTCAGGCGGTGTAGCTGCAGATGGCATTCCGTCTCTGCAGAATCCCAAAATGATTTCAGCACAAGAGGCCCTACAGAAAAACTATTTGAGAGATGACGCCCTTGTTGTTGGCATTGTGGTAGCGGGGCAGCCAAGGGCTTACCCGCATTCGGTGCTGGACTGGCATGAGGTCGTCAACGAAGACGCCATCGGCATCTTTACGGTAAGTTACTGTCCTCTAACAGGCACTGCTGTCGTTTTTGATGGTGCGATTTTGGGCCAATTCGGCGTATCCGGATTGCTTTACCGCAACAACCTGATCATGTTTGACCGGAGAACAGGGAGCCACTGGCCGCAATTGCGTTTACAATGTGATCAAGGCCAACTAAGAGATTCCAAAATGAGAGTACTCCCCGCCATTGAAACATCCTGGGCCACGTGGAGAGAACTGTTTCCCAATACCGTGATTATGTCATTCAATACGGGTTTCAATCGCCCCTATGACCGGCCCGGTTCCGCCTACCCCGGCTATGATGCTCTGGATTCGCAGCCCCTTTTTCAGCAGAAGGGCATTGACCATCGGCTACCGCTCAAGCAAAGAGTTCATGGCGTCTTGGTAGGGGACGGTCCGGATAACTATCAAAGCAAGGTCTATCTCATAAAAGAGACGCAACAAAGGCGCCTTATACACGATTTGGTGGCGAATGAAGCCATCTTGGTGGTTGATGTCGGCGAAAAGAATTTCATAATTTCTTTCTTACGAACAGTCGATGGCCAGACTCTGAATTTTGAGCTGCAAGACAACAGCGACGTTTTCCCTTTTACCTTTAAAGATCAGGAAACAGGTTCGACCTGGAATCTCTTAGGCGAGGCCATCGATGGACCTCTGGCAGGCAAGAAACTGCGACGGCCTATGTCCATCAACGCCTTTTGGTTTGCCTGGGGCGCTTTTTACGAGGGAGCCGAGATTTATAACGATTAAATGTGATTCTCGTCTTTGCCGCCTTCAGGTCGATCACCACGCACATTCGACCTTGTTGGAGCATCTCAAAGCCCCTATTCTCACCATCGCCTATTGGGTCCTGACCTCATAGACCTGAATCCGGTCATCATTCTTGGCAAAAACAATCACTTCGTGTCCGTTTCGATATATCAAAGCAACCATATCGCGAACCTGGCCGGACAAGGACAGTCCGCTGTCTCGAACCGACATGGGGGTAAACCCCGTTGGATAAGAACCGTCCAATGGGGCATGCCTGGCAGCAGCGGAGCTATCCAATGGGGTAAAGCCGCCCGCGCCATCACCCATTAGCAAGGTGCCGTAGCTGGCATCGTACCTGCCCAGTTGGGGGGTGACGCCGTAAAGATTCCCAGCCAGAAGCAGATCTTTTGAGCCGTCGGAATCGAAGTCTTTGGCCATGATGGCGTAGACGGGCGAGAACTGCGCTTCGGTCGGTAACGGTTGCCCGCGGAAGCTCCCGTCTGCCTGGCCGTAAAACACGGTGCTGTCAAACGTATAGGCTTTCTTGACCACGGCTGTGTTCAACTGACTTTGGCTGAATATCTCGCCTATTCCCTTTCCAGCGTAATCCGCATGCGTTGGCAACTTCTGCCTCAGATAAGGGAGTCGTTTCAACAGGTCCGATCTTAGCGGCAGAGGATAACTTTTCCCCGATTTGTAATAGCACAGGATCTGCTCAACCAATCCATTGTTGTCGAAATCAGATATGTAAATAGACGCAGGCTCCGATGGGGAGGCCTTGAGTTTAGAATTCTTGCCCAGATTGCCGGCTACCAGGTCCACGTAGCCGTCTCCGTTCAAATCCTCAACCACAACACAATTCCACCAGCCATCGGTTTTCGCCAGCCCAACCTGCCCGGTGACGTTCACCAGCCCATGTCCGGTATTTCGAAACAGGCTTACCGGCATCCATTCACCGACGACCACCAGGTCCAGGTTGCCATCCCTGTCATAATCTATCCATTCGGCATCGGTCACCATCCCCACCTTTGCCAATTCTGGAGCAACCTCCTCAGTGACCACGGAGAAATTCCCCTTGCCGTCATTCTCCAGCAAATAGCTGGTAGGCGTCAGCCCGTATTTCCAGGGGACACTGCGGCTGCCCACAAATAAATCCGCGTCGCCGTCACCGTCAAAATCGCCGGGCTGGACGCAGGAACCGCTGGCATAGAATTTGGGCAGGGCGCTGGCCGCTTGCTCCAAGTGGCCGCCGCCGTCGTTGAGATACAACCGGTCAAGAAGAGCAGGCGAGCGCGTGGAATACTCGTTGCCCCCGCTGACGACGTACAGGTCCAGGTCACCATCGCCGTCCGCATCAAAGAAGGCTGCTCCCATATCTTCGGAGATTTTCGCCTTTTGGAACAGCCGGTCATCGACGCTTCTAAACGCTCCGGATGCGGTCTGAATCAGCAATTTCCCCGCAGAGCCTTTGGCGCCTCCAATAAACAGATCTTCCCGTCCATCGCCGTTCACATCTCCTTTAGAGATCCGCGGCCCCTCGGTGGATAATTTGTGCGGAATGAGCGGTTCTCGCCGAAAATCATTGAATTTATTCTCAACGTGCCGGTATTGCAAAGGAAACTTGCTGGTGACCTCCCGGAAGACGGGCTCTACATTCCGGGGGGATTCTGGTTCCGAGAGCCGGGCTTCTCTCTGATACAGGGTCACCACCTGATCGGCAGCCACATTGGCCACACTTCCCCGGCTTCCATCCGGCCAATCGACAATCAAGGTGTCGACCAGCTCATACGCTCCCAATCCGAAAGTGAGCACATAATCAACCGAGGACTGAAACCCTCTCATTGGCATCTGCTCCAGGACAAAGGTTTGCTGGTTGGCACACTCGAGGGTAACCCTCGCTCCCACCGCAAGAGCGTTCATCCCCTGTCCTACCAACTTCACTTTTAAGTAATGATTGCCGGTGAGGGAATCAGCTTCGTTTCGAAACACAAAAGCCGGTTGGTTGACATTGTTGATGACCAGATCATTGTCGCCGTCGCCGTCAAGGTCACCATAGGCGACCCCATTGGAGAAGCTTAGCGTATCCAATCCCCAGTGCGCTGCCTGGTTAGAGAACGTTAAGTCTCCGTTGTTGCGAAAAGCATAATTACGGAGCTTGGTAGAGGGCATTTTTTGTATGAGTTCGGGGAAATCGATGCGGTCGCCCCGCAAGATTTCCCGAATATTTTTTGCTTGCATCATAGCCGTCATGTAGTCTTGATCGGTGACATCTCGAAAGATGCCGTTTGAAACGAAGATGTCCTTTAACCCATCGTTGTTTAGATCCACAATGATCGCTCCCCAGCTCCAATCGGTTTCTGCTACCCCGGCCAGCAGACCAATCTCACTGAAAAACATCCGACCTTCCGGATCAAATCCTCGGTTTAACTGGAGCACATTCTGCGAAAACTGATGGTAATAGCCCCAGTCGACTTGCCTTTCAACGAAGTCAAAGGAATCGAAGGTAAAAGTGGTTTTCAGCCGCACGTCATCTTCAGGCAGCATGTCGGTTGCGCAAATGTCCATAAAGCCGTCATTATTGAGGTCAGCAATATCTCCGCCCATGGAAGAAAGGCTGATGTGTTGAATCATCTCCTCCAGTTTTTCCGTGAAGGTACCGTCGCGATTGTTGATATAGAGATAGTCCCGCTCGAAAAAATCGTTGGCCACATAAATATCCGGCCACCCGTCATTGTTGACATCGCTGACCGAAACGCCCAATCCGAATCCAATAACACTCCCGTAGATACCCGCCTCCTCGCTCACATCCACAAATCTCCCGTCATCATTTCGATAGAGCCGGTCTCCGCCGCCCGGGTCCCGTTGATGCCGCAGATTTTTTGACAAATCAAACGCGCTCATGGCCCGGAAGGCGTCATTGAGGACATACAAATCCAGGTCGCCATCTTTGTCATAATCGAAGAAGGCAGCATGCGTGGAAAAGCCTCGATCATCGATGCCGTATTCAGCGGCAGCTTCCGTAAATGTGGGAACTCCATTTTCTCTGTTGCCCTGATTGAGAAAGAGCTCATTGGCCCGGTTATCCCCTTTGATGTTGCCTGAATTGCACACGTAAATATCCAGCCGCTGATCGCCGTTGATGTCAACCAGGCTCACGCCGGTGGACCAGTTATGACGTCCTGCCACGCCCGCCTGCTTGGTCACGTCCCTGAACCGAAAATCACCCTGATTTAGAAACAGTTTGTTGGGCTGCCGATTGGCCACCAGGTACACATCCGGCA
>JBHHYI010000297.1:0-4604 GCA_046757525.1 bacterium | reverse complement strand
TTAGTCCAGGGGATTCGGCTTTGGCGTGCGCAAGCCCTGCTTGCGCCTTCGAACCATTCAAAAGCTAAAGCAGGACTTCAGCACTCCAGGGCGGCGGTTCGTTGGTCAAAACAGGGGGTCTTCGATCTTGTTGATCCTGTTATCCTGTCTAAGACAAGAATTGCCAAGAAATGAAAATGACTTAATTGCACGCGAGAGTTAAGATGTCGACAAACCGTTTGGTTGGGGTAAGAAACCATTGAATATGTGTGTGAATATGCGTATAATATGATCGCTGTGCAAAAAAGGCGGCTTCGGGTTGACAATCGAAAATTGATTTGGGGCAATCACTGTTGTTTTCTATTTCTAAAAGTTCATGAGTGGCAAGCGTTTGTAGGGCCGCCAAGTCTTCCGGCAAAAGTCGGGGGCAAAGTTTTCGGCTGCGGTTTCACATCCGCATCCCAAGGACTGTGGCGCGCTGCCCGCGTTCAGTGTGGGTGCATTTTCTAACATGCCAGTTCAGTGGACCCTAACGCTGGAGCAAATTTCCAACTCGGGAGCTTGGTGGGAATTCCAAACTCGATGGCCAGAAACGGCGCCACTGACCGCGAAGTTAGCCAGTACGTTGACGTTGAGTGGTACCTACAGCAAGCATCTGCTGCCAAAATCAAATTCGCTGCAAGGGAGCAGAACGATGAAGTCAGTACTACTGTTGGTTCAATACTAATTTAACCAAGATGAATTTATCAGTACCATTAGTCTTAGCATTAGCGACATTCTTACTTCCAATTCTATCTATCATTTGGATATGGAAGGGTAAAGCTTCAAGCAAGATTGATTGGTTGCTAAAACTGCTTGTTTCAGGTGCGTTCATGGGTTTCGTATTTATGGCGGGTACTTGGTTTTTCTTGAGTCTATATTTGAGACTTGTATTTCCAGTGCTTCTTTTTATTACTGTTTTGATATCAACTCGTAGTGCAAAAAATCTCCCATTCTTTGTTAAAACCACTACCGTCAGTAAAATGAAAATGTCGTTAACAGTAGCGGTTTTGCTTGTAGTGATTCTTCTTGATGTGCTTGTGATTCAAGGATACTTCTATTCAGATGAAGCAGTCGATATGTCTTTTCCATTGCGGAATGGCAAGTACTGTGTCATCCAAGGTGGCAACAGTCGAGTTACCAACTTCTTTCATAGATTTGGTGAAAGCGAAAAATATGCTCTTGATATTGCAAAATTGAATGGCTTCGGGAACAGAGCAAAAGGCCTCACACCGAAGAAATTGTTGGATTATGAAATCTTTGGAGATGCAATCTTCAGCCCGTGCGACGGAACCGTTATAGAAGTGGTAGATGGGCTACCTGATAATGTGCCACATAAATTCGATATTGAGAATCCGACTGGAAATCATGTCATAATTAGTTGCCAGGAGATTCGAGTTTTGCTTGCTCATATGATGAGAGAAAGTGTGTTAGTAAAAGAAGGGGATGCTGTCATTTCTGGTCAAGGGATTGGTAAAGTCGGAAATTCAGGTAATACGACGGAACCACATCTTCATATTAGCGCTGTGGACAATAACGACATAGGTGTGCTAATTGCTTTTCATGGAAAATTTCTTTCATTGAATAGCATATTTAGCAACGACGTACCTACACAAACCACAACAATGAATTGATTCGGAACTTTGGTTATCTTAATCGGCGAGAAAATCAAGCTTAGGACAAATCTGCCAACGGAAATGTAGGAGAACAAATCAACGTCTCTGCGTCTTTGGCTGACATTGTTTGGAGCCGGCAAAGGGCGCAGGTTCTCTGGGTTAGTTTAGTGCCCTCTCGAATGTTCTTTTTTAACAGCAAGTTAGGTGCCGTAATGCCCTTTGCGGCTCAAACTTTCCGTTATGTTTTTGAAATTTAATGTTAGACAGAAATTATATACTCACTTGTTCTTCCCTCGCTACACTCAGGCAGAACCAGGCACTCGAACGGATGCCCCCTGCGGGGGCGACCGCTCAGCGCTGCATTAGCCGGGATAGGAGAATGTACGATGATTGAGTTCAAGAACACCACACCAATGCTAAAGACGGATGATATCCAGGCTACGGTCGACTTTTATACAAAAGTCTTGGGATTCACGATTGACACCCTGTGGCCAGAAGACCAACCGACCCTGTGTATCTTGGACCGAGGTAACGTACATCTTATGTTCAGTACGGATGCGGACTGGGATGCTCCTGGGGCAAATCCAACGATGACGGGACAGCTCGTCTTCGATGTAAACGATGTGTCGAAGCTGCATAAAAGCCTCGAAGGCAAGGTAAAAGTACTGTGGGGTCCCCAGGTGTACGAGTATGGAAGGCGCGAGTTTTCCATCATGGATCCGAATGGCTATCGGCTGGTATTCAGCGAGCCGACGCAGGAACCAGCGACTTACAAAGGGTAGTCCATTCCAAGGCTCGGCCGGCTAACAAAGCGCTTCACGCGGGCGAATTACTCGCTGCGCTCCTAATTTGCCAGTGAACGCTGCCTTAGACGTACAGTTTTGTGTAACATGAAGGAGTAACCAATACGGATATGATGTTGACAATGCGGGTGCTCGTTCGCAATTCTCTGAACTTCTGGGCCTGTGGGGTAATTCTACTATCTGCTTGTCAGTCTGAAAAGCAAGAATCACAGCCGCCGTCTGTTGGCCTCTCTAAGGACCACGGTACTTTAGAAGGTTTCGTACGTCTGGCAGGAAATGCGCTCCCACGACCCACTCGTATCGAAAACACAACCGATCCTAAGGTTTGTGGGAGACACCAAACGTTAGAGGATTTACTGGTGTCTCCTAAGACCCATGGAATCCAGAACGTTATAGTTGCTCTGAAAGACATGCCTGCGTTCAACAGTTCAGCCAATCATGCGAACCGTTTGGTCTTGGACAATCGGGAGTGTAAGTTTGTTCCTCATGTCAGCGTTTTAGCAGTAGGTGGCACCATCGAAGCCATGAACAGTGATCCCACGCTGCACAACGTTCACTTTTATGGTACTCTTAACGCAAACATCGCCTTGCCACTCAAGGGGGTGAAGGCGACCAGAAAAGTGAACAAACCAGGCATGGTCATCGTTAAGTGCGACATACACGGTTGGATGCAGGCCTTCATTCGGGTAGATAGTCATCCGTTTCATGCGGTAACCGATGATGATGGGTACTTTAGTATCCCAGATATTCCTGCTGGTACATATAATGTGGAAATATGGCATGAAAGACTCGGTCAGTTGCGGAAAACAATCCACATCAAATCGACGAAAACAGAGAGAATCGAGGTTGAGTACTCACTTGACAACCATTAACCACTTTTTTTGTGGAGGATTTCAATGACTGCGAATTTTCCATTCTGTTTTTTACTAACGGTTCTGCTGATGCTTGGCTGCCAAGAAAAAGAAAAAAAAGCTGAAATTCAGCAAGCTACGCCACGAAAACAGCCGGGGGCAGAGATAGCACTTTATGCGCCGGAACAGCATGATCTCTATGATGGTCTCTTTCAGTTATCCGCCGGGCGACTATATCAGGTGGGACGGCTCAAAGATTCTCCTGGCTGGGATCACATGGGGAACGACGCTTCGAATGTACACCAAATTGAGGGAACCGTAGAAATAGAAGTCGATGAGATAAAAAACGTCGGCCGTTTCATCGCACGGCTGAAGATCCCGGAAGGTGATCTGGTGCTTGAGTTTGACCGCTTTCACGAGTTCAGTCCCTGTCAGGATGGCGGCGTGGCTGCGTATATTTACGAGCATGGTGATTCGGGATGCGGAGATACCAACTGGCCAAAAACTTTTATCTATCTTGCTGGCTGGGGCTATGGTCATGCAACGCTAAACGGCCAGCCACTCTACACTGACTATCAAATGCATTTCATGGTCACCCAGGGTATCCGTGACAGACAGACATTGAAAGTTAATTATCCATTACTGAACAAGAGGTCGCCTGCGGGTGCAGTAAATCCGGCTGCCCAGCAGATAGACTTTTATATTCGAAGCCCAGAAGTGGACAGTCGTAACAATCCGACCCGCAAGGTCTTTGACCATTTCTTCGCTATGCAAGTGACTTGGAAATAGAAAACTCAAACGGTGTTTTCGGTTGAGAATACGTCTAACTGGCGATTCAGGAGCCTTGCTTTCGCTATAATTTATACTGAAGTTGTCACGAACCAGCAATTTCAACAGACAGTTTTGTCTGGGAAGTCAAAGCATCTAAACTGCTCCTGAATCGCCCGATTAGGCCAAATAAGGAGTACAAGAAATGGAGACCTTTAAGACTGAGATTTCACGAGAACTTGCTACTAAATACGTATCCAATGAGGCTCAGCCCATAAGCAAAAAAGTTCTGCTGACGAGCGTGTGTCGTCCCCTGGGACCAAAGTACGGTGATGCCCCCTCTGTGGGGTATGAGTTGCTGCACGGTCAGGTGACGCGCGCCCAGGGGATCTTCAGTCCGCGGACGAAGAACATCCACTTTTCCATCGAATACATCGCGGAGAACCTGGACGCGCCCACCGTGGTGTTGCAGTACCCATCGAAGAAGGAGTTGATCCGCGAACTCAAGAAGGGCTACGACTACGTGGGCGTCTCCTTTCTGTTAGCGG
>JBHHYI010000296.1:0-4618 GCA_046757525.1 bacterium | reverse complement strand
GTCCTCCATTTCAATGCCGTAGAAACCGACTTTTTCGAAAAAAGTCGGTTTCTGACTTTATGCGGTCATTCTACTTTACATCTTACACTTTAAAAAAGAAGCTTGATTTTTAAAGTATATCTTAATATATTTAGTACATGAAAAGACAAATACAAACCACTTTGTTTGAAAGAATTCATAACGAACGAGCTTGTGCCCTCATCGGTGCCCGGCAAGTTGGAAAATCATATCTTCTCAGAGAAATTTTAAAAGAGTACCCGGGCACCTATCTCTCTCTCGATGATCCCCTCATCCGCGAAGAGATCAAAAATGATCCTTACGGCTATCTCAAGAGCAATCATCATCCAGACCGTTTTCTTTTCATTGATGAACCGGCAAAAGTCCCCACGGTTTTTGACGCTCTGAAAATCTTAATTGATGAAAATGAAAATCGACCCTCAAAGATTTGTATTGCGAATTCCGGTAATTACCTTCTCCTGAGAAAAATCAAAGAATCGTTAGCCGGAAGAATTTCGATCCTAACTCTTTTACCTCTTTCTTTTTGCGAACTGAGCGGCAGCATAAACCATTGTGGATTAACCCAACTGATTGGTTCTGAAATCAACAATCTCAACATCCCTGACAAGATAGATTATGTTCAAATCAATCGCTTGCGGGAAAAAATGCTGGTCTGGGGTGGTTACCCAATTCCCGCATTAGCCTCGCAGCGTGACTATCAAATCCGTTGGATTCGAGATTATTTGACCACCTATGTCTTCCCTATTCTTATCGAGCAATTCCAGGTCCGAAACCTTTCTGCTTTTGAAAAGTTTGTTCGACTGATTTTTATTCAAAGTGGGGAGCTCTTGAACAAAAACGGATTGGCTCGCGCCGTCGGTGTCAGTCAACCCACCATCGACAATTTTCTCTATCAATTAAAGGCGATGATGTTGGTCGTGACCCTGGAAGTCTATCATAGAAATCCGAAGAAAAGACTGGTCCGACAAAACAAAATCATCGCCATTGATCCGCTATTGCTTCACAATGCGCTGAATACCAACTTCAGCAATGAGATTGCCAGAGAACTTCAGTTTTTTGGCAATATTTACGAAAGCTTTGTCTCCATAGAGCTACTGAAGATTTTACATAATTCCGGTGCGATTTTTGACGCCTATTACTGGCGCACCCGGGATGGCGCCGAAGTCGATCTCATCATCGAAACCAGTGGCAAAGTCCTTCCCTTCGAAATCAAAGCTTCACCTCAAATCACTAAACGGAACGTATCCGGCCTCATGTCCTTTTTATCTGATCATCCCAATGTGCCAATGGGGTATGTGATTTATCCTGGTCGAAAAATTTTCCAGGTCAATGCAAAAGTCATCGCGTTGCCCGATTGGTGGCTACTCAGCAGCTTCTAAAAGAAAATCCGTTTGATTTTCAACCTTGCACAGTGTTGCCAAAGAAACCGACTTTTTCGAAAAAAGTCGGTTTCTGAGTTTACTCATACCGCAACGCGGCGACCGGATTCGTTAGCGCCGTCCGAACCGCCTGCGTGCTCACCATCAGCAAGGCAATCGTCAGCGCCTGTCCGCTTCTCAAGCGATGAGGCTCCCCAGCAGCACCAGCTTTTGAGAAAATCCTTTGATGGCAGTGCCACCACACTGGCAACCGTGGCGCCCAGCACGTTGTGGATGCCGATCTCTTTAGCCCACTGCCTCACCGCAAGCGCCGCACGCACCAACAAAGTTGGACAAGCGATCAGAACAGCGGGTAGGCTGAATAGACTTTGCCAACGCTGTTAAACTCAACTATCAAATTATATGCCACCATTGTTTTTAAAGAAAATACAAAAATAGAACTCACTGAAAACTATCCGTTTGCATTACATAAGGTGTACGCTTACGGACAAATATTTAAATCAAGCTCCTTGTAATTTCTCACATTTATTGCTATATTTCCTTGTATTATGATTCTGCTTGAAAGAGAGAAGTGCTCCAAAATTTATAAAGAAAATCCACCCTGCTCAAATAGAAAGAATGGAAACTCGTTCCCCCCTTGCCGTTTTATTGATAACGATCGGCCTCTGCTGTTCAGCGCTGGCTCAGAGTGAGAATCTCCCCGCACAGGTAGAAACCGGTAAACCTCTCATTCGCAATTATTCTCCCAGAGAATACCAGGCGGCTCCAGATGCCTGGGCGATTTTGCAGGATCAGCGCGGGGTGATGTATTTCGGTACTGGCAGTGGCGTGCTGGAATACGACGGCGCTTCCTGGCGGCTCATTCGGATGTCGCGCGGCTCAACGGTTTTCGCTCTTGCTGAAGGGAATGAGGGACGGATTTACGCCGGCGGCAAAAGCGACTTCGGGTTTTTGGCCCCCGATTCCATTGGCCAGATGCAGTTTGTCTCGCTTCTCGATAAATTAAACCCACAAGAACGCAGCTTCGCTGAGATTAATTCCATTGTGGTCATGAACGAGGGGGTCTTGTTTCAGAGTTATGAACGGTTATTCTTATACACCGGCAAGATGATCAAAGTATGGAAGCCGCGGACCTCATTTGGTTATGTCATCAAAGTTGGTAAGACCGTTTATATTCGTCAGAATCATCTGGGACTGATGCGGATGACCAACGATTCCTTGCGTTTTATTCCCGGCGGAAAAACATTGGCAAATACAGTTATCCTAAACATGCTACCTTTGGGGACAGGCAGGGATAAGTTTCTAATCGTTGGTTTTGCAACCGGCTTATCCTTATTTGACCAAAAGTCCGTCAGGCCAATCATGCCGGAAGTGAATGCCTTATTCGAACGCGAGATTTATCGAGCCGTAATGTGCCCGACAGCAGAACCGCTCTATGCCATTGCAAGTCTGGTGAACGGTATCGCCATCGTTGACAAAACCGGAAAGATCATAAAACATATCAACAAGTCCACCGGTTTAAACAGCAACAAGATCCACAGCATTTACTTTGATCGCGAAAATGCTCTATGGCTGGCCATGGAAAATGGCATTGCCCGGGTGGAATTATTTTCCCCGTTCTCAGTTTACGATGATGGCCTCGGCTATCCCGGCCTTGTAAGGAGGATTTTCAGATACCAGGGAAGGTTACATATCCTGGATGATTCAGGCCGCCTGTACGCTTTAACCCGGCCTGATCCGCAAGAGCGGCATGCTCGATCGAGTACGGTACAAACCCGGTTTCAGCGTGTTTCTAATATCTCGGTGAAGTGGGACCTGATTCCATTCGGCAATTCCCTGCTTGAGAGTCGTTCTGACGGAATTTATCAGATTAAGAAAGGTAAATCAAAGTTCGTTTCTGAAAGACCATCCGTTATTTACGTCTTGTATCGTTCCCGGATAGACACAAATCGAGTGTATGTCGGATATCTCGCAGGACTATTCTCTATTCGGCGTATTTTAGAAGAACAGGGTTCGGAAAAATGGCTGAACGAGGGTAAGATCGAGGATGTTCAGACTATGATTACACGTATCATTGAGAGTGGGAATGGCGATTTGTGGTTAGAGACAAATGGGTCATACCCGATTCGTTTGAGATTCTCTCAGATGCCGAGAGCCAAAGCGGAAGCCCCATCGCGAAGAAAGCCCGTCGTTGAACGCTATGGTGCCTGGCATGGGTTGCCTAACAGTGAAATACGTATCTACCCTACCACCTCTCATCCGGTCTTTGCGACGGAAAAGGGACTCTTTCGCTTCATGGAGAAAACCGGCCGATTTGTCCCGGATTCCACCTATGGAAGCCAGTTTGCTGACGGGACGCGAGGAGTAGATATGTTAGTGGAAGACAGACATGGAAATGCCTGGATTGTAACATCTGAAGCCTACGAAAATGTTTTGAATCTGGCACATCGTCGGGCAGATGGCAGTTATGAGATGGTAAGGATCCCTTTCTTGAAAGCTTCCGTCGGCAGGATTTCAGCCATCTATCCCGAAGATAACGGCATCACCTGGTTTGGCGGGACAGAGGGGTTGGTCCGTTACGATTCAAACATTCAACAGGATTTAGCAAGGGATTTTCCTACCCTGATTCGGCGAGTCACGGTGAATGGGGATTCGGTAATCTACGGCGGTGTTTCCCCCAGTATTTTCCCTTCAAGAGAAGAAATTGGCAAAGTCCCCCCTGCGAGGGGCGCCCAAAAGGCGGCGGCAGTTGCCGCTGTGTTAGAGTACTCGGCCAACACCATGCGTTTTGAATTTGCCGCGCTTTCTTACAAAGATGAATCTGCCAACCGGTTCCAATATTTTCTTGAGGGATTTGACCGAAAATGGTCCGATTGGACGGATGAAACCCAGAAAGACTACACCAACCTGCCCCCAGGAAACTACCGATTCCGGGTGCGGGCCAGGAATGTTTACGAACACCTGGGTAGCGAAGCGGACTACGCGTTTCGTATTCTGCCACCCTGGTACCGTACCTGGTGGGCCTATGCTTTATACTCCCTGCTCTTGGCCGGCTTCTTGTTTCTGGTTCGGAAATACGAACTCAAGACGGTGAGAGGCAAGCATCAGCAAGAACTGGTACAGGTGGAGTATGAGAAGCTACGGGAATTAGACCAACTTAAATCCCGCTTCTTCGCCAATATCTCCCACGAGTTCCGCACGCCGCTGACGTTGATTCTCGG
>JBHHYI010000295.1:0-4639 GCA_046757525.1 bacterium | reverse complement strand
GACGCAATGGCATTGACGACCACCGGACCCTCATTGAACTTCTCCGCGATTTCCACCCCAATCTGTGTGTGGGTGCCTTCCATGTTTTGGCTCATGGCCTTGCCAATGTCATGCAACAGTCCCGCGCGTTTAGCCAACTTGATGTCTAATCTCAGTTCCGCGGCCATGGCTCCAACGAGCGTGGCGACTTCAATCGAATGCTGTAAGACATTTTGCCCGTAACTGGTGCGGTAATTCAGTCGTCCCAGCATTCGGATGAGATCAGGGTGGATTCTGCCCACGCCGACCTTAGCAATCGCCTCGTTGCCGGCTCGCCAGATGTATTTTTCAACCTCGCTTTCCGCATTCTTGACGATTTCCTCAATTCTCTGAGGGTTAATCTTGTTGTTCTTGATGATCTTTTCAAGCGCTAAGCGGGCGATTTCCCGGCGTACCGGATCAAAGCCGGACAACACAACGGCTTCCGGCGTATCGTCAACGATGACCTTGATGCCGGTGGCTGTTTCAAATGCCTTGATGTTCCTGCCGTCTCTTCCGATTATCCGACCTTTGATCTCCTCGTTCGGCAAGTTCACCACCGAAACCGTAGTCTCAACACAGTGATCCGCGGCATTTTTCTCGATTGCCATGGTGATGATCTTCTTGGCCTCTTTGTAAGCGTTTTCTTTGGCCTCATCCACCAACTCCTTGTAAATCCTCGCCGCCTCCGCTTTATAATCCCTTTTGAGATTTTCCAGCAAGAGTGATTTTGCCTCCTCCACACTCAACTGAGACATCCGCGACAGAATCACATTTTGCTTTTTTATGATTCGATCGAGCTCCTTCTCCTTGGTCTGCAAGGCCGCTTTTTGGTCATTAACTTTGTTGGCCTTTTCGTTGAGGTCGCTATTTTTTTGTTGGATCAGACTTTCCTGCCGCTTTAGCCCCTTTTCCTTCTCGAGCAATTGTTTCTCGAACCGATCCAACTTGTACTTGCGCTCGTTGAGTTTTTTCTCTTGCTCATCCCGAACATTGTACCACTTCTCTTTTGCCTGAATAATGACTTTGTGCTTTTCTCGCTCTGCCTCTTTTCTGGCCCGGTCGATGATTTCCTCAGCCTCCAGGTTAGCTGTTTTGAGTTTTCTCCTGGATATTAAAACGGCGGCAATCCAACCCAGCAGAAACAGGATTAAACCGCCCGCTGCAAACAATATGTTATTCATTTTTAATAATTTCCAATAGTTGCAAAATAGCTGTCAGTTGTTGCCAGGAGATAAAAAGAATCGGTGTGAACCGTCAAAGCCAATCTTTTACCTCTGCCAATTTGTTCCCGATCGCGAAGCTCAGGTCGTGCCCAAGTTCATGAGGGCTGTCCAATAAGCGCGTTATGGACTGCGCGATTACCTCTGTGTTGTTTTTTATCTTGTTGCCAGCGCAAATGGGATTGGACCAGATGCACTCGACCCCTTTGCAATAGTCAATTCGCAAGTCACAGCCTTGCTGTCTTTGGTAGGCAACGGACGACATCATCTTTTTAGTTATTTCTTCCCGCACAAATTCTTTTCTTTGGGTCAGATAGTGCAGCTCAACCAATTTATCCCAAATGAAATTATGGGCCTCCACAAGCTCCTTGGTGTTTAACCGGTCCAGGACCCGCCTGATTTTTTGACGATTGAAAATGGCAACCAGTAATTCAATTTTTTTGCCTATGGTCAATTGGTGCATGGTTTTGCTGCTCATGGTGTAAATCCAATGCCGACTACAAAAAATTCAAATACAAATATATATAATTTGGCCGTGATAATCAAGGTAAAATAGACTATTTTGAAACTGCGACCTTACAACGGAATCCCGGTTACATTGGACAAGAACTTTGCAAAGGCCTCACCGATGATCACCAGAATAATCGTTGCATATAATATACCAGTTGCTGACTGAGTTGAACGGATTTTCACTGTTTTCCAAACCATGACTCCGAAAATCAAAGGAAGAACGATTCCGATGAACAGCCTTCCCAGCAAAAATAGACTGTCCGGCGCTAAACTCGTCAACCATGCCAGTAGGTTCACACCGCCCTCAGGGGCTTGAAAGGTGAAGAAGGTCAATACCAAAATCAACATTTTGAACAAAACGGAAAAGATGAACACTCGTGAACTCACGATCAGGGGTCTCAAAGTCAGCTTGCTTTTCACCAAATACCAATGCCCGGTGATCATGGCCCCCAACACCGTTCCCAGGATGAACGCAGAACTGAATCCGCTCAGCACGAACAGAATCTTGCCAGCCAGATGCTCCTGGAACGGACTGGCCAGAATCCAGGCGTGAAGACCGACACCGCTCAACCCGGCAAGCCATGTCAAAAATAAAAGCAATTTGTGCGCCCGCGGATAGACAAAGTTGTACGCAAGCAGCAGAAAAACGCTCATTCCAAACGCCGTGTAAATAAGCGCCTGCATGGTCTCCAAAGCAGAGTGGTGAACGGCGAGCATTTGGCGTAGCGATTCCGGGCCGAATGGGCGCACGAACATCCCCAACAACATCAGAATCAGCGCCACCCCCGTACTAACCCTGAAGTAGAGCTTGCCAATTTCTTCTTTCGAAATCAACAGCACCGTAAAAACCAATCCCACGGCAATTTGAGTAAAGATGGAAAAAAAGATGGTTCGTAACATGGATCAATTCATCGATTGTTCAAAACCTGGCATCGTGTTGTTTTGGATAGGCATGCGTTCTTTAAAATTCTCGTAAATCTTGTGCGTATGGGTGATTTTTTTCTCACCATAGGTCCAGCAGAACAGCGTGTCCGGCACGGGCGATTTGAAATCCACGGTAAAATAGCCTTTGGGATAAACCCCCAAAGTCACCATGACCTCAGCCCATTTTTGCAGAAGAATGGCGGACTCTTCTTCCAATTCTTGTTTGGCAAAAGACGAATCCACATCGAACTCAATACGGAGCCGGTCTTCCAGATCCCTGAGTTCGGCAACGATATTGTCGGTGGCTGCGATTATCTCAGGAAGCAAGGTGTTGGCTTCATCCAGAGTGAATTGTTTAAAGCCATCGTCTTTGTCATAAAGATTCACGACCTATTTCCCGGTTAAGAAAAAGCAGAAACTCCGGTAATGTGTGCGCCAACGATCAGCGTGTGAATGTCGTGCGTGCCTTCATAAGTAATCACGGTCTCCAAATTGCACAAATGGCGCATGGCCTGGTAATCGTCTAAAATGCCATTGGCTCCCAGGATTTGTCGTGCCAGACGGGCAATGGCCAACGCGTGAAATACGTTGTTGCGCTTTGCCAGCGAAATCTGCACGTGGGTGGCTTTGCCCTGGTCTTTCAATCTGCCCAACTGCAGGTTCAAGAGCTGACCTTTGGTTATTTCTGTGAGCATGTACACCAACTTCTGTTGCACCAGTTGGTGGGAGGCAATGGGTTTGTTGTCGAATTGAATTCGCCCCCCGGCGTAGCTTAAGGCTTCTTCGTAGCAGGCCATGGCAGCGCCAATGGCGCCCCAGGCAATGCCGTAACGGGCCTGGGTCAGGCACTTCAAGGCATTGACCAGCCCGGTGGTTTCAGGTAGCACGCTTTCTTCGGGAATGGCACAGTTTTCAAACAACAGCTCCGCGGTGTCGGAAGCCCTGAGCGACAGTTTGTGGTGAATGGCTTTGGCCACAAATCCTGGCGTACCCTTTTCCACCAAAAACCCTCGAATGCCTTCCTCCGTCTTGGCCCACACTACCGCCACGTCGGCCAGCGTGCCGTTGGTGATCCACATTTTGTTGCCGTTCAAGATCCAACCTTTTCTGGTCTTTTCTGCCCGCGTGCGCATGCCAGCCGGATTCGAGCCAAAATCCGGTTCGGTGAGTCCAAAACAGCCAACCGCCTCGCCTCGCGCTAATTTGGGCAACCAGTGTTCCTTCTGCGCCTCGGAACCAAACGCGTGGATCGGATACATGACCAGACTGCCCTGCACCGACACAAAACTCCTGAGTCCGCTATCCCCTCGCTCCAGTTCCTGATTGATCAGCCCGTACGCTACGTTGTTCAAACCCGGACATCCGTAGCCTTGCAGATTTGCACCCAGGAGGCCCAGTTCGCCAATTTTAGGAACCAACGCACGCGGAAATTCCCCCTTGCGAAAGTGCTCCTGAACGATAGGCATGAATTCCTCGTCGACAAACTCGCGCACGGTGTTTCGCACCAACCGCTCCTCATCGCTCAGAAGCTCATCGATCTGGTAAAAATCTGTGCCTTTCAATTTCGCCATATCGTTTCAATTTGGCAGCTTTAATCTTTTGTTCTAATCAATTCCCAGTATTCTCTTGGCGAGATTATTCTAAGGGATTTTAACTTCTTTATTTTTTGTAATTCTTTATCTCCAGTGACGAAAAAGGTTGCTTTTCCACTTAAAGCATAACCAAGCAAAACTATGTCATCTGTATCTTTTATGTCAACCTTTATTTCTGTGCGCTCTTCAAGGACTATTGTATCCTCATTTAAGAATCGAGTTATTTCTTTAATCAGCTCATTGGGAATATTAAACTTGTCTAATAAAACTGATTTAACTTCATCCAAAAGTGGATGACAAACTAATAATTCTTGGTGGATAAGCACTTCACGTAAAATATCAGAACAAATACCTCTTGTTGTAAAGGCGCTT
>JBHHYI010000294.1:0-4680 GCA_046757525.1 bacterium | reverse complement strand
ATCCGCTTTGAGATCCTATTGGACTTGATTTCATCTGCTACCAGCAGGCGTCCCCCGCGCTTCAATATTCTTTTGACTTCCTTCAGCGTGTAGACCAATTCATCTTCACTTAGTTCAGAAAAACAAAGCGTGCTCATCACGACGTCATAGCTTTCCGGTTGTTCGTCGCAAAGCTCAGCGACACCAATTTCGCAGAACTCGATGCCTTGGCAGACATTCTTTTCTTGCGCCCGCCTTTGTGCAATTTCAAGCATTTGCGCGTTGATGTCAATCCCCTTCACTACCGCACCTTTCTGAGCCGCACGCAAGCTCATGGCACCGGTTCCACAGCCGATATCGAGAACTCTCTGGCCTTTTTTTATGTGAGATGCCAGGTTTTCATAAACAGTGTCCAACCGTCCGAGGGTAAGAATAGAAATTCCCCGGTCATATCTCTCTGGCGCGGACTCAAGGATTTTCATCAAGATGTAGGTGCTCATTGGAGAACTGTTTAAGACTAAGCTTGACAAAAATGTAACAGTTCAGGCCGTGGATGGATCGTTCAGTATGTCTATGCTGAACGTACATTAAGTCGGGATATCTATCCCCATCAAGACTGCTGCGAGAACAGATGTTCCCTATTAATTTACGTTCAGGATAAATATCCTTAACGATCGCTATCGGGTGAACTGTTACGAAAAAATAAAGAAATCCAGTCCCATTTTCAACAAAAAGTTCTGGTATCCACCATACGGAACAAAAAAGCCACCAGCGTCGACCTGGTGGCTTCTGATTTCCGACAGCTTCTTGTGGCTGCCATACACTCCTGTGGATTGTTCGGAGTTAAATCTTTTCCTGCGCGGATCGACGGCGACCGGATTTCAATGCTTGCCGATCCCCACGGGCGTTGATGGCGCCGTAGCCCACCAACTTCCGGCTGTCTTCATCCCACAAACGCAGAGACAGAGTTTTCAAGCTGGAGCGTAAGGTGATTTGTTTCATCCTCTGAAACATAGGATTCTCTTTGTAGCATTTTTCCAGATAATAATTTGGAATCCGAGGACTTAGATGATGGATATGATGGAACCCGATATTGCCCGTGAACCACTGCAAAACCTTTGGCAATTTGTAAAACGAACTCCCTTGTAAAGCCACGGCCACGTAATCCCAGTTCTCATGACGCTCCCAGTAGACCTCTTCAAACTGGTGCTGCACGTAAAACATCCACACACCAGCCGAGGAGGCAATCATCATAATGGGCAACTGCACCAGGACATAGTTGCGAAGCCCTATGGTTACACTCATGAGGACCCCAATGCCCAGAATAACCAAGCTGGTCCGATAGACGCTGTGGCGTTCTCTCTTGTTGGCCGCCGGGCGTGCAAAGCGATAAGTGATCAAGAAAAGAAAGATCGGCCCAAGTCCGAACATCACAAGGGGATTGCGGTACAGCCGATACGCAAACCGCTTCCAGGGAGAGGATGCAAGATACTCCTTGACGGTCATCGTCCAGATATCGCCAACAATCCGTCGGTCCAAATCCCCCGCAGTGGCATGATGCACGGCATGGTCGTGTCGCCAGTAATAAAAGGGAGTGAAGGTCAAAACGCCGACCACGCCACCCAAAATCACATTGACCTTTTGAGATTTAAAAAAGGAGCCATGGCCACAGTCGTGAAGAATGATGAAGCTGCGCACCAGCAAGCCGGCCGCAGGAATCGCCAATGCCAAAGTCAACCAATAAGAGATATTCAGGCTGAGATACATCAAATACCAGAACAAAAAATATAGAAATAGTGAGTTGACCACCTGCCACCCACTTCGCCAAACACTTGGATGCTCATATTGGGCTACGATCTTCCGCCAGGCTAACTGGTTTGCGTCGGGTTTACGAGTGGCTGGTGCCGTCTTCATCTCTTTGGCCTTCTTTCCTTTTTCTGGTCCATAGTTTTCCTCTCAGGGCGTCGAGGGTTTGCTGGCCCAATGGCCGTGCTTAGAGGATATTTTGCCCACGCTTAGCGCCTCCAGCCACCACCTCTTCCCCGATTCCCCCCACCGGTGCCGGGACGATTGCTCTTGCGCGGGCGTGCCTCGCTCACGCTGATGGACTTTCCTTTCAACTCTGTACCGTTCAACCCACTGATGGCCGCAATAGCTTCCGATTTGTTCGACATCTCCACAAATCCAAAGCCACGGGACTCGCTGCTGTACCTGTCCCTGATAACGTTCGCTGATGTAACCTGACCAAACGGCTCAAAGGCCTCCTGTAAATCAGAGTTGGTGACATCAGGCGATAGATTTCCTACGTAGATATTCATAATGTTCTCCTTAAATCTCTAACACAAGCTTTTGCTTGCAAAAAAAAAATTTATTATTTATTAAGCATGATGCCTTTTTGAGAGTCTTAGACGATCTCCAAGAGTTTGATGTCAAAAACCAGGTTTTGACCCGCTAAAGGATGGTTGGCGTCTAAAGTCACACTCGATTCGGAAACCTCGGAAATGGTAACGGTGATTTTTCTACCGTCACTCTGGACGCTTTGCAACTGTCGCCCCGCTTCCAGTTCTAAGTCCACAGGTAGGTCCTTTTTGTCGACCACGCGCACCAAATCTGCGTCGTGTGGGCCGTAGGCCGCATCTGGCGGGATGGTGAACGACCTTGTCTCGCCCGGGGTCATGCCAGCCACGGCCTGTTCAAAGCCCTGAATTAATCGCCCATCGCCGATCTTGAATTCCAGCGGTTCTTGGTCCACGGAAGAGTCAAATATGGTACCGTCAACCAATTTCCCCGTGTAGTGCACCTTAACGGTGTCACCGTAATTTGCCTGCGCCATGATTTACTCCTTAGATGTTGGTTGGAAGAATCCTAGAAATAGGTCAGCGGCACTCGCCTATAAAAGAAGGTGTTGGAAGAGAAGGCAAAAAATGGGAGAAACTTTGACTTCTTCGCTAACTTCGATATAAAAAGTGACTGGCCATATTGCTAGAGACCATTAAATCTTCTTTAACACAAAAGATAACATTTCTTAGTCAAAAACACAATAATTATTTGAGCCGATTCTAAGCGCGCTACAACGTTGTCATCTGGCTTGCGGTTTGCGTCCATTGAATCAAAAACAAAGCGGCTGGCAGATTTTCCTCAAACGTCGGCTGGATTTCACTCTCGGGCAGTTGAAATCCTGGAAAGGACGACCGGGGGCGCAGCTCAATGGTGTAGGAAGGAACCCGCGTCTCCCCGTACAGCCAATCCGTGGCGTCGCCGCTGGCTAAATACAAGTCGGAACTTTGCTCCGGCACGTAGGTTTTGCCGTGAACCGCAAGAATGCTGTCGGCCATGGTCTGCGCCAGGTTGCTCATCAGCGGCTCGTCCGGCGCCGGGTCGTTGGTGTAGCCCCAGGGGAACAGGACCAGTTGCGAGTAGCTGTGGTAGCTGATCAAGGCCTTGAATGCGTGCTGCTCGATGAAGGCCTTCAGCACTTTGGTCTCTGGTTCAGAAAACGGCTCTGGTCCGCGGTAAATCTCACTGAAGGTGTCGCCGCTGGAACCCGGCCCGCCCCAATGAAACGAGTAATTCCGGTTCAAATCCACGCCAAAGGTGCCGTCGCCGTTGTTGCGCCGGTTCTTGCGCCAGAGTCGATTGCTGGTGACGGTGTACTGGTGGCCGTCGGGATTGAGCAGGGGCACGATCCAGATTTCGCCGGTGTCCACAAAGTTCTTGACGGTGGCATCGGTGGCGTAGTGCTCCACAATATACTTTGCCAGCAAGAACGGCACGTCGACTGCGATCCACTCGCGTGCGTGGTGGCCGCCCACAAACAAGATTTCCGGCTCGTCTTCTTCCTGAGCAACCTGGTCGCTGATTTTGATCGCCCAGATTTTCCGCCCTTCGAGGGACGCGCCCAGCTCGACAACTTTTGCAATGCCCGGAAAGCGTGTTTGCAGGTCGTGCAAATCGTTGCCGATTTCGGCGTTGGTGTGGTAAAGCCCGGCGTCGGGCGGTCCTGGCTGGTTGTTACAGGTGCCGGCCACCAGCACCGGGATGACTACGACCAACAAGAGCTGCAATTTCTTGTAAAGCACAATTCATCTCCTTAAATTGAATTTTGCATTGAGAGGGGGACATTCTTGCGAGTTCGGCCTGCGAAGGCTCACGTCCAAAAGTCCGCTCACTTCTTCACGGTGTCCAACACGTTGCGAGCCACGATTTTTACGGCAAACCCCTTAGCCTCAGCTTCGCGAATCTGTTTGTCGAATGCCTGGGCAACCACAGTGTCTTTTTCTACCTCCCAGATGTCCATCCCCAGATTTGCCAGTTTAGACGCCGTGCTGTCATCAGCAACTGGAATCTTGACCAGCCTCTGCACCAGGTCCGCTTCCTCCACCGGTTCAATCTTTACATGAGCCGCACCGAGGGCGGAAACCTGGTTCGGCTTCAGACGCGCGATGACGTAGTCGTCCTCAACTACAATCAACTCAAAACCCTGTTGCAGCAAACTGTCGGCTTGCGCTTTGTCTTGAATCGGAATCTTTTTTAGTTGTGGCATATTGGTTCCCACTTGTTGTGGCACGCTGCTCTTCGCTTTCCCCTGCTCGTTGCTTTTACACCCGGCTACCAAACAGGTACTTAAAACGATCAAGAGTAATTTCAGGTACATTAATTGCCTCCTCAAATTCAAAATGAAACCCACATTTTAACCAACCC
>JBHHYI010000293.1:0-4696 GCA_046757525.1 bacterium | reverse complement strand
CCAACGATTGTGACATGGGTGCTCCCATTCTTGTCGAACCCCTTCAGGGTTCTCTATTGTGATTATCGCTAACCGAGGGTTGCGCTGCGCGCACTACCCTCGGCTTTGGTGTTTGACGCCTTCGGCGTGTGCTAATACTCACTTACCCACTCTAAACAACATAGAGTCCTTCTTTTCTTGTTCTGTCAATCAAATATTTTAAAAAGTCGCTTTTTTGTGGAACAAAAGCAACCGGACAGCGTTTTAAGTTATAAAATTTGAATAGTTATTCAAATAATAAAAAAGGAAAGCCATGACTGAACTAACCCAGGAAACCTGTATTCGAAAGGAAGTGGACCTGGCCGCGCTGCAGCGTCTGCAAAAGGTGCTTCGGGCCAAAGTCGATCTGGAAAAGTTAGCTGACTTGCTCACCGTCGCCGGCAACGAAACGCGCCTGAAGATTCTGTTCTTGTTGTCCCAAGAACCGGAGCTGTGCGTTTGCGATCTGGCCGATGTGACCGGTATGACCGTTTCTTCCATCAGTCACCAATTGAGCAAACTGCGGGCTTTCGGATTCATCGGCAAGCGCCGCGAAGGACAAACCATCTTCTACCGGCTTCTGGACACCCCTTTCATAGAATTTCTCAAACAACTTTTTGAATTGGAGGATTGACGATGAAGAAAGCAGTTCTAACCACTTCGGGCTCCATTCTTTCCGCACTGTTGGCTTCTTTGTGCTGCATCGGTCCCGTGGTGTTTTCCATCATTGGCGCTGGCAGTCTGGGGTTTGCTGCCGCCTTTGAGCCGTACCGTCCCTATCTCTTGGTGCTGACGGTGCTCTTTTTGGGGGCGGGATTCTATTTCACTTACCGCAAGCGGGAAGTCAAATGCGAAGACGGCACCTGCAAGGTGGAGTCGGCCAGCACTCTCAACAAAGTGGTCTTGTGGATGGCAGCAGTGGTCGCTTTGGTCTTCATGCTTTTCCCACAAATACTAACGCTACTGTAAACACGCGGCCCTTCTTGGGAAAGGTTAGCTTTGACCGGCTTAAATCAGCATTTTACAGAAGTCTAATCACCATAAACTTGAGGAGATTTTGTCATGATGAGAAAACTGTTCAACCCGGTTCTGGTATTGTTGTTAGGGGTGGCTCTTTTTTCAGGGTGCAGCAAGAATGGCGAGCGCAGCCCGGAAGAATCTAACCAGGTTGCCACGGCCAACGTGCAGAAAGTGACCCTCGATGTGCAGGGAATGACCTGTTCTGGCTGCGAGTACAACGTCGAGTCGGCTCTGAAGAAGGTAGATGGGGTCGCCGCGGTGAAAGCGGACTACAAGAAAGCCATGGCGGAAATTCAGTACGACCCCAGCGTTGCCAGTGTGGAAGAGATGGTTGCCGCAGTGAACAAGACAGGCTACAAAGCATCGGCGCCGAAGACAAATTAGACAACCTAAAGTTTTTGTCGATTGAGCCAAGAAGGAGGTTTTTAGATGCTCTTCAGGAGAACTGAACAAGCAGATGCTGGCAAAGAAGGCACTCATTTAATCGAGTTGGAAGTCACGGGTATGACTTGCTCCTCCTGTGCTGTGCACGTCACTGCGGCTTTGCAGGAGGTGGAAGCGGTTGTGGAAGCTAAGGTGCCCGACTGGCAGGCGAGCAAAGCGCTGGTGACGGTGGCAGGTGAGTTCGAAGAAGAGAAGCTCACGCGCTCCGTGCAACGTGCCGGTTACCAGGCCAGGATTCTTAGTTCCAGGCCCGCAAGCACACAGGCAAATTCCGGCCACGGCCGCGAGTCAAACGCCGACTACGATCTGGTGGTCATCGGCACCGGCGGCGGTGGCATGGCGGCTGCGATCCGTGCCGCGGAAAACGGGCACAAAGTGGCCATCGTGGAAGCGCACACCGTGGGCGGTACCTGTGTCAATATCGGTTGCGTACCGTCCAAAGCGCTCATTCGAGCCGCACACGCTTACCACATGGCAGGTCATCATCCGTTTGCCGGATTGAAAACAAAAGCAGAGGGTGTAGACTGGCAGGAATTGATCGCTCAGAAGGACGAGCTGGTTGGGGAGCTGCGCCAGAAGAAGTACATCGACGTGCTGAAATCCTACGGCGACCGCATCACCCTGATTCAGGGCTGGGCGAAGTTGGACGAAAACGGCGATGTGGTCGTGGACGGAAAGGCATTCAAGGCTGGCCGCGTGGTGGTGGCAACGGGCGCAAAGCCGAAAGTCTTGCCCCTGGACGGCATCGAAAGCGTGGAGGTTCTCAACAGCACCACGGCTATGGCTCTGAAACAGCAGCCCAAATCGCTCATCGTGATCGGCGGCCGCGCCATTGCGCTGGAATTGGGACAGGCATTTGCACGTCTGGGTACGAAGGTCACCATTTTGCAGCGCAGTTCCAGACTGGTGCCGGAGCATGAGGCAGAAATCGGCGAGGCGCTTGCGGACTACTTGCGCGCAGAAGGCATCGACGTGCAAACCGGCGTGGCCCCGCAGGCCATTCGGGAGGAAAACAGCGAAAAAATCCTCACCGCAACCGTGCGGGGAGAACAGCGGGTATTTCGTGCTGAACAGCTCCTGATGGCAGTGGGCCGCGCGCCGAATACCAGCAACCTGGGTCTGGAGGCGGCCGGAGTTGAATTGGACAGCCGCGGCTTCGTCGTCGTCGATGAACATTTGCAGACCAGCAACCCCAAGATTTACGCGGTCGGGGACGTTACCACGCTGCCGAAGTTTGTCTACGTGGCGGCCGCAGGTGGGGGCACCGCTGCCGAAAACGCGCTTAATGGCAATGCCAGGAGCTTCGATCTGAACGTTCTGCCTGATGTTATTTTTACCGATCCGCAGGTTGCCACGGTGGGCTTGACCGAAGCCCACGCCAGGTCGGAAGGTTACGACGTTAAAACCTCCACCTTGCCGCTGGAGTACGTGCCACGCGCCCTGGCCGCGCGCGACACCCGCGGATTCATCAAGCTCATTGCGGACCGAAAATCGGACCGGCTGCTCGGTGCCCATGTTTTGGCGGCTGAAGCCGGTGAAGTGATCCAAACCGCGGCCCTGGCCGTGAAGATGGGCAGAGAGCACGGTTTCACGGTGCAGAACCTGCGTGATATGTTGTTCCCGTACCTGGTGCAAGTGGAAGGAATCAAGCTGGCCGCACAAACCTTTGAAAAAGATGTGGCCCAGCTCTCCTGCTGTGCCGGTTGACTTCAAAAACTAACTTTCTTCAAGAAAGTTAGTTTTTATGTTAGCGTTCATAACAAGGAAAAGTCACCATGAAAAAAATCGATAGCAACACCTGGATCCTCATTATTGCTATCCTGTTATTCGTGCTCGGCGCGGTTCTCATGGGCATGAACAGCGACACGCTGTCTGCCATATCGCATTGCTGCTTTTAGAGTCGCCAATTTGTTCCAGCAGTTGCTTGCAAGCGTGTCCGGGGTGCACTTTATTAGAAATCAGGAGGGGACGATGAGGGATTTCACAAACCTTGCCCTGTTTTTTGTCATTTTTTTTACAGCTTGTGGTCAAGAGAAGCCAAAGCAGAGGCAGTCCGCAAAGACAGCCTCTCAAACTGTCCGGAATAATATAGCGGTCGGTAAGGGTCCCGACGCACTGTTCTTAACACCAGACGAGGATTACCTTTACGTTGCCAATGTCGGAGACACCTTCATCAGCGTCATTGCCACAGGTACGGACAGGGTGGTACAGACCATCGACGGCACAGACTATCCCTGGGGCTTCACGCGCCTCGGCGAGACCAATCTGGTGGCGGTCAGCGGCTACGACAAAGGCGTCGACCTGATCGATTTCACCACCCACAAAATCGTAAAACCCAAACGCTACGAGCAAAACTTAGGCGGCATCGCTTCAACCAAAGACGGCAAGACCTTGTTCGTGGTCGCCACCGGTGCCAACAAAGTCCTGAAAATCGATGCCAATTCTCTCGAAATTTTGGATGACTACGACACCGGAAACGGCCCGGACGGCGTTGGTATTTCCAAAGATGACAGCAAGATTTATGTCACGAATACCAAAGATGGCACGATCTCCGTCATTAACTTGAACACAAAGAAAGCAGAGGTCATTAAGACCGGCGGCAAGCCTGAGCTCATTCATTACAACCACGACCACTCTCTGCTGTACATTAGCAATTTTGTCGAGAACAAAATCCACATTCTCGATACCGGGACCGACAAAATTGTGCACGAAATCACCGGTCTGGACGGCCCGGAAGAAGCGGTTTTGTCCGAATCCGGAAAAATGCTCTACGTGGTCAACTTCAATTCTTCAAAAGTATTCAGCTATGATGCGAAAACCTACGAAAAGCTGCCGCAGGAGTTTTCGGTTGGCACCAAGCCCATCGGGGTGGTGTCTGCTGCTAATGACAGCAAACTTTATGTGAGTAATTACGGCGACAATGCGGTTTCAGCAATCCAGGTGCCGTCCAGTAGCCCGAAAATAAGCGAACAGTCGGGGAAGACCAGTCCACTGGAGATACTGGTGAAGTTCAAGCCGGGGGTTGAGGAATCCCAGGTTAAGGCCATGGAGTCAGAAATAGGACTGAAGCAGGTAAAAGCCATCCCTGAGCTGAATCTGCGGGTCTTCAAAATCGCCTCCGGCAAAAGCCTGCAACAGGTGCTCGAGGCTTGCCAGAAGATGCCATTTGTGGAATACGCCGAGCCGAATCAGACGTACCGGACGCAAAAGTGAA
>JBHHYI010000292.1:0-4740 GCA_046757525.1 bacterium | reverse complement strand
ACAACGCAACCTACCAGGGCTGGAGATTCCACGGGCTGGGGAACTTCTCTCCAGCAGGCTTTGCTCAGCGAAACTACTGGAAACTCCTGCGGTGGCCTTCGGTGTTTATTAAACAAGTATTCTGCGATTCAGGGGAAATTGGCCAGTTCAGTGAGCCTGAGCCGAATTCTTTGCAACAGGTCACCTGGCTTTAACACTATCAGACCAAGTACTGCATCGGGAAGTTTGATTTGAAGATGCTTACGACATTCTGCCACAGCTTTTTGAGATGTGAGTCCTTGTAGTAGACCCAAGTCAGATAACTGCAATAGAACAAAAGCCGCGCCCTGGCGTGAAGCACAACCTGCGATGAGAGCATCCGAATCAAAAAATACTTTGGGGATGGCGAGTTCATGGAACATGGCATCAATTCGAACACTCTCATTCTTGCTGTTGACGAAGCGCCCGCACGCCTTCAATCAATTCAGCCAAAGAAAGATTGTTTTTCAAACGGAGTTTTTCAATCTGCGATACCAATTTAGGTAAAACGGAGGGTCTTGGGCTTAAAAAAATGCCTTCATCGAGATCAATCAGGCTCACCGGATCGCCTTCATCCAATTGGTACCGTTTCCTTAGCTCCATCGGAAGCGTCAGTGTGCCTTTTTTTCGAATTTGAACGGTTTTTGTCATTAAGGTCTCCTTTCCGTATTCGAGAATTTCAGAATTTCAGACAAGAGATAGTCATTTCTCGTGCTAATATCAACAAGAATCTTGGGGAAATTACTTGCTTTTTCCGCTCAAATAGCTTACTTTTTCCCACCTCTTTTACAGCACACCTTTATTAACAATATGTTGACCCAAACCTTCGATGAGGTAGTGTCATGAAACGAGCCTTTCTTCTCTTACTTACGTTTGTTGCTTTACACTTGGCAACCCTTAGAGCTCAATCTGTCAAATCGCCCGAGGAAACCTTTGGCTTTAAAATGGGAACGGACAGAAAGCTGATCAACTGGCAGCAAATCGTCTCCTATTTCAAGAACCTGGACCAAACCTCCGAACGCGTACAATTGGTGGAGCTGGGTAAGACCACCTTAAAGCGGCCCATGATCATGGCGATCATCGGTTCTGAGGAATCCATTCAAAACCTCGACCGATACCAGAAAATTCAACAGCAACTGGCCCGGCCTTTTGAATTGGAGCTCAGTGCGGCCCAAGACTTGATTCGCCAGGGCAAGCTCATTTTCATCGTCACTTTGAATATTCACTCCACGGAAATCGCTTCGAGCCAGGAATCGGTGGAATTGGCCTATGAGTTGGCAACCTCAAGCGATCCCAAAATACGCAAGATTTTGGACAACGTCATCGTGCTGCTGGTGCCGTCGTTGAATCCCGACGGTCAGGATATGGTCACCCAGTGGTACCTGCAGGATGTGGGCACGGAATACGAAGGCAGCCGACTGCCGACGAAGTATCATCATTACGCTGGCCACGACAACAACCGCGACTGGTTCTTTTTCAACCTGGTGGAAAGTCAAATGGTGGCCAGGGTGCTTTACCACGACTGGTACCCGGAAATCGTCCTGGACCAGCACCAAATGGGGTCTTCGGGTGCGCGCCTGTTTCTACCGCCTTATTCAGACCCGGTCAACCCCAACGTGCCGCCTTCTCTGATGGCTGCGGTGAACATGTTAGGGAAACACGTGGTTTCGGACCTGCACGATCTGGGCTTCACCGGTGTGGTGACCGGCACCATTTTCAACGCGTTTTTTGAAGGCACCATGTCGAAGACGCCCCTGTGGCACAATCGTATCGGTATCTTGACCGAAGCCGCCAGCGCCAGAATCGCCACGCCCCTGTTTTTCCCCAGGACGAGTTTGCGCGGCATGGGCATCGATCTGCCGGACTACAGTCAGCAGACCAACTTCCTGGCCCCCTGGCCGGGAGGCTGGTGGCATCTGCGCGACATCATCGAGTACGAGAAAGCCGCCACCTACTCCATGCTCGATCTGGCAGCCACTTACAAGGAAAAGTTCAAAACCAATTTCTATCGCCTGAACCGGGAAGCCATCGAGAAGGGCCGACAGGGCAGCCCATTTGCCTACGTTGTGCCGCTGCAACAACGCGACCCGAACAACGCCATCGAATTGCTCAGGCGTTTGCGCTTCGCCAACGTGGATGTCTACCAGGCCCAGGAGGATTTTACGGCAGACGGCCAAGGATTCGAGCAGGGCGCTTACATCGTGCCCCTGGCCCAGCCGGCGCGGGCCTACGTCAAAGACCTCATGGAACGGCAGCAGTACCCCAATTTGAGCGAATATCCCGGCGGACCCCCGCGACAGCCGTATGACGTCACCGCCTGGACCCTGCCGTTGCAATTCGGCGTGGAAGCCGTCAGAATTGACGCCCCGTTCTCTGTGGCTATGAAGTTGAGCGAGCCTAAATTAGAGGTTCGTAAGGCTGCCATGAAACCCGGCTGGGTCGCCGTTGAACGTCGCTTCACGCACAGTTACGCGCTCGTAAATGACTTGTTGGACTCAGGGATGGAAATTTTCAGTCTGGAAACGCCGCTGGCAGAGCTTGAACCCGGCACCTTCTTGATCAAAGCTGCTGACCAGCAATTGAGCTCCCTGCAAGAGAAAAGCCGAACGTTCGAAGTACCATTGCAGACCGGCATTAGCACCAATGCTCACAAAATGACCAGGATCCGCAAAGCGCGTATCGCGATTTACCAGCCCTGGATTCCCTGGGCCTACGACGAAGGCTGGCTGCGGCTGGTGCTGGATGAATTTGGCTTCCAGTACACCCTGGTGCACAACGCCGACTTCTCGTCAAAAGACAAACTCAACGAAAAGTTCGATGTGCTGGTGTTTTCCAGTCAGGCTACTGATTGGATTGTGGACGGGAAGTCTAAGAATGCCCCTGAACCCACACTCGGCGAACCCAAGGTCAAAAAGCAATACCGCGGCGGCATCGGCAAAGCGGGCGTGGAAAAGGTCAAGGCGTTTCTCCAAAGCGGCGGCACGGTGCTGTTTTTCGGCGAAGCCTGCAATTTTGCCATCGACAAGCTGCGCCTGCCAGCCGCCAACCCGCTGAAGGGCGTCAAGAGAAAAGACTACTTTGCCCCAGGCAGCCTGTTCGAGATGCAATTGGACCCGACAGCGCCGTTGGCCTACGGCATGGTAAAAAAGACCGCGGTCTATGTGAACAATCCTGTGGCCCTGACGCTAAAAATGTACAATCGAGAGATTAAAGAGATCGGTTTGTACGGCAATCGCCATCTGTTGCTGAGCGGCTGGGCCGTTGGAGAGGACAAGCTGCACGACAAGGTCGCCCTGGCCGAGATTCCGGTGGGCAAGGGCCGCGCCATTCTGTACGCTTTTCGGCCGCAGCACCGCGGCCAGACCTACGCCACGTTTAAGCTGGTCTTTAACGCCCTGTACAAGAAGTGAAAGATTTTGAAGCGGGTGGTCAGATTTTGCAGAAGGGCACGCATCTGATCTTATTAAAAACGACACCGGGCCATTCGTCGCTGTGCGGTACTTAGTTGAAGAAAGGAAACGACCATGGGCTTAAAGCGATCGCTGGGCTTGTTTGACATCGTGCTGATGAATCTGGTAGCTATTATTGGCCTGCGCTGGATTGCCTCGGCAGCGGCCAGCGGACCCAACGCCATGGTCCTGTGGCTTCTGGCCATGCTTTTGTTTTTCATTCCGCAAGGGTTGACGGTCGCCGAACTCTCTTCCAGGTACCCGGAGGAAGGCGGCATCTACGCCTGGACCAAGCGGGCCTTTGGCGATTTCCACGGCTTTGTGTGCGGCTGGTGCTACTGGGTTAACAACCTGTTCTACTTCCCCAGCTTGTTGATCTTTGTCAGTGCTAACGCGGCCTTCCTGTTCGCGGCCTCCCACCCGGAGTGGCATTTGGATCAAAGCAAGGTGTTTGTGACCACCTTGACTCTCAGCATTCTGTGGATCGTGGCAATTCTGAATTTTATCGGGATGCAGGCGGGAAAATGGCTGCAGAATATCGGTGGCCTGGCCAACTGGGTGCCAGCCGGGCTGCTCATTCTCCTCGGTGGCGTGGCTTTGTTCAAATATGGCAGCGCCAACGCCTTCACACTAAAAACAGTCATGCCCAATCTGGCCAATACGGAAAAGCTAAGCTTCTTCTCGGAAATGTGCTTCGCCTTTGCGGGGCTGGAACTGGTGTCAGTTCTGGCGGGTGAAATCAAGAATCCCGGCAAAACCATTACCCGATCGATTGTCATTTCGGGCTTCTTCATCGTTGGGGTGTACATGTTGGGCACCCTCGGCGTCCTCGTGTCCATTCCGCAAGACCAGGTTACCACCGTCAACGGCGTTTTGCTGCCGATACAGAAAGTGGGCAATGCCTTCGGCCTCGGCATCCTCGCCGTCATCAGTGCCGGCTTCATCGCCATTGCGGGCTGCGGCGGCACCATGGCGTGGTTTTCAGGCGCCTCGCGCATGCCGTACATCGTCGGCGTTGACCGCTACCTGCCCAAGGCCTTCGGCAACGTTCACGCAAAATTCAACACCCCGTACGTGGCGATTCTTGTCCAGGTCCTGCTGGCCACCCTGTTCACTTTGTTTGCCACGGCTGGCAAAGGCACCGGTGTAGACACCGCCTACAATATTCTGGTGGATATGTGTTTGATCCTGTATTTCATTCCCTACCTATATTTGTTCTTAACGGTCATTTACCTGCGCTTTCACGATCCAGTTTCTCCGGTGAGCCGGAAAA
>JBHHYI010000291.1:0-4740 GCA_046757525.1 bacterium | reverse complement strand
GTTTCCTAAAAGCCGACAACCGCAAGGGAGCCATCTGGTCAAGCACAAAGTGGCTTTCAGTCGGCGGCCTCCGAAAACACCTGGGATTCTTTTTCCTGCAATTGCCCGAGGACAAACTCAGCGATCTTTTCAGGTGCTTGCAGCGATACAAAATGGTCCGCGTCCGGCAGGATCAAACGATGAGCTTCTGAAAACCTGTGGTCCTGTTGCAGCCTGGCGATGAGGTTTCTTTCCACTTTTTTGAAACTGATCAATTTGTCCCTTTTCGAAAAGACAAAAAACATTTTCTTGGTTGCATTGTCTGAAATCGTGTCGGGGCCAAACGTCAGCCGGGAAATGGATTTCAAATTAGCCACAGCCACTGCCTTTTCAGGCGCATAATTGATTAAGATTCGTTTCATGAATTGTTTGGCTCCGGGGTCTTTCAAAGCACGGGTAAAAAGCAAGTTGGTAAAAAACTGAAATTTGAGGCGCGGCCCCCTGAAACTTGAAAGGACGGCAAATGGTCTCAGCAGCCTGGACAAAACGGTCAAGTTGTTGCCGAACCCGGGATTTTCCAGAAAAACTCCTTTGACCTCAGGATGCTGCCTGACAATGTCCGAACTGGCTAAATAGACGGCAGCACCGCCCATGGAATGGCCCCAAACGGCGACCAGGCTTTTGACGGTTCTGAGACGTTTGAATTCCAGCAAAGCTTCTCGAATTTGCTGCGAATAAGCCTCAACCGTGTAGGAGTCCGGCTGGTTAGGGAGCGAACCGTTGTAACCAAACAAGTTGATGGCAATGCAGTCATAGCCGGCCCGGGTCAACGGTTCGGCAACGCATTGAAAGTAGAGCTGATTTTCTGAAAATCCGTGCACCATGACGATGGCGCCTTTGCCGTGGCGCACTTTGGCACGGTAATGATAAAGAGTGGTCCTGCCCATGCGAGTTTCGATGTCAGCCGTTGGGCTGGGCAGGTTCTTTGCCGGGTGACTGAAAAATAGAAACGCTAAAAGCAGCACTGCAACGACAATAACAAAGGTGATCATAGCCCTCTTCTCCCTCGCATTTTTATGACAACACTACGAAACCTCAAACAAAATTGCAGAACGCCAGTTTCAGCCGCATCGGGCTTTCAGGGCACGTAACTTACTAATCAAAATAGACTTTCGACAAGCTCCAAAGCAACCCAACTAGGCAGCGCCCCGCTGCCGGCTGCAAACGATGTTAGGCTATCCATTATATTTACAATAACTTATGATTCGTTTCTGAAGGAATTTAGATCAAAAAATTAGTATCACCAGATTGTTTTCTTCCTATCCTCCGACGCATTCTTACAATAGTAGCGCTTGAAAACCAGCTTGCTTAAAATGCTCGTCTGTCGTTAATGCTTTCAATAATCCTCGGTCCTTCATAACAACAAATGAAATACAATCGGTCAGACCCCATTCTTTATCCTGTCTTTCACAATATAGTAGAAAGGCACGGTTAAATAAATCTTCTGAAATTGGAATAATCTCGATATCTGGATCTTCTTGGAGTGAATCTAGCAACTCAATGGCAGCCGCACGATAGCGTTGTTTCGCTAGTGCATTGCCTATTTCTAAGAGAACAGCAAGAGTAGTAATCAGTTGCGTTCCATCTGCTTCTAATTGTTCGGCTAATACTTTGGCACGCTCGTGATATTGATCGCTTGGAGAGGAAAGAGCAATTGCATAGGCTGCATCCAGAAAAACTTCAGTCATTTTGTCCATTTTCTTTCTCATAGAGATAATCCTCGAATCGAGCAGACCAGTCAGGCGGCCCTTCTAGATTCAGTGATAGAGCTGTCCTGAGGAAGGAACGTTTCTTTTTCGTAATTGGCTTGGTGCTCTCAATAGTTATTCGCACGCGGGTATTTGGTTCCAACTCTATCGGCTCATCTAGTCTTAGCACTTCGCCATCATAAGTAGCGGTCAATGTAGTAGTCATATCATAACTCCACGTTTATTGCAATTAGAAACTCTGATTGATTCATCAAAATATAATCATCGACACCGATAATGAAAAGGGAAAATTTGCTGCATCGATAAAAAAGCTTAAGTAGGGTCCTCAAAACAAAAGCGGGCCTAACATTTTATTCGTAAAGTCAGGGACAAATCAAAGCGCCTAACTATTTTAGCTGCAAAGCGTTGGCCTGAACCGCGGCATCCAGCAGGGCCACCACATCTTGCAAAGAGACGGTTCCGTAGTACCAGGCGCCGGCACTCATGGCTTCGGCACGGACCGCTTTGTAGATATCGTAATAGCTGCGCCGCCCATCGACGAAATTATACACCTCGCTGCGCATCAAGGGGTGCAGTTTGGTCGAGACCTTCACTTTATTCCGATTGGTAAAATAGTCGTCAAGAGAAGCCACGTTGGCCGGAATCTTTTTGCGGGCAGCAAGCTCGTCGGACGTCAATTTCACCGAGGGCGGATTGCTGCCATGAATTTGTCGGTAATAGGTCTTTAAATCCGCAAGCAACTCGCCTTGCTTGCGTTTCATTCGTGCGATCAGGTGGCCGATGTTTTGGATGGCCTGGCGATTGCCTGCCGTAAAAACGCTCACTGAATTCAAAGCGCGTACCTCCCGTTCCACCCCTTGTTCGATGAGGATGGTGGCCTCTTTCCAACCGTCGCCGCTGCCATTGGTGGACTCTTTGAGGAGATGCAAGGCCGCTTTTAGGTCTTTTGCCAGCCTTTTGTCGCCTTGAGCAAAGGTTTCGCCAGAGAGTACCGGCACGTCGTCCGTTTCTGTAAAAGCCAGATAGTAGGCCATGGCACTGATGAGAAAAGCGTTGCGCTGCAATTGGGTCTGATCGATCTTGTCGAGATCGTCGTCCGATGAATGAATGAAGTTGTCGTCCCAATTGATCAAAGCCACAGCCGGCACCCCAATAGCACCCTCCAGAAACACCATGTGGTCTGAGGAGTCGAAATAAGGCACAAAGGTGGCGTTGTAGCCGTCGCGCGAACCGCGGGTCGAATAGATCGGTCGTGAATGGGGACGCGGCAAACCGCCCTGCCTGCCGGCGGCCAGAAAAGCGTTGTTGGTCTGAATGATGAAAGTGCCAATGCTCTCGAACAGGGCGTCAAGGTAAGAGGTGCGGGAGTGCGGCGCAAAGATGAGGTGTTGCACACGACTACCTAGCGCCTGGTAGGCACCGGTCATATCCTGGTGCAGGTCCGCAAGAAGTTTTGCAGGCTCTTCGGGATGATCCCTGAAATAGCGGTACTCAGAGTAAATCTCGTCGGTCCACCAGAAGCGAATGTCACGCAGCGGTCTTGGCATTTTACCTTCGCCGATGAGCTTGTTCAAGGTTCGGGCGATTTCGAGAATGTTGGCGCAGCCACTGCCGTCGTCGTTAGCGGAGCCTTGCTCTTCTTGCAAGTGGGCCGTGAGGATGATCTGCTGATCGTGGTATTTGGTTCCGCGAATCCACCCTTCGATAAAACCTGTGCGTCCCGGCGCTTCGCCAATGTCTGTATCTACTTTGGCTTTTAACACCACGTGTCCGCCCTGAGTTCGGCGGCCGGTGGCAAAGATATCCTGTAAGCCTTTGCTTGCCAGCAGCTTGTGCAGCATCTCGCCTTTGCGGGCAGGCAAAACAAAAGTAAAGGTCCCTGGCTTGCCCTCCGGCGGGGTCATGGGAATTCTGGACCAGGCAATTTGATCGGGGTAGTCCAGTTCAGATTTGTTTTCCGAAAGCGGGTAGGACACCACCCCTATGGCGCCTTTCTCCCAAACTGCGTTGCGGACCGCCTGGCTGGGTCGGGCGTTGGTCAAAACGATTTTGCCGCTTACGTCGAGTTCCTCCAGAGCTTCCCTGGAGCCATCGCCCACCCAAATTAGTTCAGCGGTGACATCGGCATCGTGGCTGCCATCGGCCAGGTAGAGCGCGTGGTCGCCGATGTCGGCCAACTTAACTTGCACTGGTTCTACGATCCACAATTCCGCGGAGCGCGGATTGTAGGGTGCACTGCGCAACGGTTGTTCAACGAAGTGAACCTCTTCCAAACCGGCGGCCGTGGCTGCTTGCAGCACGTAGTCCACCGCTTTAAAATAGGCCTCCGAACCCGAAATGCGGTGCCAATGACTCAACCAGCGAATATGTTCAAAAGCACGGTCGCCGGAGATTTCATTGGCCAGCATGCTGATTTCGTCGTTTGACAAAAACGGCGTGGACTGGGAGTAACTTGCCACCGGTAAGATTAGCAGCACCAGGAAGCAGCACAAACGCAGCAACAGGTTTGCGAGAGACTTTCTCATTTCATCCTCCGGGTAGTTCTAAATACTTCAAATTACGCATTTAGACGGTTGAAGTCAAAAGAAATTTTTCTCGTTCCTACCCTCCTGCGTGGGCATGCCTGGCTGACGCTCTGCGTCAATTCCCCTGCGACCCTGGACAGTTGATTGGATCACACTTGTGCCTCCTTGCTCAAACGGGACGCAGGAGCCTCCCCGGGTTGCTTGCGGGGGTGTCCAAAAAGGCCATTTTTCTGTCCCTCCCGCGAAAGCGCATAGGCGTCAACTTAAGCCCCAGACTGTCATTTCAAGTCAGGCGGCTGCCTGACATGCAATCTGGTTTGTGCCTAAACCAGACCCCTCGACTACGTCCGGCAACTGCCGGACTCCGCTCGGGGTGACGATAGGATGGTTAGACGCCCCTTAAGTTGACGCTAAAACGCGAAAGCGTGAATCTATAAGCTATTGTTTTTCTGGATTCCTGCTTCGGT
>JBHHYI010000290.1:0-4788 GCA_046757525.1 bacterium | reverse complement strand
GCCGATTTTAGCTGCATTGGTCCTTTAGCGCGCAAACTGAGCGCGGAATTGGAAAGGCGGCAAAAGGCCATGGCCGTTTCCTCCATGCGGGTGTACGGCATGACCGATACCCTTGGAGAAAGCCTGTCAAAAGTTCGGCGCGCCGGGTTTACCATTGCTCCGGAAGCGGGCAGCCAGCGCCTGCGTGACGTGATCAACAAGGGCATCACCGAGGCGGTCATTTTAGAGGGTGCCAACAGCGCTTTCAAGAATGGCTGGAGCCATGTGAAGCTCTATTTCATGATCGGATTGCCAACCGAGACCGAGACCGATTTGCGGGCCATCGTCGATTTAGGCGTCAAAATCTTGCGCCTGGCGGAACAGGAGCACGGCAAGAAGGCTCAGGTGACCATCAGCGTCTCTTCGCACATTCCCAAACCACACGCGCCCTTTCAGTGGCTGGGATTTGAAAACCGCGACTCTTTGAGACAGAAGCAGAAATATTTGTCGCGCTTGATTCAGCAGCACAAACGCCTGCGTTTCAAGTGGGATGACGTGGACCATTCCTGGCTGGAAGCCATTTTTTCCCGGGGCGACCGGCGCCTGAACAAGGTTGTGGAACTGGCCTATCGCCGCGGTTGTCGGTTCGACGCCTGGACCGATCAAATCAAGTTGTCGGTCTGGCGCCAGGTGTTCGAAGACCTGAGCATCGACCCTGAAGTGTGGATGCAGGACATCCCCCTGTACGCCACGTTGCCCTGGGACCATCTGGACTCACGCGTAAAAAAGGAATTCCTCGTTCGCGAGTTGAAACGCGCTTTGAAGGGCCGCTTTTCCCCCGCCTGTGAAAAGCCGTACAAGAAGAAAAGCGACCACGACCGCACGGATCTGGGCAAACCTGAGGAAAGTGACAAGTTGGTTTGCTACCATTGCGGCCTGGACTGCGATTTAGACGCCATCCGCAGGGAACGGATCGAAAGCTGGAAGAGCCTGGAGAAGGATCGGAGGGTGCCGGCGCAACCGGAGGGCGGAGGAGAGGTACAGGTTGCCAGAGCAACCCGTTACCGGGCGGCTTATTGCAAACTGGGCGAGTTTCGCTTTCTTTCCGCGCTGGATTTGACCCGAACCTTTACGCGGGCGTTCAGTCGTTCAGGCATTCCGTTGAAGTTCAGCCAGGGGTTTCATCCGGCACCGGTGATTTCCTTTGGTCCCGCTTTGGGCGTGGGCCTGGAAAGCGCTGAGGAATTCTTGGATTTCGAAACAATCGGCTTCCTACGGCCAGAAATTCTTTTGCAAAAACTAAACGAGCAATTGCCTGTGGGATTGCAGTTTACCGCGGTTCAAATAATCGATCCCAAAGCCGATTCTCTGTTCAGAATAATTTCCGCTGCGGAATATTCTGTTTCGTTGAGTTCAAAAGAGCTGACCACTGAAATCAATAAAAGACTCAAAGACCGCTTTGACGGCGACCTGAGGGCCGTGCACAGGAAGTTAGTTGCTGACCTTCTGAAAGAGGACAGGATCCCAATTGAAAGAATCAGCAAGGGCAAAAGAAGGATGCAAGACATCAAGCCTTTGATCAAATGCATCGAAGTGGTCAACACCGTGGTGCCCCTGCACCTGCGAATGATTCTGTCTACCGGCAGCTCTGGCAGTTTGCGCCCGGAACTTATCTTGAGCAAGTTGTACAACTGTTCCGGGGACCTGTTTGAGATTCGCAGAGAACGATTGTTGGTGGAAAAAGGGGGCAAGTTTTGTTCACCTTTTGAATTGTAACAAGTCAAACGCAAATGACACACAAACCATTGAGAGCTTCTTTCTACACCCTTGGCTGCCGTCTCAATCAAGCTGAGACCGCTCTGATCATCAATACCTTTAAGCAGAAGGGGTATTGGGTTGTGGACTATGGTGAGCCGACCGATGTCTGCGTGATCAACACCTGCACGGTGACTGAACAAGCCGATGCCAAATGTCGGCAGTTGGTGCGGCAGGTGTTGAAGCGGTCGCCAGAGGCATTTGTAGCCGTGGTCGGCTGCTACGCTCAAATGGGTGCTGAGGCGCTCAAGGCCATCGAAGGCGTTGACCTGGTGGTGGGAACGGAGGAGAAAATGCAGGTTGCGGAGTTCATCGACGTGCCGCAGAAACTGCCTGAGCCTGTCGTTCGCAAGCGCAAGATTGGAAAAACGCCCTTCACCATCAGCGCGGTGGGAAACTACGAGAACGCTACCAGAGCGAATCTCAAAGTGCAGGACGGCTGTGACTTCATGTGCACCTTTTGCGTGATTCCCTTTGCTCGCGGACGGGCACGCAGTCGCGCCTTTTGGGATATTCAACGGGAAGCCCTCGAGTTGGTGCAGCTCGGGCACAAAGAGTTGGTGTTGAGCGGCGTAAACATTGGGACTTATGAACACCAAGGAAGAACCCTTTTGGACCTCGTCAAAATGCTGGAGGGCATCGACGGTTTGGAGCGTATTCGTATCAGCTCCATTGAGCCGACCACCGTTCCCACGGCGCTTGTGGAACACATGGCGGATTCCGAGAAGCTCTGTAATCACCTGCATATTCCCATTCAGAGTGGAGATGATTCTGTTTTGCAAAAAATGCGCCGGCTTTATTCCGTTTCTGAATATGTTCAGTTCCTGGAGACGGTGCTGAAACGCATTCCGGACGTCTGTTTGGGCACGGACGTTCTGGTGGGATTTCCCGGAGAAGGAGAGCGAGAGTTCGAAAACACGAAACGACTTTTGCAAGAGTTGCCGTTTGCCTATTTTCACGTATTTCCCTTTTCGGAACGCCAGGGGACTTCAGCCGTTAAACTCAAAAACAAGGTCCACACCAACACAAAAAAAGAACGCAGTCGCACTTTACGCGCCCTGTCCGTGCAAAAACGCAAGGCGTTCTACGAAAAGCAAATCGGTAGGGAAGTGTGTTTGCTAATCGAGGAACGTAACGACCAGGGTTTGCTGCAAGGTTTCACGGACAACTACGTGAAAGTGGGCTTAGACACGCAATTAGACCTCGGCAATCAGATGGTCAATGCCGCAATTGAAAGCGTAGAGCAGGGTCCCCTGGCATTGGGTGCGCTGCTGAGAAACTGAAAGGAATCTATGAAAAAAGTCTACCTCGAAACGTACGGCTGTCAAATGAATGAATATGACAGCGAACTCGTACGGGCAATCTTGAAGGCCAACGACTATGAATTCACCAGCTCAGAAGAAGACGCAGATGTGATTTTCTTGAACACCTGTGCCATTCGGGAAAATGCGCATTCGAAGATTTATGGCCGTTTGGGAGAAATAAAGCATCTTAAGAATGCTAAAGGGGATCTGGTCGTTGGACTGCTGGGCTGCATGGCGCAGAATTTACGTGGCCACTTGAAGTCACAAGAAGCCCTGGTGGACATTTTCGCCGGGCCAGACAGCTACAAACGCTTGCCCAAATTGATTCAGTCTGTCGTTTCTAACGGACGGAAACGATACGATTTCAGCCTGTCTGAATTTGAGGATTACAGCGACGTTTATCCGCAGCGGCTACCTGGTGTGAACGCCTGGATTGCGGTCATGCGCGGCTGCGACAATTTCTGCACGTTTTGTGTGGTCCCTTATACTCGCGGCCGTGAGCGCAGCCGAACTCCAGACAGCGTGGTGGCTGAAACGGAAAAATTGGTGGCCGAAGGTTTCAAGCAGGTGACGCTTTTGGGGCAAAATGTGAATTCTTATCGCTCTGAGGACAAGGGGTTTGCCGATCTCATGGAGATGGTGGCCGGCGTGGACGGCATTGAACGGATCAGATTTACTTCGCCGCATCCCAAGGATTTTCCTGAAAAGCTGCTGCACGTGATCGCAAAAAATCCCAAAATTTGCAGTCACATTCACCTGCCGCTGCAGTCTGGCAACGATCGCATTCTGGAGTTAATGGCCAGAACCTACACCAGGCAAAGCTTTCTCGACCTGGTCGACAAGATTCGCGATACCATTCCCGGGGTGACGCTCACCACCGACGCGATCGTAGGGTTTTGCTCGGAATCTGACGCGGAATTTGAAGACACGGTTGAGGTGATGGAAGAAGTGGAATTTGATTCCGCATTCATTTTCAAGTATTCCGATAGAGAAAACACCATTGCGCATCGAAAATACCCGGACGACGTCACCGCGGCCAAAAAGACAGAACGCATCGTTCAATTGAACGAATTGCAGAGGTCCATTTCGTTGAAAAAAAATCGCTCGGCCATTGGTGCCTCCTTTGAGGTTTTGGTAGAAGGGCCCAGCAAGAAGAATCCGGCAGAATGGATGGGGCGCACGGAGGGCAACAAGATCGTGGTATTTCCCAATGACCGATTTCGACCTGGGGAACTGGTTCAGGTTGAGATTCAGAACGCCACGGCCAACACCTTGTTTGGCATAGCCAAAGTCGACGGCACGGAATCTTTCAACGATCGATTGTGGCGTGTTGGAAATGACAGTTTTTCTTGATAGTCTACGATTATTGTATTACATTGTATGTCATGAAAACTTCAGTTCTTACAATCCGGCTAGATAAAAATCTAGAAAAACTTTTGAACCAGGCATGTAATTCCTTGGGTAAAACAAGAAGTGAAATCGCTCGGGAAGCACTTCAACGGCAACTAAAACTTATGCAATTTGAGGCGTTAAGAAAAAAAGCAATGCCTTTCGCCGAAGCTCGTGGATACTTAACGGACGAGGATGTTTTCTCTCAGATTTCATGAGGGTTTTTCTTGATACGAATGTACTCATAAGCGCCTTTACAACAAGAGGTATTTGTTCTGATATTTTACGTGAAGTGCTTATC
>JBHHYI010000289.1:0-4802 GCA_046757525.1 bacterium | reverse complement strand
AGTCCGCATGTTCAAAAAGGGCGTAGTAGATTAAGACAGCTTCTTCACCACGAGTCGCAGACCGTGCACCTCCTCAACCACCACCTTCTGTCCGGCCTCAATGGTCTCGGGACTTTCAGCTTTCCAGAGCTCGCCTCGAACCTCAATTTGACCTTCAGGAGCGATTCGGCTCTTCGCCACGCCTATTGTGCCGATCAGCCCTTCCTGCCCGGTGGTTGGCCGTTTGCGCAAAGCCTTGTAGACGAGAATGGCCAGCAGAAGGTTAAACCCGAGCACCACGGTAGTACCTGTGCCCAGCAAAAAAACGTTTACCTGCCACCGGAACAGATTCTTCAACAGCAAGTAAATCAGAACATCGTCAATTATGAAGACAAAGGTAAGCAGGGATATCCACGTCACCCTTTTCAACAAAACAAGCATCAACCTGTAAATTCCAACTTCTTCATTCTCGCAGCAATCCTGAGCTTGACAAAATATTCTAAAAGCAAAGAAAAAGAGATACTCACTAACACAAACAGAACGAACAGGGGCCAGCTTGGGTAAACGAATTTGTAAATTATGGGCAACACCAAATAAACGATTACCGGAATGAAAAGTAAGAAAACGATAAAGCTACGCGAACGCCGGCCGCGTACATTGGGCCTGGAAAACGGCAGTTCGGGAGAATACAAGAACGCCAGTTGCAGAAACAGATGCGTCGCGACCACCAGGACGATGACGTGCAACAAGACCTGGAGAACGTTTCTGAAAAAATAATAGAAAATCGCCGCCAGAACGACCAAAAAAGGACCCACGAAAAAAACCATGATGAACTTTTTTTCGGCCAAAATCAACTTGTGGCTATGGGCCGGAGAGACGTAAAAAATCCAGGAGGCGCGAAAGGCGTCGCTGTGCGTCACCAGATTTCGGAGCATGAGAGGAAACACCAGAATGGCAATGTAGAGAAAACCGGTCTGCATCATGTTGACTTGTTGCTCAAAAGGATTGGGCATAGGCCCCTGGCCCAGACCCAGCAGGAGATAAAAAATAGTCAAGGGTAAGATACTGAGCACAGCCAATTTGAATTTTGTATCGTGAACAAACTGATTCCAGATCAGCTTGCAAGCCACCCGTTCCTCAGGCCCCCGAAAGAAACAGGACAGAGGTAAGCGGAATCCGCTTCTGCGAACGGGCACTTTCGCGGAGAGGGTGGCCATGGAAGACAGACGTTCAGAATACCCCAGAGAGATCTTACCCAGGGCGACATAGCTGAGGCCGATGGTCGCCACAGCCGCCAGGAGCAACATGAGCCAGTTCAAAAAGCCAGCGCCGCCGCTCAATTTGAGCAAGCTGCCGAACCAGGCAGGAGGAAAGCAAAGCAGCCATGGCGTATCCGGCAAACGCATGGAAGCAATCCTGGCACTGTCAATCACTCTGGGAAAGAAAAAGTAGCCGCCATAAATCAGAAATGACAGCACCAATTGAAAATAAGCCAGCGCGTTCTTGAGCCGCCCCGCACTGACCTTCTTCAAGATCAAGGTGTACAACAGGATCACGGCCAGGGCAGCGGCAAGATTGCCCCAGTAGACGCTTAGCAAGGCCAGGAGTCCGAGAACGGGACTAAAGCCATGCGCAAAAGTGTAGGCCACTACGGCCGGCAAGGCCATAGCCGCAGTCAACACCGTCACATAAAACAAAACGTTGGCAAGCTTGGCGAAAAAGAAAGTCTTTTCAGAAATGGGACGGTAACTGAGTACAGCAAAATCGTCAGGAGAAATGACGATCGTGTGGTATTCCACCAATATCAAGCTGGCCAGCATGAACATGGTGTACGCGATCAGCATGGTTGCGGTGAAGAACACATTCTGGTTCGCCAGCACGATCAGCGCAAAAAACAAACCGGTCAGCAAATAGAAGAAAATTAGAAACAAAAAGGCATTTTTGCCAGATCGCCCGTGCCGCATGGTCGAGGCCATGGAAGATTCTCTGAAGTCCTTTTTTAAAGAGGCTCTGGTGAGAGCAGCCCATTGCACATAATCAATCCCTAACCACTGAAAAAACTTTGCCATCAGAGTTGTTCCAGGGCTTGCAAGAAATCTTCCGTATATTCAACGACGTCGCGGACGCCAGTGAGGTGGCTGAAGGCTTGCTCCAGGGACGGTTGGCCGGTTTGGCGCAGAATCTCTTCGGGCGTGCCTTGAACGATCAGTTCGCCCAGATTAATGATGGCGATTCTGGTGCAGATTCGCTCAACCACTTCCAGAACGTGGGAGCAAAAGACGATGGTTTTTGCCTGTGTCGAGAACTGTTTGAGCAGCTCTTTAATGATCAACGCTGTGTTGGCGTCCAAACCAGTGAGGGGCTCGTCTAAAAACAACACCTGAGGATTGTGTAGAAGAGCAGCCGTGAATAGCACTTTTTGTTTCATCCCTTTGGAGAAGGTGTTCAAGCGCTGCTCTCTCTCATCGAACAGTCCGAAAAGATTTAAGAATTCCTCCATGCGACTCCGGGCCGACTGTCTCTCCAGATGATGCAGGTCAGCCACCAGCTCCAGATACTCCCAGGCGGTCAAGGTTTCAAACAGTTCGCCCGACTCCGGCACACAACCGATTCTTTTCTTAACCTCCAGGGGTTTTTCAAGAATGTCGTAGCCGGCCACCTCGGCGGTTCCCGAAGTGGGCTTGAGCATGCCGGTGAGCATTTTCACCGTCGTAGTTTTGCCGGCGCCGTTAGGCCCCAGGAAGCCAAATATTTCCCCGGGGTTAACCTGCAAACTCAATTGTTCCACCGCCGCCTTCTGACCAAAATATTTTGTCAACCCATTGATTACAATCATTTCCCTTTAACCAAGACAACCGCCCATTTTTTGCCAATGCTCAGTTTCAAGGTGCCGTTCTCCACCACATAGTGTTTGTCATTCAAAACATCTTTGACCCTGGTCTTGTTTTGCCAGAGGGTAGCATATTCAAACACCTGTTTACTGGAGCTATTGTTCAGGACCACGAAGACGACATTATCTTCGAATTTTCTCGAAAATCCGTACAATCCCCTTTTGTTGTCCACCAGGCGGGTTACAAAATTCCCTCTTTGCAAGGCCGGATTTTCGTGCCGGATTTTGATCAGTTTCTTGTAGTGCTCAAAAAGAGCAGGATCAAAAATGTTTTCATCTTGTCTTTTTATATCTGGCCGAACCCGGTCGTAGCTCTCCTTTTCATAAGTGAATTCCTGCCAGAGCATGGGCTTCCTGTCATCCGGGTCGTCACCCCCCCACATGCCGGCCTCGTCGCCGTAGTAGACCATCGGAGCGCCCACATAGGTCATCTGGAATATTGCGATCAGCTTTTGAATCTTGCGTTCATCCGCGTTGGGTTTTGTGGGATCGTATTGCTTGCTGTCTCGCACGCCCGCCTGGCGATCGTAATTGCGGTCCGGATTCTTGATCATGCTGGCCAACCGGTCGGTGTCATGACTGTCGATGAGGTTCATCAGCACGGCGTTGGTTGTGGCCGGGTACAGGCCCCTGAGTCTTTTCAGTTCTCGGTCGAACTTTGCCACTGAAATCTTGTTCCTTCGATCGATAAAGAACTGCACCATGAGCTTAGCTAACGGATAGTTCATGACCGCATCGAAGCGATGGTGACTGATCCAATCGGCAGCCTCCTCCCAAATCTCTCCCACAGTGTAAGCGTTCGGATTAATAGACTTGACGAACTTGTACCAGGCCTCCCAGAATTTGGGGTTGACATCCTGGACAACATCCAGGCGCCAACCATCGATGCCGTCTGATGGGTCTCCATCCCCATTAGGATCCATCCAACGGCGGGTAATATCGAAGAAATATTTTTTGACAGGCGCAACCAGACCATCGGCGTCCTCTTTGAATTCCGGCAGAGACTTGAATCCCCACCAACCCTTGTAGTCGAATTCATTGGTATCCGGAGTAGCGGGATCGTCCCAACGGATGACGTCGAACCAGTCCTTGTAGGCGGAACTGTCCTGATTGGCCACCACGTCTTTGAATGCCCAGAACTGCCTGCCGCAGTGGTTGAACACCCCATCGATGACGATCTTGATGTCCATATCGTGGGCCTTCGCAATCAAATCAAAAAACACCTGATCTGCCTGAGTGACGCTCCACTTGGAAGGATCTTCCTTCTCCGACTCGATGGCCAGGCGGTCGCCGTCTCGGTCATAGCCGAAGTTGTTGTCGATGTGGTGATAGGTTTCAGCGTCGTATTTGTGCAACGACGGCGCTTCAAAGATTGGATTGAAATAAATGGCATCGACGCCCAGGTCTTTGAGATAGCGCAATTTTTCCAGCACGCCTAACAGATCGCCGCCGTATCTGCGGTCAAATACAACGGTGTAGAAATCCTCGCCCCGCGCTTCTTCCCAAATTTGAAACTTGTACCAATCGGACGCCCACGGATGCACCTGCCAGTCAAAGTCGACGTCGCCTACTACATGCTCTTTGATGGGATCGTTGTTGGGGTTGCCATTTCTGAAACGTTCCGGAAATATCTGATACCAGACCGCGCCTTTAGCCCACTCGGGCACAGAATTTTGCGCGTATGAGGCAAAAGGCATCAGAATTAGCAGTAATAAATAACCATATTTACTTATCATTACTCTCCTGAAAATAAAGGTGGTGAGACGGGTTACCTACCAAACGAGGTAAATATAACAAAATAAATGCTCCCAAGCAACAGGAATTGAGCGCAAATAACTTTTGCCAGGATAGAGAAAGACGGCGATCTGACCCCGGAGAGGCACCGGATGGCATCGGATTCAAGCGCGCGGTTCAGCGCGTTCCAAAAGCTCCC
>JBHHYI010000288.1:0-4811 GCA_046757525.1 bacterium | reverse complement strand
CCGCCGCCATCGTAGGCGTTGCCATTCTGTATGGTAAACCCTTCAATGACCGTAGTGGGGTCGATAGAATCAAAATGAATGGTCATGACCCGACCCGAATCCATGCCATCGATGACAGTGTGCTGGGCGCCATGAACACTGGTAAGATAAAGTCCGTGGGTTGCGGGCCAAATGAGATTTTCCTGGTACACGCCGTCATTGACCCGGATGGTATCGCCAGCAAATGCTGCGTTCAGGGCCTGCTGAATGGTGGGGTAGTCTTCGGGCACACGCAACACCGCGGGACCTAATCCCCGGTGTCCTTCTATGACGGTCAAGAATTGGTCTGCTTGTAGATTGCGTAATACCTGAGGTTCAGTCATGGTCCATCGAATCACCAGGCTGTCCACCTGGCTAAAAGAACCAAGACCAAACTCCAACGGAAGAGAATTCTGCGAGCAGTAGCCGTGGCCTCCTTCCACCTGCTGCGTCTGAGTCCCGGCCCCTGTGTATAAAGTCACACGAGTTCCAATGGCATCACGACTGCTTTCGGTTCCTACCAGAGAAAGGGTGAGCCAATGGTTGCTCGATGAGTCATTGCGGTAGAGTCGATTTGCCTGTCCCTGGTCATTGACCACATAGAGGTCCAGATCGCCATCCCGGTCGTAATCGCCCCAGGCACATCCTGTACTATGGGAGGAATCCGCCACACCTTCCAAGGTTGAAACCTCGGTAAATACGGTGCCGTCATTACGAAACAGACGGTTGGCGCCATCATTATCGTAATCGGCCCAGGCAACCGCTTCTTGGCCGTGATTCGCAAGACCTAATGCTCCGGCGACATCAGTAAAATAATCCCCCTCGTTGTGAAAGAGGACATTTTCTTGCATATTCGCCACAAAAAGGTCAAGTCTGCCGTCGTTGTCATAATCAGCCCAGGCGACGCCTGCGCTGTTCGGCCAGTTGACTAACGAGCCTGGGGCAGGGATGAAGCTGTTGCCAGTGTTTTGAAAGGCATAGTCCGCTCCCGGGGTACTAACGTACAAATCCTGATACCCATCGTTATTGAAGTCGCCCCAAGCGACTCCGGATCCCACATCTCCAATGGCTACGCCTAAGCTGTCGGCGACATCCGTGAAATGACCCTGGGAATAAGCCAAAGTGGTAATAAATAACAATCCAGGTAGTAGAGCTGGAAGTTTTAATCTCGGTATCATTTTCCTCTCTATCGTCAATTTTTGCTAAAGGAAATCTGGTTCTTGATCCGGTTAGATTTATTACCTAAAATATCGGTACAACCACCAGGATTTATAATTGTGTAGGCCATCATTTTATCATAACTTTGAAAGAAATTTAGACGGTTTTGAGTTTTGTATTTTGGTCGTTCCTATTTGTTTCGGATTTCGGATTTAGATATTCGGATTTCTTTTTCGTTAAGACGGTGCCAGCCTCCTGCTACCAGCACGGTCTCCAAGAAAGCTTAGGTCTTTTATTCCTACGGAAACAAGCGTAGAGGAAAAGTCGGGGGGAAAGCATCGTTAGAATTCTGGGTAAGAAAGTAACTTTGCGAAGGTTTCAGGCGAATCAGACACCATCTTATGGTATACAATGTACTTGTTAAGACAACAAGCTGCGCCTTCAAAGACCTCCGCAAGGTTCGTTTGGACTAAATCAACAAGGTTATAATTGATAAAGTAAATTAAGTCGTAATGGATTTCCTCCTTTCATGATTGATGGCAACGACGTTCTATTCAGGAACCGCTCTAATAATCGGGATGCTCTCACAATGCCAATCAAACTGACACGGGTCCATGAAAAAACCAACCCAGGGTCCTTGCCAGTCAACCTAATTGATCACACCACCCCTGATTCTTGTAACCGTTTGATTTGTTTTTCACCAAAGTCTAATTCCGCCAGGATTTCTTGCGTGTGTTCCCCTAACAAAGGCGGTGGCAGGCGGTAGTTTACCGGGGTTGCACTGAGTTTAAGTGGGTTGCCCAGCGATTTTACGGTGCCGATCACCGGGTGCTGCAGCTCAACGATCATGCCGCGGGCCAGGAGGTGTGCTTCGTTGAGGCTTTGTTCCGGGCTGTTGATGGGACCGCAGGGAATTCCGGCTGCCTCCAGGTCAACCAGCCACTCGCGCGACTTGCGCTGTCGGAAGCGCCTGGCCAACAGGGGGAGGAGCACTTCGCGATTCTCCAGTCTATTTCGATTGGTGCGAAACCGTGAATCCTCTGCCAACTCCGGCAATGCCAGCAATTCGACCAAACGTTGCCAGAGTCTTTCGCTGCCGACCGCCACAATAATCCAGTCGTCTTTGGTGGGAAAGGGCTGATACGGCACAATGGAAGGATGTGCGTTGCCGAGTTTGCTCGGAGGTTGGCCGGTGGCGAGGAAGTTGCTGGCAATGTTCGAAAGCCAGGTAACTTGAGAGTCCAGCAACGCGGTGTCGATGGCTTGCCCGGTGCCGGTGCGTTCTCGTGCGAACAGAGCGGAAACGATGGCCAGGGCGGTGTAGATGCCGGCGCTGAGGTCGGCCATGGGCGTGGGGAAACGAATGGGGCCATCGTCCGCTGCCCCGGTGATCTGCATGGTGCCGCTCATCGCCTGCGCCACCAGATCGTAGCCGGCTTTTTCGGCGTACGGGCCGCTCTTGCCAAAACCGGAAATGCTTGCCCAGATGAGTTTGGGGTTAACAGCCCGACAAGAATTTTCATCGAGACCCAGCTTGCGGCGCGTGGCCGCGCGCGGCACGTTGTGCACCAGCACGTCGGCTTGTTGCAGAAGCTTCTGCAGGATTTCCCGGCCTGCCGCACGACTCAAATCAAGGGTCAGGCCGCGCTTGTTGCGGTTGGTGCCCAGAAAGTAGGCGCTGACGCCGCCAACAAAAGGCGGTCCCCAGCCACGCGCCTGATCCCCGACGCCCGGACGCTCAATCTTGATGACCTCCGCACCCAGGTCGCCCAACAGTTGCGTGCAGTAAGGTCCGGCTAAAGCCGACGTGTGATCGAGGATTTGAATGCCATCGAGTACGCCCGTCGTGCCTCTATTTTTGGACGCTCCGCTTTTCATTTTTAGTCTTCAACAAAGGCAACCACTCTGGCAAAGGCCGCTTCTCCCCCCTTGAACTTCCATGGAAAACAACCGATGGTGAGGCGCCGGTTTTGCAGTTCCGGAGCGTCGATGTCGCCGCCGAGATTTTCGATGTGCATACAGTTGTGTGGAAACAGGGCATTGTGCGTCAACTGATAAGCCTCGTCCGGAAAAAGCTCCTGCAACTTCTCTTTGCTGAATTTGGCCTCGCACTTGGCGCGCACCCGGTCGCAGTGCCCGTGCATCCCCTTACCCAGAAATCTTCCGATGGGCAGGTTCATGGGATGGTCGGTGGAGACTTCATCCACGCCCCAGATGTGGATCTTCATTTTGAGCAGCCAATCTACCATAGCCGGGTGCGCCCCGGGATGGAAGTGGATGTACTTTTCTTCGTCCGGTTCGGCACCGAATTGCGCGTATTTGTGCCAGCCCGTGTGCAAGATCAAGAGGTCACCCTCCCGCACTTCAACCCGCTTCTCGATCATCTCCGGCGTGTAGGCCGCCAGCTCGTCCATTTCATCCCGCAGATCGACGATGACCCCGGGGCCGTACAGCCACTCCAGAGGAACCTGATCGATGGTCATCCCGGCTGTGACAAAATGCCGCGGCGCGTCCAGGTGCGTGCCCATGTGGTTGGACGTCTGGATGTACTGGGCGTTCACCCCGTGTTCAGCCTTGCGCTTGATGTATTTGACTTCAAACGGCGGATAGTAGGGCCAGAACGGCACCTCCTGATTCAGCGGCTGCGATAGATCGTACAGTTTCATATTCGCTCCTTAAAATGATTACAAGACTATTGTGAAATTTGGGTGCAGCAATTCAACCTTTGAAAGGTTTTCAAGAGAACATGACAGTAAGCTCGAGAAATACGTTTTGGACCGTCTCAAAGTAATTCGCTTAACTCATTCCAGGCAGGCAAATCCAGGTTAGCCACGGGTTAGTCCCGCTGTTTCAAGAACACCGAACGGCCTGTCAGACTGGGATTGGCACGCAGAGGCCCTATCATTTTAAACCAGTATTGATCAGCGTAAAATTGGAATCTCTTCTACAGGAACGAGAATTTCGATCGAGCGTGCTTTGCCCGGAACGCGGCTAATCAACCCCTTTTCCTCTAATCTTATTATCATTTGGTGCACAGTTGGTGGTGTCACTCGAAAAAATCGTTGTAAGTCTGCTTCTGCGGGCGGTCGCCCAGCCATCTTAGAATAGTTGTATATGAAAGCCAAGTACTGGCCTTGTTTTTCTGTAAATTTCATAAGACGCACAGGCTTCTTCTCCGAAACTTGACAAAGTCTCGGAATGTTAAGCCTCACTGGTGAACCCGCATCCCTGCAACTATGGCGGGATGGGACCGTTGACCTCGCGGCTGCACCATCTCACGCAGCCAGGGGCTTGACGAGACCCACCAACGTCCAATTGCCCTATGCCTTTAATGACTCAACTGAGCAATCTCTTGAGCGCCACGCCCAATCCAATTGTTGCAATAATAACAAATGCTACGGCAATAATCAAATACTAATTTCTCAGTGGTTCCACAATAACAGCGCGGCGCCTTGACTCGCCTCTAAGTAAGCGCAGATCAGTCGTCTGTTCTGGCAGAGACGATGGCGATGTGGTCTCCCCGCGGGCTCGCTGCCAGGCCTTCTCTGAAATCTTGTGAACAAAGCTGATGGCGTTGGTGCGCGGAATCTTGTGCAAAGAGCGGCCTACATTTTCGATGATTATTCTGGCGGCAC
>JBHHYI010000287.1:0-4859 GCA_046757525.1 bacterium | reverse complement strand
GGAGAGGTGGCCGAGTGGTTGAAGGCAGCGGCCTGCTAAGCCGTTGTAGGCTTTATGTCTACCCTGGGTTCGAATCCCAGCCTCTCCGCTTTTTTTATTAGGACATTACGGTAAGGTGCTGAGTTGGACACAAAAGAAGTCGGCCAGGTAAGGGTTCGTTTTGCTCCCAGTCCCACGGGTTACTTGCACCTGGGCGGGGCGCGCACCGCCATCTTTAATTGGCTGTTTGCGCGCAAGCACCAGGGCAAATTCCTGCTCCGCATTGAAGATACCGACGTCAGCCGTTCTGGCAAAGAAATGGTGGAAACCATTTTCGAGGCACTTAAATGGCTGGGCCTTGATTGGGATGGAGACCCGGTTTTTCAATCGCAGAGATTTCATATTTACAAACACTACGCCGAAAGGTTGCTGGAAGAAGGCAAAGCCTACAAGTGCTACTGCACGGCAGACAGGCTCCAGCGTCTGCGGGAGAGCGCAAAGAAACAGGGCCACGGAGCTTTGAAATATGACCGCCACTGTCTGCAATTGTCGGAGAGTGCCAGACAGGCCCTCCAAGGTGAGGGCAAGCCCTTTGTGGTTCGCTTCAAAGTCGAAGAAGGCACGACCACGTTCCAGGATTACGTCTACGGCCAGGTGCGTTTCGACAACGAGCAAATAGACGATTTCATCATCCTGCGGTCCGATGGCATACCGACCTACCATCTGGCGGTGGTCGTCGACGACAAAGAAATGGACATCACCCACATCATCCGCGGGGACGATCACCTTTCCAACACCCCCAAGCATGTTTTGCTTTACCGGGCTTTTGGCTGGCAATGTCCTACATTTGCCCATGTGCCACTGATCCTGGGAACGGACCGGCAGCGGCTGAGCAAGCGTCACGGCGCGACTTCGGTGAACGAGTACAAATCTGCCGGGTATTTGAGTGAGGCCCTGTTCAACTTCTTGACCTTGCTGGGCTGGTCTTCCGGCGACAACCGGGAATTTTTCACTCGCGCGCAATTGCTTGAAGAATTCGACCTTTCCGGAATCTCGAAAAAAAGCGCGGTGTTCGACCAGCACAAGTTGGAGTGGATGAACGCGCATTACCTGAGCGAAACCGAGGACGCCCAATTGTTAGGCATGGTCCTGCCCGACTTGATTGAATCCGGCTTCATTTCGAGCGGCTACGCGGAGGCGCATCGCGACTATTTGTTGAAAATTGTGGGGCTGTTGAAATCCAGAATGCGGCGTCTCACTGAATTCCAGGAGAGGTCGAAATACTTTTTTCACGACCCTGACGCCTATGATGAAAAAGGTCTCAAGAAACATTGGCAGGAACCGGCAACCATTGAACGGTTCAAGCTGCTCATCGAAAGGTTAGGACAGATAAGAGAATTCACCCACACCAATGTGGAGCAGGTCATTCGAAGTTTGGCAGAAGAGTTGGGCGTCAGCGCGGCCAAGATCATTCATCCCCTCCGGCTGGCGTTAACCGGGGTCACGGCCAGCCCCGGTCTTTTTGAGATCATGGCGTTGTTAGGGCAGGATACGGTTTTGCGCAGACTGAGAAGAGCCGTAGAATACTTGCAAAATAGAATCTAATGTGTTAAATTAATCCATTCCTGGGGTGTCGTCCAGCGGCAGGACACACGGCTCTGGACCGTGGAACCGGGGTTCGAATCCCTGCACCCCAGCAAATTGCGCCCGTAGCTCAATTGGACAGAGCATCTGACTTCGGATCAGAGGGTTGAGGGTTCAAGTCCTTCCGGGCGTGCTGGCTAAGAAGCTCGCTGAAACAGTGAGCTTTTTTTGATATTGCCCGTCTATTGCAGCATGGCATTCGGCCCGTTCTCGAGCCAAAATTGCTCGCAGCCGAAAAGCTCTTAACTTCCAAAAACGACCTCGCAAACGAGACGTTTCCGTTACGAAGAGAAGGCGTTTCTTAAAAAAGGTGTCACAACAAAAAAAATCGTTTCTTAGAATCTCGGTAACGTTATTCCAGGCGAGGTCAGAAAGCACTGTGCGAGTCATCCCGAGTAGGTCACCGCTGTTCAGGTGACCGTATCGAGGGGTGACGGGCGTCGCCCTTCGATACGTCCCGACCAAAAAACGGTCGGGACTACTCAGGACGACTACCTTTGTGCTCAAAGGAAAAAGAATTGTCGTTCCGAACCCGGCGGAGCTGCCGGAACGGTCTGAAAGCCTTGAAACTGGAGCAAAATCATGAAACAAGATCCCAAACTCGAATCCGACGGAAACCAGCAGGAATGCAAGGGCTGCTGGGGAAAGCTAAGCCATTCCGGAGGGACTCAAGCAGCGCGCGCCGGACTGCTGCTTCTTTTCTTGTTGCTGACCATTGGCTCACTCAACGCGCAGCCCGAGACCAGAGGTCTGGTGAAATTAACCGACCGGGTCTGGGCCTGGATTGCTAAAAACGACCGTTCTTGCAACAGCGCCCTGTTTGTGGGCGAGGAGGCGGCTCTGGTCGTGGACCCGGGCTTGACCCCGGCCGTGGCCAGAGAATTTCTGGCCGCAGTGCGCAAAGCGACGGACAAGCCCATACGCTGGGCCATTCTTACGCACTGGCACCCGGACCACAGCTTTGGCGCCATCTGCCTGGGCACGCGCCAGTTCCAGCTCGTCGCCCACCCCCGTACTCGCCGTGCTCTGGCAGAAAACGCGGCTCAGGTGCGCAAGCAGCTTGTGGCCGCCGCTGAAAACGAGACGGAGCGCCAGGAGCTTGAGTCCTGTGAGTTTAAGCTACCAGAAAAAATCGTCGCCGAGCGCGAACCCTTCGACCTGGGCGCCCTCCAGGTGCAGCTCTTCCATCCGGGTGCGGCGCACACACAGGGCGATTTGGTGGTCTGGTCGCCGCAGGAACGGGTGCTGGTTACCGGCGATCTGTTCCTGCACGATTCTGCCCCGTCCATGGGCGAAGGCAGCGTTTTGGTCTGGATTGAGGCACTGGAACGCCTGGCCGCTTTAGAGCCACAACACGTGCTGCCCGGCCACTTCGCACCCGGCGGAGTTGCGGACATGCTGCGCTTCCGGTCTTACTTGCAAGCCCAGGTTGAACACGCTCGAAGCGCCCTGGCAAACGGCCAGACCATGGCAGAAGCCGTGAAAAGTGCCGCCTTTCCCAGGTTTGCTGCCTTTCTGCAGTACCCGCAATATGACGCTACCTTCGAGGCCAACGCCCGCGACGTCCTGCGCGAGCTACAAGCACAGCCTCCCCAACCGGGGGAAGCGGACGGTTTTCGCGTGCGCAAGATTCTCGACGTCGGCAAAGCACCGCACCAAATCAGCTTCAGCGCCGACGGAAGGACGGCCTACGTGGCAGCGGCAGGTTCCAACCAAATCGCCGTGGTAGACGTGGCTTCGTTGACGGTTGCCCGGACTCTGGCGGTGGACCACACGCCGCTGGGAGTGGTAGAGCTTCCCGGGTCTGCGCAGCTCGCTGTGAGCCAGTTCCAATCGGACAGGCTCCAGCGACTTTCGTTGCAAGGCACAGACGAAATCCACTCGCTTGTGACCGGCGCCGGCCCGTCCTTGTTTGCCGGACCGCTACCCGAAAACCGTTTTCTAATCTCGGCTGAGCGCGCCAACCGGCTCTGGCTGCTGGACGCTCGCGATTTCACATTAGTGCGGGACTACCCCACCGGCAACCGCCCCTTTCCGCCGGCTGCCACCTCCGACGGTCGCAAAGCCTTTGTGCCCAACTACGTCGACGGCACGGTGACCGTGGTGGATCTGTGGAACCAGCGCGTGTTGGCCACCGTGCCGGTCGGCACACACCCCAGCGGCGGCGCGGTCCTGCCGGGTGACATTGAATACGCCGTGGCCGTGCGCGGCGACAACCGGGTGGTTTTCATCAACACGGCCTCACTCCAGGTGGTGGACAGCTTGAGCGCGGGCATCGGCGACGGTCCCTTCTCTGTGGTCGTCTCCCCCGACGGGCAGCAGGCTTTTGTCAACAATACCGCCAGCAACGACATCTCCGTAATCGAGCGGCACAACCGGCGGGTGATCGCGCGTATTCCGGTGGGCAAGACTCCCATCACCCTATCGGTGCACCCTTCAGGCACCACCCTGTGGAGCGGCTGCGAAGGCTCCAACCAGCTCTACGTCATCGATTTGCCTCAAAGCCAGAAAACAACCAACGAATCTCAAAAAAAGACCGAAGGCGATTCGGTGACCGAAGTGCTGGTCCTGGGCACGATTCACGGCCAGCACCGCACCAGCAAGAAATGGGGCTTGCAGCAAGTGGCAGAGACCATTCGACGCATTGCCCCCGACGTAATCTGTCCCGAGATTCCACCGGATCGTTGGCAACGGGTCTGGCGCGACTGGGCGGAACGCGGCGTCATCGAAGACCCGCGGGTGCAGCGGTTTCCCGAGTACACCGACGTGCTCCTGCCGCTGAAAATCCAAATGGGGTTTGAGGTGGAGCCTTGTGCTGCCTGGACCAAGGAGATGTCCGATCTTAGACAGGCCCGTATCAAACAGTTCGAGAGCGATCCCGCCTTTGCTGCTAAAAATGAACAGTACCAGAAGGCCGTGCAGGAAGTCAACAAGCGCCTGGCCGCCAATCCCATTGAAGAAGACGACCCGTATGTGATTCATTCCGAACGCTACGATCAACGCACTAAAGAGGAGCTGGCCCCTTACGACCGCTTCCTCAACGACTGGATCGGTCCCGGCGGCTGGACCCACATCAACGAAGCCCACTACCGCCTCGTCGACCGCGCCATCAAACGCCACCGCGGCAAACGCATTCTCATCACCTTTGGCGCCGGACACAAGTACTGGTTTCTGGAGCGACTGCGGCAACGCACGGACATCAAGCTGCTGGACGTCACGCCGTTTCTACCGCCGAA
>JBHHYI010000286.1:0-4893 GCA_046757525.1 bacterium | reverse complement strand
TTTTGGAACGAGAGGGGTACAAGAGATTGTCCAGGAATGACAAAGAAAACAGTGATCAGTGATCAGTGATCAGTGATCAGTAGAGGCTTGGTGTTGTAGGAATTAGAAAGACCTTTGGACATCTCCTGGCCCCGAATATCGTAGAGTTTACCGCATTCTGTTTTAATCACTCAATCGCAATGATTCCCTCAAAAAACTGCCTGCCCGGATCTTAATTACGCGACCAGCCGTCGGTGAACTGCAACCTTCTCAAATTGTTATCCGTACACGAAGGAAGTTAAATCCCCAATTCTTTGTTCAAAACGACAAACGAAGATTTAAAATATGGTGTAACATTTGTGCCCGCTTGGCTGTCAAAGCTTATTGAATCCAGATTGGGAAAAGTGAATTTAAACGCAGAATGGTGCCAACTAAGCCCGGACTCGAGCCTGTTATTAACTCAGTGTGCTTAAGGGCTCGACTCCAAATCGTGGCTGAAATAGCACGCAGTCTATTTGCATAAGTAGGAGTGGCCTTATGATCCAACGTATCTACTCAACCTTGCAAGCTGTCGTCTTGCTGGCTTTCATCTCGGTTGCTTTCATTTCTTGCGGCAAGGATGGCGAGGCAAAAGAGAACAAAAAAGAAGCTGTCGTTGCAATACCCGTCGAAGTTGCCAAAGTGGCCCAGGACGACCTGTCGGCCTATTTGACTGGCACGGCCACTTTAGAGGCGGAAAACGAGGCCGAGGTGGTGGCCAAAGCTTCCGGAATTGTCGAGGAGATTTTGGTCGAAGAAGGGATGCAGGTGAGAAAAGGGCAGATTCTGGCAAAACTGGAAGCCGAGATGCTGGCTATCGAAGTGCAAAAGGCCGGGGCAGACTTGAACAAGCTGCAAAACGATTTTGAGCGCAGCAAGGAGCTTTTTCAGAGAAACCTGATTTCAAAACAAGAATTTCAAAATGCGCGGTTTCAATTGGAGGCCCAGCAAGCCGCTTTTGAAGCCGCCAGGCTCAATCTGGAATACGCCTCCATTCGGGCGCCCATTTCCGGAGTGGTGGCCACGCGCTACATTAAAACCGGCAACATGATCAACCTGAATGCACCGCTCTTCAAAGTCGTCGACTTTGACCATCTGATTGCAAACTTGTTCGTGCCCGAAGCCGAGATTCGAAAAATCAAGCGCGGCCAGCCGGTTGAATTGAGTTTTGACGCCACTACCAGCACGACTTTCGAGGGTGCGGTGGAACGAATCAGTCCTATCGTCGATCCGGCCAGCGGCACGGTCAAAGTCACCATCGCGGTAAGGCGCCAAAATGCGCAATTGAAACCCGGCATGTTTGCTCGCGTCCGCGTGATTTACGACACTCATGAAAACACGCTGCTCATTCCAAAACAGGCGCTGCTCTCCGAAGACGGCGCGGACATGGTTTTTACCGTGGCAGACTCCGTTGCCCGGCGACACACCGTAACAACCGGATATGCTTCGGAATCCGCGGTGGAAATTCTGGACGGACTTTCGTTGGGCGACCAGGTGGTGGTCGTGGGCCAAAACGGACTGAAAGACAGCTCCAGGGTTGAGATCATCCAGTAGCAGTCATTAAAATAGCACTGAAAGCCAGCAAATAAGGAACCTGTATGAAAATAATCGAACTCTCCATCCGGCGTCGGGTGACGGTTTCCATGTTTACTCTGGCGATCGTCATATTTGGCATTGTGGCATTCGACCGTCTCCAGGTTACTCTGTTGCCGGACCTCACCTATCCGTCTCTGACCATCCGCACCGACTACCCGGGGGCGGCGCCCATTGAAGTGGAGAGTCTGGTAACCAAGCCCATCGAAGAAGCCCTCGGCGTCGTAAAAAATCTCATCGAAGTGCGCTCTATTTCGCGTTCGGGGCAGTCCGATGTGATCCTCGAATTCGAATGGGGCACCAAAATGGATTATGCCAGCCTGGAGGTGCGGGAAAAGCTGGACGCCTTAGACCTGCCTCTTGAAATCAAAAAACCCATGGTCCTGAGGTTCGATCCTTCATTGGACCCCATCCTTACTTTAGCCCTCTCCCGAAAAGTGCCTGGTCAGCAGAAGGGCCGTTCTTCCATTGAGTTAGCTGCCTACCACCGCAGCGGCACGGATGACACATTCAGCGAAGAGGAAAACTTGAAGTTCTTGCGCACCCTGTCCGAAGAGCAGCTCAAGAAGGCGTTGGAATCTATTTCTGGCGTGGCCGCGGTCAAGATTAGCGGAGGCCTGGAAGAAGAAATCCAGATCGAAGTGGACCAGAGTAAGCTGTCGCAATTGAATCTGACCATTCAAGAAATTGCTGACCGATTGCGCCAGGAAAATGTCAATCTGGCCGGTGGGAGTCTCAAAGAAGGCGCCAACCAGTACCTGGTGCGCACCTTGAATCAATTCAAGTCGGTGCGCGAAATAGAGGACGTCATTTTGCGCAGCCACCGGGGCTCGAAGATCTATCTCAAGGATGTGGCCCGAGTCATGGAGGGACACAAGGAACGAAAGGCGATTACTCGCATCGATGGCGAGCAAGCCGTTGAAATTGCCATTTACAAAGAAGGCGACGCCAACACCGTCACCGTCGCCAGGGACGTGAAGAAACGGTTAACCGGCCTGAACGAATTGCTGCCAGAAGGCGCCCAACTGAAAACGGTCTACGATCAGTCCATTTTTATCGAAAGTGCCGTGAACGAAGTGGTTAGCGCCGGGGTGATCGGTGGCATACTGGCATTCATCATTCTTTATTTCTTCTTGCGCGATATCTGGAGCACGATAATCATCTGCCTGGCCATTCCTATTTCGGTGATCACGACCTTTAATCTGATGTTTGGCGGCGATATAACGCTCAACATCATGTCATTAGGCGGCATTGCCCTGGGCGTTGGCATGCTGGTGGACAATTCGGTGGTGGTGCTGGAAAGCATTTTCCGCTACCGAGAGAAGGGCACCAGCGTTGTGGAAGCAGCACGGTTAGGGGCCAGTGAGGTCGGCATGGCGGTCACCGCCTCCACGCTGACGACCATCGCCGTATTTTTCCCGCTGGTGTTTGTGAAGGGCATTGCCGGACAGTTGTTTCGGGACCAGGCCCTGACGGTGACTTTTTCATTGCTGGCCTCTTTAGCGGTAGCGCTCACCCTCATTCCCATGCTGGCTTCCTTCGGCGGGAAAAAAGGAGCCGGCCAGGACTTGCCGGTGGCGTCAGAAAAGCCGCAAAAGCGTCGCGGCAAATTCGTTCGCCGCTCCGAAAAGATTCTTAAGTTTATATTCACAACCACGCCGACCTTCCTTGTAACCTGGATCCTCAGGGTTGCCAGCGCCGTCTCTAAGTTTGCAAAGCTGACGATTAAACCGGCGTTGTACCTTTTCGAAAAAGCTTTCACCTGGGTAAATGCAACCTACCCAAAACTCATCGATTGGTCGCTGGGCCACAGAACCACGGTGCTGAGCACGGCCGGTGGCTTATTCCTCTTCTGCATGCTGCTCATTCCCCGGCTTGGTGTTGAGTTGATTCCGCAACTCTCTCAGGGCGAATTCCTGGTGGAGGTTAAGTTGCCGCCTGGCACACCGCTGGCAAAAACCGACGGTCTCATCGCCAGGATGCAGCAGGAAGCGCGCGGCAACAAGATGATTCAGACCCTGTTTTCGGTCGCTGGCACGGGCAACCGCCTGGATGCCAATCCCGAAGAAGGCGGCGAAAATTGGGGCGAGCTGCGAATCAAGATGGCTTCCGGGGCTGATCGGTCCGCAGAGGAATTCTTGATGGCCGATTTGAGAGAGCGTTTTAGCCGCCTTCCCGGTGCTGAATACAAGTTTTCCCGACCCTCGCTTTTCAGCTTCAAAACACCCATCGAAGTCGAGGTTGCCGGTTACGACCTCAAAGGTCTCCAGAGCTTGTCGGACCTCCTTGCCAGGAAGCTGGAAGAGATTCCGGAGTTCACCGACATCAAGTCGACCATGCGCGGGGGCTACCCGGAGATCCGCATCTATTTCGACCGTGAACGGATCGCTTCTTACGGCCTGCAGGTGCCGGATGTAGCGCACACCGTGGTCAAAAAAGTGAAGGGGGAATTAGCCACGCGTTACTCGTTGCGCGACCGCAAGATCGACGTGCTGGTACGCGCCCGGCAGCAGGACCGCCAGTCGATCGAAAACATTCGCCGCTTGCTGGTCAATCCCGCAAATATGCCGCCCATAACTCTGGCTTCAGTCGCCAGGGTCGTGTTGGACATGGGGCCCGGAGAAATTCGTCGAGCCAGCCAGGAACGGGTGGCGGTCGTCAGCGCCAATCTGGTCGGGCACGATTTAGGTGGAGCTGCGCAGAGGATCCGGCACTTGCTGTCCACCATTAAAATTCCAGACGAGTTTAGCGTTCGTCTCGCCGGACAAAACCAGGAAATGAAAGTGTCCTTGCAATCGCTGCGTCTGGCGTTGCTCCTGGCGATCTTCCTGGTCTACCTGGTCATGGCCTCGCAGTTTGAGTCGTTGTTACACCCGTTGATCATCATGTTCACCATTCCTTTGGCCTTGATTGGCGTGGTCTTAGCGCTCATCCTCACCAGCAGCTCCATCAGTGTGGTGGTGTTCATCGGATTGATCATGCTGGCGGGAATCGTGGTCAACAACGCCATCGTGCTGATCGATTACATCAATCAGCTTCGCAGAAATGGCATGGCAAAGCTGCAGGCGATTAAAGAAGCGGGTCAGGTGCGCTTGCGTCCAATCTTGATGACCACCTTGACCACGGTGCTCGGGCTGCTGCCTCTGGCCCTGGGATTCGGCGAAGGGGCCGAAGTCCGCGCGCCCATGGCCATCACGGTGATCGGCGGTCTCCTCGTCTCCACCATGCTGACTCTGGTGGTTATTCCCGTGGTGTATTCGCTGGTGGACAAGAAGGGCTGAG
>JBHHYI010000285.1:0-4906 GCA_046757525.1 bacterium | reverse complement strand
TACGTTCAGGATAAATATCCTTAACGATCGCTATCGGGTGAACTGTTACCAAAATTGTCATTTCGAGCGAAACGAAGTGGAGTCGAGAAATCTGACAAATGCACTAAACCAGATTTTTCCCCGGCGGCTGCCGGGTCGAAATGACAATCCATCTCTTTCTAAAAAGAACTTTGGCAGAAATTTGAACCTCAGATAACATTTTTGATAGATAAAATCTCTTAGGTTGACGCCAAAAGGCAGGAGCCGGGCCTTTGACCGGTTTCAGGAAACGGTGACCTTCTTTAAGAAGGTTACCGTTTGCAATAGTTTGGATATTGCCTTCAAAGATTGGAATTAGTTTTGGGAGGGTAAAATGAGAGTCCCGGCATTCCGAATGCCCCAGCTCCTCCTTTTAGTTGCAGTGCTATTTTGTTGCCAGTTCGGATTTGCCCAAACCGTTCCTGAAGGCTTCGCCGTTGTTGACGTTAACACGGCGCTGGACAACGATGCGGATGGGTTCGCGCTCTTGCCTGACGGCCGCATTCTATTGGTGCACCAATTCAGCGGCCAGGTGAAGCTGCTCGTCAATGGCGTCCTGAAATCAACCCCGTTGCTCACGGTGCCGAACTTAAAGACCTCCAGTGAAAAGGGCTTGCTGGGCATTGCCGTCGATCCCGACTTTCCAGACCAGCCTTTCATTTACCTGTTTCACAGTCACAGCAGCAACACCAATCGCGTTTCGCGCTTTACGGTCTCCGGCGACCTGCCAGATCCCGATTCCGACCAGCTTGCCATCGATGGCAACTCGCAGCTAACCCTGATCGATGACCTGCCTGCTGGCGCTGCCAATCACAACGGCGGCACGTTGCGCTTTGGCAGCGACAGGACTTTGTACGTCAGCCACGGCGACGATGGCAACCGCGACCTGGTGCAAAATCTGACCACGCTCAATGGGAAAATATTGCGCATCAATCGCGACGGCAGCATTCCTGCCGACAACCCCACCTTTCCCAACGCGCCTCAGAATCAGCGGGCGGAAATATTTGCTTTCGGACTCAGGAACCCGTTTCGGTTTGCTGTGGACCCGCAAACCGACCAACTGTTCATCGGCGATGTGGGTCAGGACGCCGTAGAAGAATTCGACTTGAGCAGCGGGGGCGAGAACTTCGGCTGGCCGCGGTTCGAAGGCAGCAGCACTTTCAATTCGGGGGCCAATCTGATTGCACCAGATCCGCTTTTCCCAATTTGGGAATACAACGATGTTTCCGGACTGAACTCTGGAATTGCTCTTGTGGCTTATCGACAGAGGGATTTTCCAAACGACGCCAGCTTTCCGCCGGAGTTCGACGGCACCTATTTTTACGCAGATTTCTATCGAGACTGGATCCGCAACATTCGGCCGGATGGCGTGGGTGGCTGGACCAGCGTAGATTTTGGCTCTGGCTTCAGCAGCCCGGTAGACGGCGCACTGGGTGCCGACGGCAGCTTTTACCTGCTGGAATACGGCCAGGCCTTGAGGAAAATCGTGTTCAATGGCACGGCCGTGCCGGTTGCGTTGTCCTCGTTCCAGGGCAAGGTCGTTGGAAATAGCGTGCTGCTAAGCTGGCGAACGGGAAGACCGTTCACGAGTTTTGGATTTGAAGTGCAGCGCAGTTTCAATGCCCGAGAATTTGAGAAAATAGGTTTTGTGCAAGGCGTTGGCGGCGTCCCGTCGCCAACGTTCTACTCTTTTCAGGACCGGGATGTGCGGACCAGTCCTGTCTTCTACCGCCTTAAACAGAGCAAAGCCGATGGCACCTTTGAATTCTCGCAGACCATCCGGGTGGAAATCGCCTTGCCCGTGGACTTTGAGCTCCGGCAGAATTTTCCTAATCCGTTCAACCCCAGCACAAAAATCAGCTTTAAACTGCCTGCCAGCAAGGTCGCGTCTTCGGGACAACAGCGGGCGGTCCTGACGATTCTCGACGTCAAGGGCCGTGACGTGGTGAAGCTTGTGGACGAGGAGCTGGCGCCGGGCGTGTACAGCCGCAAGTGGGATGGCCGGAATCAGAGAGGGGAGCGCGTGGCCAGCGGATTGTACGTGTACAACTTGAAATACGGCGATTTGAGCCAATCGAGGAAAATGATTTTTGCTAAGTAGTATGGCCTTTATTCATTCAAAAAATTATTTTGTGGACATCGGCGTCCACGTGTTTCCAATGATAAAGTACCGTCTGGTGTGCGAGAAATTGCTGCGCGAAGCAGGGTTGCGTGCCAGCGATTTTGTGGCGCCGCGGCCGGCTTCATTTGAGGACTTGCAACTGGTGCACACGCGTGAGTACCTCGACGATTTGCGCCATTGTCGCTGGACTTCTCGCACGGCTGCTTCTGAGCTGCCGATCTCGGAGAAAATCGTGGAGCTGTTCAGGCTGGCGGTGGGCGGCACCATTCTGGCCTGTGATCAAGCATTGCAGTCTGGTTGGGCCGTGCATTTGAGCGGCGGATTTCATCATGCTTTTGCCGACCGGGCTGAGGGTTTTTGCTATTTGAACGATTTGGCTGTTGCCGTGCGGGTCCTGCAAAGCAAACGCCTGACGAAGCGCGTCGCGATTATCGATTGCGACCTGCACCAGGGCAATGGCACTGCCGCGCTCTTCCAGAATGACGCTTCCGTTTTTACCTTCTCCATTCATCAAGAAGATCTGTATCCCATCAAAGAAAGCAGCGACCTGGACATTCATTTACCTGTGGGCACCACCGACGATGCGTATCTCGAACACCTGCACCGGGCCATTCCTGAGATCATGAGCGAATTCAAGCCCGATTTTGTTTTGTACCAGGCCGGGGCCGATCCTTACGAAGGAGACCAGTTGGGCAGTTTGGAGCTGACCATAGCAGGTCTCAAACAAAGAGACACCTTTGTTTTCGAACAATGCAAGAATAACAAAGTCCCGGTCGCCGTGACTCTGGGCGGTGGCTATGCCTACGATACCGAGGACACGGTGCGGATTCATTACAACACTTGCCTGGCGGCGCTTGAAGCGTACAGCCAAAGTGCACCGCAAGATTAGAAGTGAATGCCGCATCAACAGCGATTGCTGTCCAAATCGCGCGTCGAAAGGGGCGCCGGGCCGTCACCCCTCGACACGGTCACTTGAACAGCAGTGACCTGCTCGGGACGACTCGCATATTGCCCTCAAGAAAAATCTGGAGCAACGATTGCAACATGGTTGCTCCCATTCTTGTTGCACCCCTTCAGGGTTCTGTATTGTGATTATCGCTAACCGAGGGTTGCGCTGCGCGCACTACCCTCGGCTTTGGTGTTTGACGCCTTCGGCGTGTGCTAATACTCATTTACCCACTCTAAACAACACAGAGCTCTTTTGCACTGTATCTTTGCCAAATGGAAAATATTGAACTCAAAGCCAAATATCCGGATCTGGCCAAAGCGAAGGAACTGGCAGCAGAGGTTGGCGCTGTGTTCCAGGGTTCTCAGAGTCAGATCGACATCTACTTTCGGGTGCCAACGGGAAGGCTCAAACTGCGGGAATCTTCGGCGCAACCAAGCCAGTTGATTTATTACCAAAGGCCCGATGCGACGGGTCTCAAGACAAGCGACTACCAAATCTACCCGGTTGCAGACGCCGTGAAGTTCAAGAGCGTCTTAGGGGATGCCTTGGGCGTTTGGCAGGTGGTTGAAAAACAAAGAGAGCTGTATTTGCTGGACGAAGTGCGCATTCATCTGGATAGGGTCAAAGAACTGGGAAGATTCATCGAATTCGAGGGTGTGGTTTCGCAGAAGGCAGACAGAGCAGCGGTGTATGAGAAAGTCCGGTGGCTGGTGGCGCAGTTTCAGATACCTGCTTCTGCTTGTGTGAGCGGTTCGTATTCAGACTTGTTGGGTGGCACGTTGCATTAAAAAACAGCAACATTTTTTTGAAACCGTCGTACAATAACTGTTTTGTGAATCATTTCCTGATTATGTGCAGTCGAAATGACAAGTCAGAAGAAGAGTTTTCGGTCAATCACTCGAAAAACCAAACGATGAAATTCCACGACCTCTTCAAAGCTCAGAAGCCGCTCATTGCCTGTGTTCACCTTGTGCCCTTACCTGGTTCTCCCCGATACGCTGGCAACATGCGCAAGGTCTACGAGACCGCGCTTTCGGAGGTGGAGATATTCAAGCGCCATCCAATAGACGGGCTCATCGTGGAAAATTTTCGCGACATGCCCTTTTATCCTGACAAGCTCCCACCGGAAACGGTGGCTGCTCTGGCCGCGGTAACGCGCGAAATCGCGAGGGTGGCCCACGTGCCCGTTGGGGTTAACGCGTTGCGCAACGATGCACAAGCGGCGCTTGCCGTAGCCACCGCAACCGAGGCTGATTTCATCCGGGTGAACGTGCACATGCATGCGGTTGTCTCGGACCAGGGCATCCTGCAAGGGGCGAGCCACGAAACCCTGAGACTGCGGGCGGCCCTGCGCTCCAACGTGCTCATCTTCGCCGATGTCGCCGTTAAACACGCGGCGCCATTAGCCGACCGCGGGCTTGCCCTGGAAAGCCGAGACTTAAGCGAGCGCGGTTTGGCGGATGCCCTGATTGTGTCCGGCGACTTCACCGGTGCTGCAACGAGAGTGGAAGACATCGACATGGTGCGCAAAAACACCGCCCTCCCTATTCTCGTGGGTAGCGGCGTAACCTCTGGGAATCTCGACAAGATTTACGCCAAAGTGGACGGACTGATTGTGGGCAGCTATTTCAAAAAAGACGGCAAGGCGGACAATCTGGTGCAAGAAGAACGGGTAGCTGCTTTTTGTGCGAAAATGAAGTCCCTGGACTAAATTGCTTTTCCGAACTGTCTTCCGGATGCCATGTTTGCAAAGCCTGTCCTCTTAGGAAACGCCTTGCTGTCGCCGTCCTTATATTACAGCCTCCAGTGTCATTCAG
>JBHHYI010000284.1:0-4932 GCA_046757525.1 bacterium | reverse complement strand
TGCTGCTATCGCTCCAGAGGAAACCAAGACGACCTCTTTGCCGGCACGCCGAAGCCGAACCAGTTGTCGCACCAGGTTGCGCATACGCCGCAAGTCGGGCTGTCCAGTTTTTTTTACCAAGATACGGCTACCAAACTTTACAACGATTCTTCGCGCCCGACTGAGGTTTTGTCTCTGATTTGAGCTGTCGTACATTCTTTTCAAATGCCTGTTTTGGTTATTATTATACCTTGCAACGAAACGCTTTGCAGAAGCGCCTGAGTTCTAAAACTTTGGCCCCGGACTATGGCGATGGATTTTCTTGGTAAATCTACCTCCCTTGTGTGATCGAGAAGAGGAAAAGGCTTTCAGTTAGAGGAGAAGTCAAGGAAGTAGCTTCAGTGGTCACCTACTCAAGATCAGTCATTCTCGTCGAAGGGTTGGCTTCTTCTTAAACCAATCAAACAGGGGCTGTCCAAAAAGTCAAGAAGGAACCCGGGGATGTCATTCCTGCGAAAGCAGGAATCCATAAAAATCAACAGGTTATAGATTCCCGCTTCCGCGGGAATGACACAAAAATGGCCCTTTTTGGACAGCCCCCGTTTGATAACACAACAAAAACTTGTTGCTTTGAATGTCGGCAACTTTTTGGTGGAGTGTAAAAATCAGTCCGGAGGACGTATTTTTACAGGACCGTTCCGTTGCAAAAATGCGCTGCGCTGATTTTTGCACTAGAGCGTTTCCCAAAAGCATCCAATGCCTTTTCAGTTTGTTTTAGGTGGAAGAGAGCCGCGCCTAATTCCTGTTTCTGGACGCTTTCTCGATGAGCTCCGAAATACCACCCCCTAAAATAATGCCGATGACAAAGCCAAAAGGAATGCCCAAACCGATCCACATGTCGCGGTTGCCCGTCAGAGAGCCGATAAACGCCCCGGCGCCAATCCCCATGGCTATGCCCAGCACCAGACCTACCGCCAAACAGATGTAGTTTCTTTTTTCATTATCGTTGTTTTCTTGCTCGGAAACTGTCATGACCCACCCGTCCTTCTTGCAAAGCTCTTTTGAGAAATGTAAACTAAATAATGTCTTAAATTCAAGCATCTTTGTCAAGAGAAAAGAGGCACGAATCGAAGTTATGTCGATAGATGGGATAGAGGTAGGCACGGGTAGCTTTGATCTGAGGTCGGGTGCTTTGGCTCGGTTTTCTATTTGGGCCTGAGTATGGAAAAGTTTTGATTCATTTCCAGGTATTGCTTAATGAAACGGTCGACATGCTTGTTTAGTGCCTTTTGTAACCGTTTGAAGTCCTTTGCTTTAGCGATGCCAATCGATCCACTGTTCCAGGTGGGTGCCATGGTTTCGAAGGAAGGCTTTCGGGTTAAGATGACGTGCTGGTGTAATTGTACTTCGATGGCATACGCGAGATAACCTGCGCGATCTATGTTAAAGGCGTTGATGTTGATCCAAAGCAGCGGGCTTCCCAAAACCCGCAGCCACTCCGGCTCCGTCAAAACCGGGATATTGGCCTTGTGCAGTCTGGCTTCGACTGCTTTTTCCAATTGCGCCTTCGATAGGCCCTCAGCGATGAGATGCTCGGGCAGTTTTTCCACCAAAACCATGACCCCCCTCAAACCGCGTAGCGACTCCGTTTCGGAAAAATTCGACTGCGCCCTGCTTGGAGTAGAAAAAACAAAACAGGTTGAAAACAGCATCAAGGCTGCAACCAGCCCCTCGTTTTTCTTGATCGTCGTGATGTTCATGTCAATTCCCTAAGTTCGATTTTGTTGTAATCCTGGATGAGAAGCCTTTTCAATCTCGAGCTTCGACATGATTGCGCTCCCTAAGAAACCCTGCCCCTAAAAGCGTCCAACGCCCTCGCCGTTCGTTAAGCAATCAGGCATCTGCCTGACGCACACGAGACGTTTGCGTGGCGTGGAACGAGCGTTTCATGAGAGAAAGGCGCTTAAGTTTTGGCAGGCGGGCCAGAACAGTGGTAAATAATCATCCAATGGTCTTGAATTGGTTGTGAACGATGATTCCATTGACACAAGTTGTAATAAGATTAGTGATTACAGGACATTATGTTGCCATGATTGAGTAAACTGGTAATGCTTTTGGTTTGTGTTAAGCAATTGCAACTTGAAGCCCGAATATTACCTAACAAAAATTGTGCCGGAACCGTGCTGAATGCTTTAATCCTGACCAAATGTTAATCACTCGTGTCTTGCTCCACGGTAATATAGACCACATTCATCTCATTTCCACTGTCTTTAGTATCATCCACATGCAGCGTGAAGTTTTCAAAGGTGCTCTTCAGTTCTTCCTGATTCAGGTTTACAATGGCTGAGTTTGAGGTCCAGATCAACGGGTGTTGGCCTGGCTTTAAGGTTCGGGCGCGGATCGAAAACATGCGACCTTCGCCGCTTTTCGCAGGTTGGTTCCCTTGCATGGAGTATCCTATTTTAATAATACCGAGGTCATTCTCCTGGTCTTGTTTGATTTTTGAAAAAAATACAGCGTCCGCACCCAGGAAGTCACTCTGTATAATATCTGCATTTCCATCGGTTTGAATAATCTGGATGGCGCTTAACGGATATACTAAGCACAAAGCGAAGCCATAAACATCTTGTGCCTTTCGGATATTGGCATGAATGGCAATGACATCTCCCGTTTTAAAAGTAACCATTTTTGCAGTCTCCTTAATTTTGGGCTACTAAATTGAAGATCGTTTACACTTGACCAGCAGTCACCACTTTTCGCTGCACGACTGCTTGGCAATTTCCTGATCTTTGCTGTCAATTTTGCCGTCCTTGTTGAAGTCAGCGCGCTCCCGGTAGCGGGCATCGCCCAGCCGCGCATTTAGGCTGGCCTGGAAGGCCAACCAATCTTTCAAATTGGTTTCTCCGTCGCCGTTGATGTCGCAGGAAACCGAATCCTGCTCTACCTGCTTGAGCTCAAAAACCACCTCCTTAGAAAACTCGCTGCTATTGCCTGTCCGGTCGTAGGCAGTGACGGCCAGGAAATAGGTCTGGTTAGTAGGTAACCGCAAGTCTCGGCTGGTTGCAAGATGGACGTTGACCGAATCAGAATAGCGCCGCGACGCAGTGCCGTAATAAATGTAGTAACCAGCCAGGTCTGCTTCCTGGTTGGGATCCCAGCTAACATGCACGGTTTCAAATGCCGAGGCGGCATTTGAATCTACTTCACGAAACCTCACGTTCCTGATTTTCAGGTTAACATCGTAACCCTTTTTGCGATTAAAAAAATCATTGGTAAAAACGAAGAAAATGGTTTGATTTTGCTTTTCGGGCCGCAGGGTCCCTAAAGGGAGGTAGTGCCAGTCGATAGACTTCACTTGCTTCTCGACAAGCAGGTTCTCTACCTGGTCAAAAGCCACCGCAACATTGGGCCAACGGCCGGCTGCCGTATCCGCCCCAACTTCAACTTCAACAGCAAAGTTAGCGTACGGGATCGATGCAAGCGGGTACGAAACCCAGGTCAACGCATTTTTCCCCATTCCCCACAGCACCGCATGGTCGTCGGTGAGGGCCACATTTTGGGAGACATTCATTTCTGACACATGAACGACAGTTTCACCATCGTCGGTCGTTTTCGCCTGACCCTCGCTTAACGGTAAGCTTTTGTTGGAACCAAGAGCAAATACTATGAAAGCGAGTAGGAAAGAGTACTGCTTCAAGCTGGAACGGTCCATGGTTTCTCCTCCATTGCCAGGTTACTTTCAATTCTCAGCGCTTTTCGCCATTGCCGATGATCGACTGAGCCAGGCAATTCAGAGTAGACTATGTGCAGAAGTTGGGCTGTATTCAAAAGGAAGAAGCAATTCGTGAATGGCAAAAAAAACTAAAGAAATTTTTGCCAAAAGTCAAGTCCAAGTTCAGAAAAAAGTTGTTGCGACAGCCATCTTAACCTGGCCCGGCGGCAGAGGCCCATCGTTTTCGGTTTCTACCAAATAGACGTGCAAATCTGCCCGTTTCTCTCAGAAAGTCTTTAACACAGTGCCCAAGGTTTGGCTCAAATTTTTGCAGGCGTCGGGAATTAAAAGACCGATCGGTTTGTTATACAGGTTATAAATTTTAAAAAACCAGAATGCGGAAAAAATTCAAAGGTGAAAGGACCAGGCAGCTCATAATCGAAAAGTCAACAGGGCTGTTTACCAAAAACGGGTACAACCATACGACCTTAAGTCAGATTCTCAGCGCCACCGGGCTAACCAAGGGCGGTTTTTATTTCCACTTCAAGAGCAAAGAGGAATTGGGCGTGGCCGTAATCAAGACCCTGGAAGAGTGCTGGACCACGGAAATACTTCCGAAGATGCTGCAAGGTAAGGATGCCAAGGAAAAACTGGATTTCTTGTTCTCTTACCCCGGTGATTGCCATTGCCAAAGCGGCAATCGTCCCATGATTCTGCTGTTAACCTTAGCTACGGAAATGATTGAAGTTAATGACAAATTTTCGAAGATGCTGCACCAGATTTACAACGGCTGGATCATGATGTTGGCCTCCATCATCGAAGAGGGCAAGCTCGAGAACATCTTTCGCAAAAAAATTGATGCGATGGATGTGGCCTCTATCATTCTCAACAACATCATGGGAGCCAATTTAATTGCCTTGTTGAATGGCAAGGTGGATCTGTATGAAAAACAGTTGAGCACTCTAAAAAATATTCTTTTTGAAGGCATCTTGCAAAAGTCGGTGCCCGCAGAGAATTGAGGCTTTGAATTAATCCACGAGTAGAAACCTATCGGTCTTTTTTTACAAATCGTTCAAAATCACATGAGGATGTCGAAATGAATATTCTAAAATCGAAAACGACAAGCCGTAAGAATGAATTTGACATATTGTTGCGTGAACATCTCAACGGCATGTATTCCCTGGCTTTGCGCATGACTCGAAATCCGCTGGACGCAGAGGATCTTGTCCAGGATACGGCAC
>JBHHYI010000283.1:0-4941 GCA_046757525.1 bacterium | reverse complement strand
TAGAGGAATTCGACGCTGCGATTGCCGTAGACCACGGTTTCTGATAGGGCGAACTGCACGTTGCTTGACGGACGAATCTCCAGCCGGTGCCCGGCCAGGTATTTGGCATCTTCGGCGTTGAGAAACGCGTGGAAAGATTCGAACTTGAACCGTTTGTAGCGGAAGTCAAACTTGAACATGTCGTAGACATTCGAATTCCTCGACAACGCCAGGTTGCCGCGGAACCCCGGTCCCCACTCGATCATGTCCCGACCGGCTTCCACATCCAACCAGGGCAAACGAAACACGAGGTAAGCGATGGTCTGGTCGGTTACCGTCACGTCGACCAGCGCGTTTTTGGTCACCGGCAGCCCCAGGGAAGGGTTGAAACTATCGGCGGTCAGGCTGTCCGCGTCGCTCAGGAAAAAAGTGCCGCCTTGCGCAAAAATCGCCAGACTCTTCTTGATGTTGGCACGAAGATTCAACCCGACGAAACTCAGTGCACTGGGTAAGGATCTGTCCACCACCTTTTTCGACTCGATTTTGTTCTGGTGACTGAGCAGCCCGTCCCAGTGAACCACGATGTCTTCATTGCGGTAGCTAAAGAGGTGGGGTTCGTATTCCTTTTTGCGGATGACGATGCTCTGGGAGGTGTTTTCAAGCTCTTCGTGAAATTCTCCCTTGAGTTGCTCAAACAGCCCCCACTCCACTTTGGACAGCAAGGTGGGGTCGGCTTTGGCCCGCTTGTCGATCTGCGAGATGATTTCTGCAACGGCCTCTCTGGAATAGGGACGCGTGTCGAAATCCTCGCTGATGTACAAGCCCCGGGTTTGCAGGCGGTCCAGGAATGAGTAGGCCCAGTGCTCCAGCGGCAGGTTTTGGGACTGCGGCCGCAGCACGGCCGGCACCAGGAAAACAACAACTGAAACAAAGAAAAGAGTCGTTTTTTGAACGGTGAGGCTCATGAACTGTTTGATTTTCAAAGGAAACAAATCCGTTCAATCCTGTGTATCCTGTCAAAAAATGAACTGAGAAATGTTAGTTAAGTCGTAATAGCAAAGTCGCTGGCTGTGATGATTTCGGCCAGCTCTCCGCTGTAGTATTTCTGGCGAAATTCGTCGGTTTCGAGCAAGTGCTGGCTCACCGCGGCTCGATCCCGCTTAATGAGGTATTTCAACTCCTCTAAATTACTCGACCATTTAAATCCGTTAAAAAATTGTGCCCCCGAAAACTGCGTCTTGTAGAGGGCGTTGCGCGAATAGCAGGAACCCAAGTACAGATGCTCGAATCCTTGTTTGCCGAAATAATCCACCGCAGAGGTCATCATGTACATGCCGAGATTTTGGCGGTAGTAATTGAGATCATAAAAGGCGTAGTAATAGTAGGCCATGGCTTTGCCCTGCAAAAAAAGCGTGGTGACGCCCACGTCGTCCTGGTTTTCGCGATTGGTGTAAAGCAGCAGGTGCGTGACGATTTTGGAATTGAACAAAGAGTCCAATCTGTGGAAGGTCATCACATCCTTGCCGAATTTAATGTCCGCGTAGTTCTTGCAAAATTGACGCCAGTGTTCGGTGTAGTCAAATTCAGAGCGCGGGATTAAACGGTATTCAATATTCTTGCATTTGCGGAGAATGCGTCGATTTTCGGAAGAAGCCTGAAATTTCTGCAGTTCGATTCGCACTTGACGGCACATGTAAAAGCGGTCCAGTTCGCGGGAGGCGGGCAGGAATCCGCGCCCGAAAATGTCCGCCGGGGTCTCGCGGCCTTCCGGGATGGCCCAGATGGCATACGGGAAGATATAGTTTGAATAGTCTGATTTGTATTCTGAAAAAAGTAATTTCATGGTTCCTTGCTTTCCGTCAAATAGACGCGTGGCAATCGTGGGCTCCAGCCGGTCAAAATATCGTAGGACACGGTTTTTCTGAGCCGTGCCAGGTCATGCACGGTGATCTCTTCGTCGCCTTGTTTTCCCAAGAGCACGGCTTCGTCCCACAGTCGGCTTTCGGGGATATTGGTAATATCGACCATCATGGCGTCCATGGCATTGCCGCCGACGACCGGCGCGCGCTGGCCGCCTACCAGAACCTCGCCCTGATTTCTGACGCGCGGATAGCCGTCGCCGTAGCCGATGGGGAGCACGGCAATGCGCCGCGGCGTCTCGGCGCGGTAGTGCATGCCGTAGCCCACCGTGTCGCCAACCTGGACGTCTTTGATGGCTGCGATTTTGGTTTTTACAGCCATAACTGGCTGGAGTCCTGCAACGCGTCGACACACCTGCGAGGGGTACACCCCTAAAGGCAGAATCCCAATTCTGACCATGTCAAAGTGTGCCAGCGGCAGGTCCAGGTAGCCGCCGGTGTTGCACATATGGCGGTATTTTGTCCGGATGCCACGTGCAGCCATTTCGGTCAGAACTTCCTGGAAACGTCGCAGTTGCTCCAGGGCAAAGCTCTTGTCCACTTCGTCGGACATGGCAAAATGGCTGAACACGCCTTCGAGAATCAGTTCGTTTGTTGCCGCAATGGCTTCAAGGACCGGCAAGGCTTCGGTCCAGCGCACGCCGAAGCGATTCAAGCCCGTGTCGACTTCCACATGCACGGGCATGCTTTGGCCGGCGGCGGCTGCAAGCCGCGAGGTGCGCGCAACCGTCGACACATCGTTGATTGTGCAGGTGAAATTGTTCTCGACACAGACCTTTAGCTCGGCTTCGGTGCGTTCGCCAAAAAGCAGAATGGGCGCTGTGATTCCATTCTGGCGCAAATCCAGGGCTTCGTCGATGGTGGCCACAGCTAAGTAGACTGCGCCATTTTCGATGGCGGTCCTGGCGACTTGCACGGCGCCGTGTCCATAGGCCTGGTCTTTGACCACAGCGAGGATGCGTAAGTCCCCCGGCTTGTCGTTGTTGATGATTTCGAAGTTGCGCTGGAGTTGGCCCAAGTCAATCTCAATCCACGCTGGCCGCAAGGGCTTTTCGTTGTAATATTTGTACATTTTATTCGCTTCCTGGCGGCCAAAGACTCTGGCCAATGTCGGTGCGATAGTAGCTGCCCAGCGATTTTATCCTGCGAATGTTTTTGTAAGCCTGATCAATGGCCTCTGGCAAGCCGGGTGCAAGGGCTGCCACATCTAAGATGCGCTGGCCGTCAACCAATAGGTTGCCCTGCGCATTGGCTGCCACTTCGTTCCACCAGACGTCGCAATCCGGCGCTTCCACGACCTGCACCGGCAGCTTGGGACCCTGAATTTGTGCGTAAGGATAGCCGTAACCAGCTAAAGTCAGGGAGCAGCCAAAGCGCAGTTGCTCGTCAAAACTTGGTTGAACTTTTCGATCGCGTACCACGTCCCACAACACTGCCAGCGGATGCTTCAGCATGCGCAGAATCATGGGGCCTGAGGTAACGCCGAGGCGCACATTGTATTCCAGCACCACCCAGTGCCCGTCTTTGCGAACGGCTGTGACCTGAACCGGACCGTGAAATCCAACCTGGCGAAACCAGGGCAGAAGCGGGTGCAGGAGTTCTCTGGCCAGGTGGTATTTGTCCTCCGGGTCCTGTTCTACCAGGCCTCCTAAAGGCGCCCCTGCGACGATGCCCATGTTGCCGTCAAAAGCTCGCTTGTACTCCTGATTGGTCACCAGGGAATAGACTTCACCACCGCTTACCAGCGCGATGTGTCCCGCTTCCTGGTGACCCATATATTCCTGTAAGAACACGCCTTCGGCATAATCGATGCGATCCAACCAGCCGCGCGTGTCCTCGAGGGATTCGCACAAAATGGTGTGCACGGGACTGACCAGGGAACAGAGGGTGTTTTTGATGACGTACGCGCCTGGATGGGCGTCCAGGAGGTTCTCTGCTTCCAGTCGATTCCGGGCAACAAAAGCCCTGGGAAAAGGCACGCCGAACTTTTGGCACAGTCGGCGGGCAAAGTCGCGGTCCCGTTCCAATCTCATGCCCTCCCCGGTCGGCGAAAAAATTGGAATGCCGGTGGCAAGAAATTCTTCGGCCCAGTCCGCCAGGATCCAATCGATGGACATAGGAACGACAAAATCGATCTCTTTTTCTCGCAGAAGCTCACACGGGTTCGGAAACACTTCCACCGGAAAGGTTTCTCCTTCCAGGCTCGGGCCATAGCGCGCGTAGTCCCGTGTAAGATAGGTGCAAACCTGAGCACCATTCTTTTTGAGCAGGTGGAGGGCGCCGTGCGTAAAAGCCCCCACGCCAAAGATCATGGCTCGTAACGGACCTTCGAATGCAGGAGTATTCACTGGATCACCGCCTTATTGAAAAAATCGCTTAATTGAATTGAGACACCTGAAAAATAAGCATTGTGGTTGTCGCCGCGAACATTGTCAAAGGAGAGGATGCGCTGATAGCGCACGTCCAAACTCAGGGCAAAGAAAGCATTGAACTGTTTGGTGTAAACACCGCCGATTTCTATCCGGTCCTCATCGGGTCGGGTGAGGAATTCAAGTCCGGTGTCTCGGTCCACGCCTCTTTTTTGAAAATCGACAATCGTGGCCCAACTCGTGTTGGCGGCAGGCTTAAACTTCACTTCGGTAAAAAGCTCCTGTCCTAACGGGCCTAAGTCACTTCCAAGAATGTGCTGACTAAAGGTGTAGCCCGAAGTAAAAACACTGCTGCCTTTGTAAAAAATCGTAGGCGTGCGGGTGTATTCGACCCGAAGGCTGAGGCGACCGTCACGTGTGAACCGCGGAACGAACAGTCCGCCGTGGTAGCCCAGATTTCGGTTCAAATTGGTGAACAAATTCATGGTCACGTCGTCGAAGTAAAACTCCTGGTAGATTTCTGTGAAACGCAATCCCGGAATTCGAAACAGAACATCAAATCCAACCAGGTGATTGGCGATGTTGTTTTGAATGTTGCGTTTGCCAGTGCCTATGTTGAACACGAAATTCTCTTTGGTTCTGATGAAAAAGAATTCAGCCAGGGCATCGAAAAA
>JBHHYI010000282.1:0-4951 GCA_046757525.1 bacterium | reverse complement strand
AGCCCAACTTTCGCAACTCAGCGGGTAAAAAAACGACAACCCATTGATTTTCCAAGATTCAGCTCGCAAAGGTCTTCACTACATATTGGGATTTAATCTCGCCGCTCACGGCCTGATGTTATTCTCGGCGGGGGTTGGTCAGGCAACCTGAGTTTCAGCTGGTTGAGCAGCAACTGGAGATCTTTTTCCGGTTGCGTATAACGCGGTAGCAGCAGATAGCACCCATCGCTCGTCGGCAAATGCACATCGACCATTTGCAGGGCGGCAAATTTCTCCAGCACAGCCCTGGGGGTTAGGCCCGGTGCCAGTGCGCGCAGTCGCCGTTTAAGCGTCACCTGTAAACAGTAAGCGACGAAGGCCACAAAGATATGCGCTTCGATGCGTTGGTCTTTTTGATGATAGATGGGCCGGATAGCCAGGTCGCCCTTCAGTTCCTTAAACGCTTGCTCAATTTCGGTCAATTGGATGTAATACTCCCAAAGCGTGGCGGGGTCGTTGTGGGTGAGATTGGAGCGCAAGAGGTAACGCCCCTCGCGGCTTCGGCGCTGGCGTAGCTTGTCTTTGCGCAGGGAGAAACAAAAGCCGTGGGCTTTGAGCTCCTCATTATCTCTGGGCAGCTGGATGTCCACCAGTGAATACACGGGGCCGGCGTCTTTTTTGGCGGCTCCAAGTTTGATCAGCAGTTGGTCGCGCGTGAGTCCCTGGCTTTGCAGTTGGTGCAAGCGCTTCCAAAGCCGCTTGAGTTTGCGCTGACGCATGGCGCGCTCTTTATGGACACGCCTTCGACTTTTGGCCAGCACATACAGTTCATCCCCGTGCTTGAGCAATTTGACCTCAACGCACTCCTGCGCCTTCTCCCAGGGTTGACCAACAAAGGCCTTTTCCAATGCCGTCAGACGCCCTCGGGGCGTGCCGACAAGGTAGTAGAGCGGTGTGTCGCTCTGGCGCATATGCGCCAAGGTCTCCTCGCTCGGAATACCCCGATCCATGACCCAAACGCGCTCGCTTTTCCCGTACTGCTGTTCGATGGTCTTGAGAAAATCTTTAAGCGTTGTCTTATCATTAGTGTTGCCCGGCATGACTTCATAGGCCAGAGGGAAGCCCTCTGGAGTGAGGACCAGCGCAATGATTACTTGCACACAATCGGGGCGTTTGTCGCGGCTATAACCGTATCGGCGTTTACCTTCGCTCGGCGGGGCACTTTCAAAATAGGTGCTGGTCAGGTCATAGAGCAAAACATCGAAGCGCGTATCAAACAGCGTTTGCCAACGTTTTCTCAAATAGGAAAAGAAATCGCGTTTGCATGGCACTAAGCGGTCCAGGCAGCGGTAGAGTTTGTCCTTTTGCACCAAACTAAAATCTTCGCCCAACAGATCTGCCATGGCGCTTTGTCCAAACCACTGGCGGTGTAAGCACCATTCACTGCCGGGGGCAATCAAGCGGTAACAGACCAGGGTCTTGAAGACATTCAACCAGCGCGTGCCCTGTCGGCTAGCGGCCAAGTGCTCAGACCAGAAATCATCCAGACGTAATTGATCCCACAGCACACAGGCCAACCAACACGCTCCCCACTGACGCGGGCGGCGCAGCTGAAGTTCACTGAGCCTGACCTGCACCACATCACAGTCAAGCTCGGGTGCAGCACGATCTTCCGGAAAAACTGCAATTTGTTGAGGCTTGCGTCGGCCTTCATGAATAACCTCGATGGTTTTACACCACGATTGGCATTGCCGATCGTTGATCTCGCCGAGATACAGCACTTGGCGTTGCACCACGCGGTTACCGCGGCAGCGGCGGTTCTCGACAATACTCCAGTAGCGGTGTTCCTTGCCGTCCTTAAAACGCTTCGTGGTACGTAAGAACATGCCGTCATTTTGACAAAAACACCAACAATATCAACACAGTAGGTCTTCACTACAGGCCGATTCGCATACCCGGCCTGTCACCAATCAATCACTTGCACAATCCCAATACACGAAATTGGCGATTTTGATCGCTGAGTTGCGAAAGTTGGGCTAGTGAGCCAGGTCATGGGGCAGTTCACAAAACAAAGGCCCCGCCACAAAGGGCGGGGCCTCGTACTACTTTTACGGCCTCACTTCACGACTTTGCGACCGCGGCGGCCGCATCAGTTGGCAGCCGTTTAGACACTGCCAGGAACCCCGATAGTATTTCCCGTGGCTGCCAGGGCGTATCAGGGCGGCGTGGCGGGTGCCGCAGACTTTACACTCCATCAGACCCGTAAACGGGTCCAACAGGCGCATTACTCTCCTCGTCATGGTGTCCCTCCGCCTCGTTGTCGTTGTACGAGAGTCCACCGTGACCAGCACGGTCCACCGGCGTCGATACCCGGCTACCATGCTGGCCCTACCTCACTTGTGGTGTCCGCCTAGTCTACGCTTGGTGCGCAGGTCCTTTCAAATCTGGCTAAAAACAAACGATTAATGAAGGTCTTAGGAGAAATGACAGGGGCATCAGGTTGCATTTTTAGGTGCGACGATCTCTCGTCGCGTGTCCTGGAAATCTCGGCGTCAGACAGCGGAGCCTGTACCAGTGGCGGCTCAGTCTTTCCGTAAGAGCTTTACGAGACGGCCTAGTGCGAGAGTGTCGAGCTTTACCGTCGAGTCAATGGGCAACGATCAAATAAGACACATCGATTCGGTCGACTCTGAATCATCGGCTACCAATCGATGTTTTTTAGTCAAGTTTTCAGCAAGAACAAAATACAATAATGCAGGCCTGGCCCCATGCTCCCTTACCGACTGTCCGAGGAGTACGGCGAGCGTTTCGTTCTGGATGCAGGCTGGTCGGAGGCGCGGTTGCTGCTGAGTGGGGCGGGGCTTCAGGAGAATGAAAAACACCCCCCGACCCGTACTCTTTACCATCCGCCGGTGCTTGGCTCGGCGAAAGGCACCCAAAAAATACTTACGACCAAAACACCGGTCCGATGGAGCGTCTCCGACCATATAATTACTTCCACTCCGTTTCCAGGGTTGCTTGGGCTTGTGCCAATCGTCCATCGGACAGTTCTAGCTGGACGATCATCGGTGTCTTACCAGGTTGCGCGTATTTCACAACACTCCACCAAGCAAATGTCGCTGATATGAAATTATTTTTTCTGGGGTCACGAACCACTTTAATAGGCTTTATAGGTTTTTGAAGAACATGATCGAGAATTTCGACTATCTCGATTGCGGACGGATCCTGTTGCACAAGCGGAGCGATGTCTTGTGTCAAGGTGACGTCCAGAATAAAATCATCCCCTGGCTTGCCTCTTGCGAATTTGATCTTCTTTTTTACTGCCTGAAACTTGGCCGTTGTCTGAAGGTTTGCTTTTCTTAGAGAAGCCAACGGTTTGCTCTTTTCCGAATCAATCACCGTATCCCGCCGGACCGTTACCTCGTACTCCGTCCCTCGCAGCACATACCCTGCAGCGCCTTTGGCAAACAGGCCAATCCCCACTACGCCCGCGACGCTTGCCCCGGCCCCGTGTGCGCCAAAGTCTTCTCTATCTAGAGAGATCCATTGACCGTCTAGGGCAGTCACCGCGACCGGATGGAAGGTTAAGCCTCCTGCTTTACCCATCATCCCGCGTTTCTCAATATCTCCTATCTTTGCTTTAACCAACGCCCCCTTTGGGATAGCTACTTTGTCAGCAACTTTAATATCATCCGTAACCCTTAAGTAAACCAGTTGACCCCTATTGTTATATTTTGAATTTATGTTTTCAATGAGTTGCACGGGCACTGTGGTACCACCTACAAGGGTGATTGATTCTGCATACGTCAGCGTAGGCGCAGAAAAAACCAGAAGTATTGTCAGTACAGCGAGACGCCCTGTGACACAACACAAAAACTTCCCAAGGGCCTTGATCGGTTTGATGATCTGTATCTCCCCGATTGCAGATAGATCGATGGGTAATGTGCCAGCGAAATACATAGCTTCGCCCTCCTCATGGTTAAGATTCACAGGGCCCGAAATCTACAATTACGGACGACTGTAGGATCTACTTTTAGTGGACGGAGAGCAAGACCCCTCAGAAAGCGGCAAGACAAAAATGGCAGGTGCTTATTGGTTCTTCCGGGAGGGCTAATCGTCCAGGACCTGCCTGAAGCGGCGGAAGCATAGCGCCACTGGAAAAGGTTAACAATACTCGATGCCTCTAGGCTTGTGTTATTCACCTGTCGGCAGATTACCCTTTTGGAATAAGTACTGTTAACGCCCACCGGTCCGTTTTCTTTGGTTCTTATCTAGTCGCGACATATGTTTTCAGAAAGCGACACAATTTGACAGGTGATCCTGATGCGGCTTTTCAGGTTAGGAAACCTCCCAGGAGCAAAGGGGTCGAAATGCACAGCAAAAACACAAAGGGGAAACCTCAGGTTGCGTCCGTTTTAACGTTCGGTCTTCGGCGGTGACTGTGTGTCAGGGTGTGTATTGGAAGCTGGCCGTGCCCACCTAAAGGTGCGAACAACAACAAATGCCGTAAGAAATATCACTGCGACGCCGGCAAGCCAATAGAACAAAGCGCGCAGGAGTAATCCCTGACTTTCGTTCCTAAGGCGGTCTCGGTACTCATCGAGGGTAAAATCCGATTCCGGATGACGCGCCCTATACCAGAACAGCTCGCCGCACTGCATATAGAGTGCATAATGTTCTTTAGACAGCGCTTGAGGGTTGGTCTCATTGGCGGGTAAGGCTCGAACAGATTGGCATTCCGCTGCCGCGAGTTGTTTCACCAGTTTCTGATTTGCCTCTGGCATGGCAATCAATACGATTACCCCTGTCACCAGTAGACCGAGTACAGAAAGTGCTGCGCAAAGCTTTTGCCAGCGTTCCAATCGCTCAAACCAGTTCACCGCTCACGTCCTTGTGTCATCAAAAGCACTTATAGATATCTATAGCAGAAAGCCGCCGAACGAACAGAGGCAATAATTCACCGAAAAAATCA
>JBHHYI010000281.1:0-4978 GCA_046757525.1 bacterium | reverse complement strand
CAAGGGGGATTTCGTATCGAAGTTCTTCACCCCTCGATACGGTCACCTCAACAGCGGTGACCTACTCGGGATGACTCGCAAGTTGCTCTTTTGGGAAACGTTTTGTAGAACGTAACGCAATCGTCTCGATTGCAAAGGAAATTCTCCCTTTGAAGGGAGACAGATTTTCGCTCGTCCAGAGCGAGAATCAGAGGGATGTCTGCCCGGATGAACTATGACTCGGGATTTCAGGCCGCCTCCAAAAATCCCCCTGGTTTTTTCGCTGGACGCTTCAAAAACCGTTCCCCTTCAACAAGGGGGATTTCGTATCGAAGTTCTTCACCCCTCGATACGGTCACCTCAACAGCAGTGGCCTACTCGGGATGACTGGCAAATTGTTCTCTGGAAACTTCTGGAATAAATTCAAAGCAATCCGGTTGCACCGGATTGTGACACCTTTTAGGATCAAGCCTCGAGACGTTAAATCATTGCATTCCCAATCGCGTCGGCCATTGGTTGTGAGTGTGGTGCTGTTAAGAATGTGCAGGGCAAAAATTCACTATTGCCACGTTTCGTTGCGTAACTGTTTATTACCGTAGCAGGAGAGACGATGTCCAAACGGAATCCAATTATTAAGCTAAATGGGCTGTTCGTTCAGGTCAGCCTCTGGGCCTTTGTGGTTTTCACAGGGTGCTCAGGCCTGGGCAAGCTATCGAAGAAACAGGGCCCGGTGTTCGTCCCCGCCGGCGTCGACACCAGTATCGCGGTCGAATCGGACTCCCTGGCCGACGAACTTTTTGTTTCTCTGCCGCGAAAGCAAAAGGCTGACAAACTGAGGGAGCAAGGCAAAAGCAAAACCACGCTCAGCGATACGCTTTGGGTTTATTTGTCGGCTCAACGGGATTCTTTTCGTAACATCTCCGAAGGCGATTCTCTCCAGGCCATCGACGCGTTCAACGCCGGCGCCCTGAATTTGCAAGCACTGGCACGCCTGCAGAAGAAAGCCAAAGGCGGTCTGACCCCGGAAGTCGTTGAGGCAGAAGTCAAAATTCAACTGGAACTGGCAAAAAGGAATTTCGAACGCGCTCTGGTGCTGAATCCATTTGACTTAGAGACCAGAAGCTGGTTAGCCCGCGTCTACCAGAGTCTGGCTGTGAAGTTTGTGAATGAATCCAATCACAAAAAGGCCATTCAGGTGCTGGAAAACCTGGTCCGTCTCGAGAAAGGCGAACACACCCTGTACGCACGTCTGGCCGAAAGCTACTACGCCATCGAAGACTGGCAAGCGGCTTACGACCGATTTTCGCAGGCGGAGGCCGTGCTGCGGCAATCGCGCGGCCTGGACTTTTCCGCGGGCGACACGCCCGAAGAAGCTTCCATCGACACCTCGGCCCTGTTCTACTACGTGTACTACCAGGGCGACACCGAAGCCAAGCTGCATCAAGCCGACCGGGCCTTGATCGATTTGGACCGCGCCATGAAACTGGCAGCAACGGAGCAAGAAGAGCAGGACATCCGCAGCTATGTCGATTGGATCAACTGGGACGACGGTAACGTGGGGGCGGTGGAATTGCGTGACAAGTGTCTGGCATTGGTGGATGAGGAAAAGTACAAAAATGCGGCTAAATGGTTCAAAAAGCTTCTGGGTCAGTTAAGAACCAAAAGAGCGAGCGATGAAATTAGTTGGCGGCTGGCGCTTCTCGAATTTCAGTACCTGAACAGGAAGAACGAGGGCATTGACCGTCTGAAGCAAGTGGTTAAACTCGTTGAAAAGGATGAACACGGAGCGCCAGCCGACTCGACTTACCAGAAATATTTCAACAGCTACGGGGTCATGTGCCACAACTTAGGCCTGGAATACAGTCGAAAAAATCGCAAAATCGCCTTCACCTATTTCAAGCAATCGGCGGCCATCGACTGGGAGAACAAGGCAAAAAGCTACCTGGAAATTGCCAAGCTTTCACGCAATAACCCCAAAGCGGTTTTAAAGAATTGCGAGCAGGCCATCGCAGCCATCCAACAACTGGACCAAAGTGAGCAGATGCAAACCTACCAACTGATGGTGGAAGCGTCGAAACGCCTGGGCAAATTTGACCAGGCACGCACTTACTTCGCCCAATGGGTCGGCCTGCGCAGAAACCACAATAGGAGCAGTAGTAAATGAAAATAAGAATTCCCTTCCTGTTTGCTGGTCTCATTTGGGGCATTCTCTTGCTTCTGTCCATAAACCTGTTTTCACAGGACGGCAAGAAAATCTCTGTCGATCAGATGTCTGTGCCCGTCGTTTCCATTACGGACAAATCGCTGATCGATTTTTTCATATTCGAGTTTTTTATTCCGGAAACCCTGGTTACCAAAATAGACATCATCGATGCCACGGACAATGGTTTTGGGGAAGACGACCTCGTGAAGACCTACCCTTCCCAATCCATTTATTTTCCCGTACCTTCAGATTCTGCGCAGAAAATCATGAACAGTTGGAAATTCAAGTCAAACTTTCAGATCGTCACGGAGAATCGCGCTCCGGAAGAGTTTGAGAATCAACCGGTAGAGAGCGCTCCCAATGGCATTTTTGCCGCCATGTTACGAGGAATCAATCGCAACTATGACGACCTCCCCATAAAAATCTGGTTTGCACGCGATTCAAATGGCGTGACCTTCGACATGTGGGGCCACAACCAGGCGGCCTTGCATTACACGCCGCCCCCGCCGCCAGTGCCCGACTCCGTAACCACCTACGACCTGGTGCACATCATCCGATCCGACACATTGATCAAGGCCGACACCACCCTATATGATCTGATTTACGTCTACAAGACTGTGAGCGATACGGTGTTTTTTGGCGACGGGGCGAAAGTGCCGTAGATCCAACTGCTTTCTTAACGAGAAGAATTAAATCACTTAGTAAGAGTAAAATCGTATGGCCGAGTTAGATGTACCCTTAGCAGAATACTTGAACCTAATTCCCGCGGTAAAGAATTCACCTAAGCAATATCTCTGGTCATCTTATGACGCGGAAGCTGACGTGTTGTACATTAATTTTAAGAAGCCAAGTTTTGCCACCAATAGTGAACGACGTGATCATACGATATGAAGGTGATGAAGTTGTAGGACTTACAATCCTACATGCCAGCCAACGCTAACACACAAGGCCCCCAATCGAATCTCTTCTTGCCCGAATACTTTCAGCATGCATTAAAAATGGCCACTTGTAAGGTCGACGTTGGCCAAAATGTTGTTAGCAAAAGGACTACACCTACGTAGTGCGTTGAAAGTCACCTTCCTCTGCGGTGAGATATCTAATCTCCCTTGCCCCTTTGCGTTCATCAACGAAATAAAGCAAAATCCCTCCAGCCAGAAAGAGAAGAGCAATTGAGGCAATGCCAGCCCGGGGATTTCCGGAGACCAATCCGGTCAAACCAATCAAAACCGGGCCCAGGATGACGGCAAATTTCCCGAGCAGATTGTAAAAGCCGTAGAATTCAGCAGCTTGCTCCAGGGGAATAAGGCGTGCGTAAAAAGAGCGGCTTAGCGCCTGGATGCCGCCTTGCACCAGGCCGATTGCCACCGCCAGGCCGTAGAATTCGTATTTCTCGGTCATGACTACAGCCCAGGCTACCACACCCATGTAAACAGCGATTGCCAGGTAGATGGCGCGTTTGGGGCCAATCTTCTCGCCCAGGCGGCCGAACGCGATGGCGCTGGGAAACCCCACAAACTGCACGATGACTATGGCAGTGATCAGGTCTTTGGTGGCGAACCCGATGGATTTGCCGTAATCAACCGCCATGCGCACGATGGTGTCCACCCCGTCGATATAAAGCCAGTAGGCTACCAGGAAGAGGAACACGGTTTTGAGGTGCCGCACTTTGCCGAAAGTGGTGCGTAGCTGATGCAGTCCCTTGCGAATAGATTCTCGCATGGACTTGCTGTGACCGCGTTTCGGCTCCGAAACGAAAAGCATCAGCGGGACGGTGAAAACAGCCCACCAGAGCGCTACCGTGAGAAACGCAACCTTTACCGCCTGCCCGGCGTCTGCGAGTCCGAAGGTTTGCGGGCTGAGAAACATCCAGACATTGAGGACGATGAGCAAGCCGCCACCGAGATAGCCCATGGCATAGCCCAGGGCCGAGACATAGTCTATCTTCTTTTCGCCTGCTATTGCGGGAAGCAGAGAATCGTAAAAAACGATGCTGCCAGAAAAGCCAATGGTACCAAGGACGTAAGTCAGGGCGGCCAACAGCCATTCGCCGCTGTGAATCATGAAAAGCGCCGCCGTAGACAGGACGCCAAGATAGGCAAAGAAAATGAGAAATCTCTTCTTGTAACTGCCACAATCCGCAATAGCCCCAAGAATGGGAGCCATGAGGGCGACCAGAAGTCCGGCCAGAGAGTTGGCTGCACCCAGAATGGCCGTACTCTGGGTTACGTCGGCGCCCTGGCTCCAGTAGTCTTTGAAAAAAGCCGGAAAGAATGCTGCCATAACCGTCGTGGCAAAGGCCGAATTGGCCCAGTCGTACATGGCCCAACCAAATTCTTTCTTGCTTCTGAAAAATAGCATAAGCCTCCAGTCAGAGAATTTGGTGCAAAAGATACGCATAAGGTCGGCAAAAGTCAAGCGCAGAGCCTGGTAATGCCAGCACTGTGCGGAATCCTTTGGTGACTTACTATTAGGAGGGCGTCGTTTGTGATCGGTCTCAGAAGAAACCAACCGCTGGGCAAGCGCAGGGCAGGCTTTTCTTGGAAGATATCCCCTTTTTACGCTCTTCGTTCATAAGCCCTTGGCCGACGTTGAAGGAAAAAATCGTAGCCAACCTTGCGAAGGTTTTGAACCTTCGCAAGGTTCTTTCCACACTCGTGCAGATTAACAAAGCGGTTTCCACAAGCAATAGTTTGCATGATGGAGACGGCTTTGCGCAACTCCGTCATGGTCACCTTGGCCGTTTCTTTTAGGAAACGCTCTGTTGTACGTAACGCAATCGTCACGATTGCGAGGGCA
>JBHHYI010000280.1:0-4978 GCA_046757525.1 bacterium | reverse complement strand
AAGGTGAGCAAAGTGGCCATCCCTTTGTTATTTCTCCTATTCCTCATCCTCATCGGGCGTACCCTCACCCTGCCTGGCGCCCTGGCCGGATTGAAATTTTACCTGTGGCCCGATTTCTCCAAACTGGATTTTTCCGTGATTTCCGCGGCGCTGGGACAGGTGTTCTTTTCCCTGAGCCTGGGCGGAACCTTTCTGTTGACCTACGCCAGCTATTTACCCGATGACAGCGACATCAAGTTTAGCGCCTTGTCAACCGGGATTGGCGACGGCTTGGCAGCCGTTTTAGCCGGGTTGGTCATTGTGCCGGCCGCTGTGGCCTTTGATTTAAAACTGAACAGCGGCCCCTCTTTGACTTTCATCACCGTTCCCTCGATTTTCGACAAGCTGCCAGCAGGTGCGGTCTTCTCGCTTCTGTTTTTCGCTTTGTTGTTCATAGCCGCGTACCTTTCGGACGTGGCGGCGTTTGAAGTGCTCATCGCCACGCTGGTGGACGAGTTAAACTGGTCGAGAAAAAAGGCGATCGTTGCGATGTGCCTGGCAGAATTGGCCCTGGGCACTATCTCGATGAAAAGCCTGGATTTTCTGCTGAAGAACGACCTGATCTGGGGCTCTACCATGCAGCCGGTGGGCAGTGCTATGGTGCTGATTGGTTTGACCTGGATCGTTGGCCTGCGCCAGACGCTTTTGGAAATAAACAAGGGAAACGGCACCCGCCTAATTGGCCGCTTTTGGTTTTATTGGAGCAAGTACATTATTCCAATGGGAATTGTAGTGATTCTCGTTTTGGGGCTAAAAGATGTGTTTAAAGCATTTTTTTGAATTGATTATTCCACAAAAATTGCCTATGTTTTAACCTACTCTAAAGAGTAGAGAACGATTCTAATTCATTCAGGTAAGTCAGGAAATCAGAATTAAAGAGGGAATGATGATAAGTCTAAAAGGTTTTTATGATGGCAAGCAAATTCGCTTGCTTGAGCCAATCCCCAAACAGATGATTACTCAAGAATGTACGGTCATTATTACCTTTTACGAGGAAGAGAAGGTGCCCGAATCGACCAAAGAAGCTGTCCAGGAGTTTGTTGCAGGCGACTTGTTAGAGCTTGACGAGGTTTTGGGTGAACTTTAAAGCAACACCAACATTTGCACGGGCTATAAAAAGGCTTAAGAAGAAATATCGCAACATAGAAAAAGACATCCAATACCTACGCTTAATTCTTACGGAAAATCCAGCAGCAGGTATCCCCCTCGGAAGTAATTTGTTCAAAATAAGGTTATCGAGTTCTGATATTAGTAAAGGCAAAAGCGGTAGTCTTCGTGTAATATATTATCTAATGCTTGCTTCAGAACTGATAGTTTTCCTGGATATCTACGCCAAAAGTGAAAAAGAAGATGTCCCGATTTCTGAAATCAAGAAAATACTCAAAGGTTTCAAGAATGATGGCTGAATTTCAAAAAGCTCGAACAATGCTCAAAAATATTGCAAAAATCACCACAGGTATGACATACCGCATAAAAATTCCCCACGCTGTTGCGCTTCTTGGAAACACAGGGCTGCCCTGGGAGATTTCCTGAGCCGCGCCTCTGCTACCCCAGATCCAGCCGATGAAGAGACTGTAAAAGAGCGCGCCTACCAGCGGAGCTAAATTGAACCAGACAAAGATCATCGCATCCATCAAGCTTTGACCGCCCAGGAACGGCAGGTGGCTGAGGCCCGGTACCGCACCCTGAGACAGCGCAGACGGCAGCCCGATGAGAACCGCCACTATGCCTACGATCCAGACCGCCTGTTGGCGCGGCCACCCTTTCTCGTCCACACAATAGGACACGGGCACTTCGAGCATGGAGATGGTGGAAGTCAGGGCACCAAGTGCCAGCAAGAGAAAAAAACCAGCCCCGACGATGTTGCCAAACGGCAGTTGCTCAAAAATTTTCGGCAAAACGATGAAGACCAGAGGCGGTCCGGCATTGGGGGCTTCGCCAAAGGCAAACAAGGCCGGAAAAATCAACAGCCCGGCCAACAAAGCAACTGCGGTGTCGAACACAGCAACCAAAATGCCGGCATTGACCAGGTTCTCTTTTTTGGAAAGGTACGACCCGTAAGTGGCGATGCCGCCAATCCCGAGACTCAGGGAAAAGAAGGCCTGGCCCATGGCTGCTAAGACGACCCGTCCGTTTAGCTTGGAAAAATCCGGTTTGAGATAGAATTCCAAACCCTTGCCCGCACCAGGTAGCGTCACGCTCCTGATGATCAACAAAAGCATGACCAATAGTAAAATGGGCAGGAGTATTTTGGACCAGCGTTCGATACCGTTGCGTACGCCGCGGTGTACGATGGCAATGGTCAAGACCAAGAAGGCCACAAACAACGGGATGACCAAAATCGGTTTTGAGGCAAAGGCTGCAAACGGGAGCGTATTGTTCACCAGGGTTTTAAAAAAGTAACCGAGGGTCCAACCGGCAACGACGCAATAAAAGCTGAGGATAAAGGTGCCGGAAAGCACGCTCAAATAGCCGGTTGTGACCCAGAGACTTGCGGGACGAATGGCACGAAAGGCGCCCACCGGATTTTTCTGGGTAAAGCGCCCCAAAGCCAATTCGCCGAACATGAAGGGAAGGCATATCAGGAAGATAGAAAAAAGATAGACCACCACAAATGCGGCGCCACCATTCTGTCCGGTCATAAAAGGAAACAGCCAGACATTCCCAAGGCCAATGGCTGAGCCGGCCGTAGCAAGCACAAATCCCAGTCTGGAACTCCATTGTCCGCGATCTTGTGAATTCCGGTTCAAGGTCTCTCGCTCATAGATTTCGCTTGCATATTTTGTTTCAACTCAATAATATTAGCTTTGGAAGAATGCGTTAAAGCTAACACAATTCTCAATACTTGTCAATAGGAATTTTGGGAGAGAACCTTGGCTGCTTTGCGAGCTTTTGCCAAAGTTGTGGATGGGCTAAACGAAAAGATCGGTAGCCTCATATCCTGGTTGACTACCCTGCTGGTTTTGGTGGTCTGCTACGATGTCTTCACCAGATACTTGCTCAGACAAAGCAGTGTGGCAGTCCAGGAACTGGAATGGCATATTTTTGCAGTCCTGTTTTTGCTGGGAGCAGCCTTCACGCTGAAACACGATCGGCACGTCCGTGTGGACGTGCTCTACACCAGGCTCTCGCCCCGAGGCAAAGCCTGGGTCAATTTTTTTGGCAGTTTAGTTTTTCTCATTCCGTTCGCGATCCTAGTCCTCTGGACTTCCAAAACTTTTGTGGTGAACTCCTTTAGAATTGGGGAAACCTCTCCGGACCCCGGAGGTCTTGCCGCAAGGTACCTGCTGAAGGCCTGCATTCCGTTTGCTTTCCTGCTTGTACTTCTACAAGGGCTTTCCCTGGCCTCGAATTCCCTACTTGCAGCCCTGGGCGATGATGGGAAAGAAGGGGAAGGGGAAAGGGAAGGATGACCGAGGCCCTGCCATTTATCCTTTTCGGAACGCTGTTCGTTGTCCTGCTTCTGGGATTCCCTGTTGCGTTTACGCTTGGCGGGGTTTCTCTCGTTTTCGGCCTGTTGACCTTTGGGTTGAATTTTTTCAATCTTTTGCCCCTGCGAATTTGGGGCATCATGACCAATTACGTCCTCATTGCTGTGCCCCTGTTTGTCTACATGGGCGTGATGTTGGAGAAATCGGGGCTGGCGGAAGATTTGCTCGAAACCATGGCTCTGCTATTCGGCAAGCTCCGCGGTGGACTGGCGATCTCGGTGGTAGTGGTGGGGGCGATGTTGGGCGCTTCTACGGGCATCGTCGGGGCTACGGTGGTCACCATGGGCCTACTCAGCCTGCCAACGATGATCAAACGCGGCTACAGTCCCGAGCTGGCTACGGGCACCATTTCTGCGTCGGGTACCCTGGGTCAAATCATTCCTCCGAGCATCGTGCTGGTTTTGCTGGGCAGCATTCTAAACGTCTCGGTTGGCGATATGTTCATGGGCGCTGTGATCCCGGGAGCCATCCTGGTTTTCCTCTATCTGGGCTGGCTGGTCATCATAGCCATCGTGAAACCTGAAGCGGCCCCAAGCATGCCGCAGGCAGAGCTCGACAAATTCAAGGGCAAAGCCATGGTGAAAAGGGTGTTGCAGGCGTTTATTCTGCCCTTCTTCCTGGTATTGGCCGTGCTGGGCTCTATTTTTGCCGGCATTGCCTCGCCGACCGAAGCCGCGGCGGTAGGGGCTTTTGGCGCAACGCTGTTGACAGTGCTACACAAAAAGTTCAACTTGAAAACGCTGAAGGCGGTGATGCGAGAAACCACCTTGCTGACTTGCATGGTGTTCATCATTCTGGTCGGGGCCACTGCTTTCGGGCTGGTTTTCCGCGGCCTGCACGGCGATAGGATTTTGACCGAAATGATCGTTGGCGCAAAACTCGAGCCGCATGCCTTCTTAGCGCTGGTGATGGTGGTCATCTTTATTGCTGGATTTTTTATCGATTTTATCGAGATTACTTTTATCATCGTGCCGGTGGTCGCGCCGATCTTCGTCAAGATGGGCGTCGATCTTTTGTGGCTCGGCGTGCTTATCGCTATGAACCTGCAAACTTCCTTTTTGACACCTCCGTTTGGGTTCTCACTCTTCTACTTAAAAGGGGTGGCGCCACCCAGCATCAAAACCACGCACATCTACAAAGGCATCGTGCCTTTTATTATCATTCAATTGATCGGCTTGACGATTTTGATCCTGTTTCCGGAAACAGTTAGCTGGCTACCGCGGGTGGTGTTTAAATGAAACTGAGGTTGGAAATGCAGAGAGTTCGGCGCTGCTGGGGTTGACCTATTCCTCCTGATACACGATTTCGATTTCGGAAAGATATCTTGCCAAATCGGCGTTCAGTTTTTCAATCTTATTCTTGTCACCGGTTTTAGCGGCTTCCTCGATGCCACGCCCGATTTCAGTGATTTTGTCGAAGCCGTAGCCGCCGCCTGCGCCTTTCATGCT
>JBHHYI010000279.1:0-4987 GCA_046757525.1 bacterium | reverse complement strand
CCAGAGGTTTAGTGTCGAATATTAGAATCGCGGCAATGCAGCGAATTTTCTTTAATATCTTGGCATGCTCTCCAGCCGTGCCACACGTTTTTCCATAGGCGGATGCGTGCTGAACAGGCTCGTAAAGCCGCGGCCCCGCAGCGGACTCACAATAAACATGTGCGCCGTCGCTGGATTCGCTTGCAGCGGAATGCGCTCCGCCGCTGCATCCAGCTTTCTCAGAGCGCTGGCCAGAGAGCGGGGATTGCCGGCGATGCGGGCGCCGGCTTCATCTGCAAGATACTCCCGCGACCGGCTGATGGCCATTTGAATCAGCATGGCCGCGATGGGCGCGACAATAATCATGACCAGGAAGGAAAGGATGCCTCCGCCTCCGCCTTCGTCATCGTCGCTGCGGCCGCCGCCAAAGATCATCGCCCACTGCGCCATCGTTGCTAACATGCTGATGGCGCCGGCAATGGTGGCGGCGACCGTACCGATAAGGATATCCCGGTTCCTGATATGCGCCAGCTCATGGCCGATCACGCCAGCCAGTTCTTCGCGATTCAAGATACGCATTATTCCTTCGGTGACGGCTACGGCCGAGTGTTTAGGATTGCGGCCGGTGGCAAAGGCGTTAGGTTGATCACCGGGGATGAGGTAGACTTTCGGCATGGGCAGGCGGGATCTGGTAGACAAAGTTCGTACCTGGCCATAAAGCTCCGGCATAGCACTCTCATTCACTTCCTTGGCACGGTACATTTTCAAAACAATTTTATCGCTGAACCAGTAGCTGGCAAAATTCATCCCTGCCGCAAAGATAAAGGCGACGAACATTCCAGACCGACCACCAATGGCGTTCCCAGCCATGATTAGCAGTACAGTAAGGCCGGCCATTAATACGAAGGTTTTTAAGGTGTTCATTTTGTGCTTTTCTCCTTTCCGTAGCAAAATTCTAAATCTCTTTGCATATTAAAATAACCGCCCACAGGTTGGATCCTGCGGGTGGTTCAATCAAAGGGTAAGCCACCCTAAGAGAATGACACCAAAAAACAGGATGCCAAACAGTAATAGCACCCAGCCCCCGTCTACCGTCTTTTTTTCTTGCTGGTGTTGAATCTCTTGTTTTGACATGTTATACCCCTTAAATTAATAAGTGTATCTTTCTCAAAGGCCAATACTGACCAATGAAAACAGTGTCCATTCATGCTCCTTACAGGCGGTGACGGACGTTTGTCCGAAATTTGTCCCACACTTTATCGGGTGGAGTCCTAAACTTCATGTCTTGAATCACTGCCTTCAACTTTTTCAATTGCTGCCCTTCACGTTTACATTCATCGTATGTATTTAAAAATCGTTCAAACTCATGTAGTTCATCTCGACTCATTTCGTTGTCCACTGCTTTCATCAGCAGAAGTTGAAATCGCTTTTTTTGAGATGACGTTAGCTCCCTCTTCATAACAAACTCCTGAATATCTTCATTTATAGCGCAAAAGCGCACCTACACCTCCCTGTCGCATAAACCACACATTGTGTACAATCGTCTCGACACTTGCGCCGCTCAGCAGCGTTCTTCGAGCTATTTCTTCTTTTAGATTGACCTCATTTAGACTGCTTTGCCCACAGTACTGGCACAGCTCACCAGTCGACCCTACACCAAGAAGGTCGCAACTGTCACAGCGCCAGCCGGGTGGGGCTTCATATTCGGTAGCTACGATGAGCTGGTCGATTTTCCCTGAGTTCAAAGCGTCTACAGTCCGTTCTGTGTCTATCACGCCAAGACCGTCGGTAAGCAGCTCACGGCGCAAGGACACCAGGGTGTCGATATCCTCCGCCTGTTCGAAATCGGCAAAAGTCTCCAGGGTTTGACGCAGGATTTGGTGTTCGTCGGTACGGGCATCCAGCCGGGTGAAATCCACAACCCGGTCCTGAAGCCATTTGGGAAGTTCCTTCTTTATCTGTGCCAACATGACGTCGTCTCCGGCTAAAATAAGATGCTCGACGCCATTGCGCTGCATCAAATCACCAAGAATCTTGATTTTCTGTTTGATAAACTTCTTGGCTTGGTCCTTTTTCCAATTTTGATAGTGCATTTGCACCCACTCGCCACGAAAACTCTTCTCGTTCTCAGGCTTCTCTATTTGTTGAATATCTTTGATGCCGCCAAACTGGATTTCAAAAATTTTGGCTTTGTCAGAATCGGAAATCATCACCATGTAGTGGTGCGAGTTCTCCAGAAACTGTACAAGTGGAAAGATATGCGGCACGCGGTCCACCACAAAACGGTTGTCCAACGGCACAGGAAATTGCAGTGGTAGAAAGAAATTCTCTCTCGATTCCCAACGAGAAAAAATCGCAACGCCGTTGCTCTTGAGTTCCAGTTTATTGTTTAGGTAATGTTCGATCTGCACCCATGACTTTTTGAAGCTTTTTTCCTTCTCCCCACAATCTGCAAATTCCTTTTGAATGAAGATAAGCTTATCTTTAAGAGAGGTTTCGTACTGGCGTTTGCCTGATTCCGTACCTCTGGTATTGAGATAAACGCTGATGAATGGGGCATCGGTCGGCTTACATGCCGCCAACTCCTTAATGTGTTTGTGTAAATTCATCTTGCCCTCGCTTCGACTTGATTCATAGTTGAATTGATTTAGATTGTACTTTCACGGCATTGCAAATCTGGTATCTCGATTCTTGACGACAAGCACCGGACAGGGCGCTTTGCGGGTGACCTTTTCGGCTACACTGCCTGTGAGGATATGCTCGAGTCCGCTTCGACCGTGGCTGCCCATGACAAGTAAATCAACATGGTCTTCCCTGGCTTTCCTGATGATTTCAACAAACGCCTTACCTTTCCGCACATCGGTCTCAATGTTAATGCATTCTTCAACCCTGATTATTAAAGAACTTAGATTGTTCTCAACCTCATTCTCCAACTTTCCTTGAATCTCCGGAGGCGCGTATGACGTCATATATTCGTCGAATGCGTGACTATGCTCAATCACATGCAATAGACAAAGCTTGGAGCCGTGTGACCACGCCAGGAACGTCGCATATTTCAGCGCTTGCTCAGAAGACTCAGAAGAATCCACCGGGCATAATATCTTGTTTATTCTCATGCTTGTTAGTTGCTCTCTTTTGCCATTTCGTTTGCTCCAGTTTGAGAAGCTGCGAGCCGAGGATAATGAAAATGACGCCCGGCATCAGCGGCAGAAAAACCCCGGCAACGCCTATGAGCAACAGCATTGTTCCTGTGATCCGTTTAGCAAATAGTGTCATTCTCCCTCCACAATATTTAAAATTTGATAGCGCATCGTCCCCTTTGGAGCCTCTACATAAATTGACTCGCCAACCCTGCGCCCCAGGAGAGCCCTGCCCAATGGTGACCAGGAAGAAACTTCATCAAGCCGTACGTCTAGTTGCACTGAAGCCACGACTTTCAAATCAAGACGCTCTCCACTGCCAAGCTCAACAACAGACACTCTGTTTCCGATGGCAACTTTTGCATCTACCCCCCTGCGTTGTCTTTTCTGAGTTTTCGCGCGTTTTGCGTTGTTAATATTCATCATTCACCACCACTTAAAGTATGTTGAGATAATTTTCAATTATTTTTGTCTTTACAGCTTACGCAATATCGTGTGTGGGGTACCACCTCCAATCGCTCCTTTTGTATCTCTTCCCCACAACTTAAGCAGGGGCCGTAGCTGCCCCTTTCGATGCGCTCTAAGGCTAAGTCAAGATGCTTGAGATACTCGCCGGTCCGGGCTTTAAGATAGGAACTCAGTTCTTTCCCCACGGTGTCACTGCCGAGATCGGCAAAGTGCGTGGCATACTTAAAATCACCTGAATCCGTATTCCCTGAGTTATTTATGCCATCTGATTCCAACATCCCCTCTTGTGCAAGTACCTCCTTGTGTTTCTCGAGGAGATCGTTTTTGAAATACTCTAAGTCTTTTGTATTCATGGCAACGTCTCCTTCGTTTTTGATAATTCGTTTTCGAGACTTTCGCTCAGGGTAAAGACCGCAAATCGAACCCCATCCTGACTAACAATCGAATAAATGCTCAAAATTTTACAGCCGATTAGCTCCTCCAAACGTTCCTTCAGTAAGGGCCTCACTTTTTCGAATTGTCGGGTTTTGACTTCTTGAAGTAGCTGCCAATGCTTTTCATTCTGCACCAGATTTTGTTCACCGGGAGCAAGGCAGTTGTCTGCACGGACTGTAAACATGTTGCTTGAAAGATAGGTTGTCACCGAGGCAGCATGTTCACCCAATTGCTCTTTTTGAAAATTGTTAAAAGCCCGACTGATGTTGGCTTCCATTTCTGTTTTGAATCTACTCATTGCGGGTTCCTCCCTTTAAGCCTCGGATTGAACTCAAGAATAAAAAAGCCAGCACTCATCCTCTTTAAAAAGGATTCTGAGTGCTGGCGTGCGGTTTAGCTTATCTTCTCTACTCCAGGAGAGTATCTTCTATCCTGCCTGCCTACAAATAAAAAAACCAGCGCCAAGAAACAATCATTTCCTTAACGCTGGTTTACACTTCAACGCGCCTCCCGACCTGATATTCTCATAAAACGTTACGGAAAGTCGGGATGCTCTTTAATTTGTCCACCAGAAATTATATTCAATATCACGCTTATATTTTAAAATTGTTCCTATTTTCTTAATGTAAAATTCATTTTCTTAGTTCACTCTCCCAATTCCTGTCTAATCCAAATATAAAAACTCTTTCCCCAGTACGGGTACTTATATCTGCATGCACAGTGGTAACTTTTGCACCAATTTTTTCCTCAATGATTTGTACCAAAAGTGGCCGGGAACTTTCAATGAGCCGCATTCGCATCTGTTTGATGAGTTGAGCCCCACCTTCATCTTTAGCCAACTTTTCTTCGGCTGGCGTTAACACGCCCCTAAGCCGAATGAGCACCATATCCTGAATGATAAATGTGCGCGCCTCTTTGGGTCCCCTGCCCAGATGGTCTTTTTCAAACTGGGTGATGGCGGCGCT
>JBHHYI010000278.1:0-5000 GCA_046757525.1 bacterium | reverse complement strand
ACAATCTCGGTTCGGATTTGAGAAGCTACATTTTTAAGTGGGAATCGCAATTTGTCCACCGCAGCAAATTGTCATTTGACGTTTCTTACTACGAGGAAAACGTTCTCAACCAATTTAATGAAGTCGGCAAAGATCGGCTGACGCTGTACGGACTGCGCTACGGGTACGCGCTTTATCGTACGCCCCAGGTCCTCTTTAACATAGAAGGCGGCTTCCGGGGATTCCACAGAAGTCGCTATCACGGTGGGGTGGAAATCGCCGGCGACCTCTTGCTTTTTCCTAAAAAACCGCTGGTTATTGAAACCGAAATGGCCGCCGCTTATGTGAGCAATGGCCCGCTTTACACCATCGAATCCAGCGCAGGGATCATTCTCGGAAACTTTGAAATCCTGGCTGGATTCCGCCTCTTGAAATCGGAAAACACCCTTTTGGATGGTTACAGAATCGGCCTTCGAATCTGGTACTAAAGCGTGCTGAACTGTGACAATTTTAGTCTTCCGAATCTTCTTCTTTCCTCACCAAATCATTTACTTTCCCTGTTGACAATTCCCTTGCGAAATGTTAAATTGCTTTAACGGTTTTCCCCCCAAAACTACGCCTTAGGAGCAGCGCGGCAAGGTAACAGCACGGATTGAAACAGAATTATGAGCGAATACCAATATTATGAGTTTGAGGCTATTGACCGCCGCTTAAGTGAATCAGACAAGATTGAGCTCCAGCAAATTTCGAGCAGAGTTCGACTTACCTCTTCCAAAGCGATGTTTGTCTACAATTATGGCGACTTCCCGGACGAAGCAGAAAGGGTCCTGGCCAAGTATTTTGATGCAATGTTGTATGTTACGAATTGGGGAACAAAGCGGTTGATGTTCCGCTTTCCCCTTTCCCTCATTGATCCGGCGGAGTTAATGCCCTATTGCGTTCAAGACATAATATCTATCACGGTCATCAATGAATCTGCAATCTTAGACATTTGGTTTGAGGAAGAAGATTCAGAATGGGTCGACGGAGAGGACTGGTTGTCTTCTCTTATTGGACTGCGTGCCGAAGTGCTCCGCGGTGATTTTCGCTTTTTATATGTCGCGTGGCTCCACGCTACTCAATTGAGCGAGGGATCAGAGCGTGATGACAAACCGATTGAACCGCCTCTGCACGATAATTTTCAGAACCTAACGCCGTCCTTGACGAGCTTTATTGAGTTTCTTGAAATAGCACCCGATCAGCTTGCCGGAGCCACTGTGAATAGCCAATCTAAGCGACCAACGAGCCCACTCGATTTCGAGAAGTTGATTCCCATGCTATCCGATTCCGAACGCAATGACTTTCTCGTCAGGCTAGCCCGAGGTGAACCAAATCTGGACATCAAACTACTCAAAGCACTGCGAAACCTTAAACTAGTAGCGTGATTCCTAATTACTGTTGCAAACCCTGACAGGGTTTCATTGAACGATCACAGCTATAGTTTTGCCGTTCAGAACCCTGTCAGGGTTGATATGTTAATTGAGAATCGCTCGTCTAGAATAGTGGATAGGCATGCACGAGATGGTATCTCCCAGCATTTGCCTTGAGTGTACTTTCCTTGACCTGAACCCAACTAAGGATTAGACATGAAATTCGTTGCCGACATTCATCTTCACTCCCATTTTTCCCGCGCAACCAGCAAGAATCTCAATCTCGAATACCTCAGCAAGTGGGCCCAGCTCAAAGGTGTGCAGGTGGTGGGTACTGGGGACATTGCTCATCCTGGCTGGCTGGAAGAAATGAAGAAAAAGTTAGAACCGGCCGAGGAGGGTTTGTTTAAGCTGAGAGAAGAATATGCAAGCTCCATTCAAAAAGAAGTCCACAAGGCTTGTCATGGGATGGTTCGATTCATGCTCGCGGGTGAAATCAGCAACATTTACAAAAAGAATGACCGGGTGCGCAAAATTCACAACGTGGTGTTCATGCCTTCCTTCGAAGCCGTTGAAAGATTCCAGGCCAGGCTGGACAAAATCGGAAACATTCGCTCCGACGGTCGGCCCATCCTGGGCATAGATGCCCGCGACCTGTTTGAGATCGCGTTAGAATCCCATTCCCCCGCTCATCTGATTCCAGCTCACATCTGGACCCCCTGGTTTTCTCTCCTGGGTTCCAAGTCCGGGTTCGACTCGGTGGCAGAATGCTTCGAGGATTTGACGCCACACTTGTTTGCCATGGAAACGGGCTTGTCGTCAGACCCGCCGATGAACTGGCGGCTTTCGGCCCTGGATCGCTACACCCTGGTCTCGAACTCGGACGCCCATTCTCCGCAAAAGCTTGCCCGAGAAGCCAACGTTTTCGACACCGAGCTTTCTTACCCGGCCGTATTTGAAGCGCTCCAAACCGGGAATCCCGAGCAATTTCTGGGCACCGTTGAATTCTTCCCCGAAGAGGGCAAGTACCACTACGACGGCCACCGCAAATGTGCGGTGTGTTGGGATCCCAAAACCACCTTGGAGCACGACGGCGTCTGTTCAGAGTGTGGAAAACCGGTAGTGGTTGGCGTCATGCACCGGGTCGAAATGCTCGCCGACCGCGAAGAAGGAGGGAAACCCGTGCGTACGCATCCTTTCCAAAGCCTGGTTCCTTTGCCGGAGGTACTCTCGGAGGTGCTTGGCGTCGGTGTGAATTCAAAGAAGGTACAGGCACAGTATGAATGGCTGCTGTCCAAGCTCGGTCCTGAATTGCGGATTCTGCAAGACCTGCCTTTGGAAGAAATTGCCCACACCAGCAGTGCCTTGCTGGCAGAAGCCCTCAGGCGCATGCGCTCCGGAGAGGTGCACACGGAGGCCGGTTACGACGGCGAGTACGGCGTCATCAGGCTATTCGAGCCCGCCGAACGAGAAGAGTTTCAGAGGCAGTTGCGATTTTTTCCCGCCGCCGAAGGCAAAAAGGAACGAAGCCAGGCCCCGCCCGCAGCATCAAAAGTTTCTGACCAGAAGGAAGCCGAGGTGTATGGCGTGGCCAAGGCGCCTCAGGAGTCGCTTAAGCAACCAACGTCGCAAGCCCAGGTCTCAGAACGCCCTTCGCCGGGGCCTCGGGAGGACGCTGGCGGGAATGCCTGGCGGTCGGGGTTGAATCCGCAGCAGTTGCAGGCGGTGCAGTGCACGGAAAGCTCTTTAATCATTTTAGCCGGGCCGGGCACCGGCAAGACGCGCACGTTAACGCATCGTATCGCCTATTTGGTCTCTGAAAAGCACGTGTCGCCGGAGTGCATTTTGGCTGTGACTTTTACCAACAAAGCCGCTGAAGAAATGAGCACACGGCTGAACAAGTTGTTGGGCAGCCAGGTTGCCGATCGGATTACCATAAAAACCTTCCATGCCTTTGGTGCGCTGATTTTGAGGTCGGAAGCGGAAAGCCTGGGCATAAGCCCAAATTTTGTCATCTGCAGCGAACCCGATCGCCGTTCTCTGCTGAAAAGAAGCTGCCCGGAGCTCCAGGAACGGCAACTCAACGATTGTCTGGCCAACATTTCAACGGCAAAAAATCAACTGTTGACGCCGGACTCCCCTGAATTTGCCCAGCACTTTTCCACTGACCCTGCATTCACGAATCGTTTTCGCGACTATGACCGGCTGCTCAGAGAAAATCAAACGCTGGACTTCGATGACCTCATCTTGTTGACGGTCAAACTTTTTGAAGAGCACGCAGAGATTCGCAGCCGGTACCAGAACCGCTTTCGCTGGATTTCTGTGGATGAGTACCAGGACATCAATTCTGCGCAGTACCGACTGCTGCGCTTGTTGGCTGGCGGGGACGCGAATCTTTGCGTCATCGGCGATCCCGACCAGGCCATTTACGGCTTCCGTGGGGCTGACCGGCGCTATTTTCTGAAATTTCGGCAAGATTACCTGGACGCCAAACCGGTGCAGCTTAGCAAAAATTACCGTTCCACACAAAACATTTTAGACGCCTGCGGTCAAGTCATCGCCAGGAACCGGGACTCCAAAAATGTGGAAATCTGGTCGGAGATTGTCAGCAAAGCCAAGCTCGACATTTATCAGGCCCCCACGCACAAAGCAGAGGCCGAATATGTGGTGCATCAGATTGAAAAGATGGTTGGGGGCACCAGTTATTTTTCTTTGGACTCCGGTCGGGTGGATTCTGAGGCGGAGTCGGCCACCAGCCGTTCTCTGTCCGACTTCGCTGTTCTTTATCGACTTGGGGCACAGAGCAAAGCGTTGGTCGAAGCTTTCCACCGTTCCGGCATTCCATTTCAAACCGCCGGGGACACGCCATTTTTCGAGCACAAAGAAGTCCGACGCCTTCTGGCCTTTTTGTGGTTCGCCTACAATCCTGATTCCATTTCCCACCTCGAGAACATTTTGAATTCTAAACAACTGTCGTTTAAAGCCGACACATTAAATAAGCTTGCAGCCATTGCTCGAAAATCCGGAGTTGGATGTTGGCAAGTGCTGCAGCAATTGGGGGACCTCGACTTTCTCGACGTCGCCCAAAAGAAAACCTTGAAGGAAATGGTGCCTTTCTTAGTTCAGTTGCGCAGCGCGAGCGAAACTGATTCGGTGTCTGAATTAATCGAACGCATTGGAGCGCATGCCTGCGACGAGCCAGCAACAGAAAAGCACGCTGAGAATTCCGAACTTCTGAAGAAGCTGATCTGCAGGGCGGTGCCCTACGAAAACCGCCTGGGCGATTTTTTGGAAGCCACGGTTCTGCGCAAAGAAACCGATGACTACGATCCGCGCGCGGACCGCGTGGCTCTGATGACTTTGCATGCCTCAAAGGGGCTGGAGTTTCACGTCGTGTTTATTGTGGGCTGCGAACAAAATCTGATTCCGCTGCACCGAAAGGGAGAGAGCACTGATCTGGAGGAAGAACGCAGGCTTTTTTATGTGGGCATGACACGGGCCAGGGAAAGACTTATTTTGACCCACGCCCGGTCGCGTTTTCTTTTTGGTGAAAGGTACCAAAATGCACCGTCGCCATTTCTCAGCGACATTGAGGACGCCCTGAAAGAATTC
>JBHHYI010000277.1:0-5002 GCA_046757525.1 bacterium | reverse complement strand
TTTATATTTAATTAATTATCTCAAATCGGAGACTTAATCAACAGAGTCATAAATAGCAAATGAATTCAAGTGTAAAGAAATTGAAACTGAACATTTACTATTGGCGACTTTGAAAGAAGAAAGTAGTTTGCTAGTTCCAATCTTGCAAAGATATAATGTCACCTACGATAGGTGCTATTATCAATTAAGAAAGCTTCAGTGAAATTAGATGTGCAAAGTACTTTATCAGATTTGATTTGATTGTTGATACCAGAATTACCTGGTTGCATGGCCCATGGACGAACACAAGAAGAAGCATTGATCTCGTTCCCAGGTCCCCGTGGAAACGCCCTTCCGACGCTCAGCGTCGATTTCACCATTGCGTGGTTACTTTGTGTCACGGGCCACAACCTAAATTCCCCACTTTTCGGTTGTTTTAGAAGCTAAGAGTTCCTCTGTTTTCAAATTGAACCATTTACGAAAACGAGGCAGAAATGGCCTTTAAACGGATTACCGAAGCTCCGGAAACCGAGCCAGGAGAAGAAATCCAGGTCGATATGGAAATGGTTCTCGTTCTTGCTGTGGGTTTTTGCCGGCAAAAGCAGTCTATATAATTGGAGAACCGAAGAAAACGCTAACCTTTCTGGAGAGGGTCAGCGACTTCTGCGTGTTCAAGCGCAAACTCAAAACGCCAGCTTTGTCCCGACTTAATTCACCCTTTCGATATATTTCCCGGTTCTGGTGTCAATCTTGACGGTTTCTCCTTCTTTGATGAAGAGCGGCACTTGAATTTCGGCACCCGTTTCCAGCGTAACCGTTTTTTGCAGATTCGAGACGGTATCGCCTTTAAAACCGGGAGGCGAGCTGGTTACCTGCAATTCGATAAACAGTGGCAAAGCAGCCGAAACGGCCTGTCCTTCTAAAAACAGTATTTTCGCCATGTTCCCTTCTTTGAGGAATTTCACGCTGTCTCCCATCAGATCTTTTTGCAGGGCGATTTGTTCGTAAGTCTCTGTGTCCATGAAATTGAGCACATCACCTGACTGGTAAAGGAACTGCATTTCCTTGGCTTCTAATCGGACTTCCTCTATTTTTTCACTCAGCCGGAAGGTCTTGTCTACGACTTTGCCAGATTTGAAGTTTTTCAGCTTTGTCCTGATAAAGGCCGCGCCTTTGCCTGGCTTGACGTGTTGGAATTCGGTGACAAACCAGATTTCTCCATTGTGTCGAATGGCCATGCCATTGCGGAAATCAGAAACGGAAGCCATGAGCCCTCCCTTGGTTGCGTTAACGGTTCTTTCGGATTTTTGAATGGGAAAAAATTTAAATACTTTTTCTGAAATAAGCAACGGAAATATCCGCCGGGAGGAAACCTGTCAATCGAGCAGCAGACTCACCAGGAGCACTGTGCTCGCTTTGCGTGCTTTTACTTGAAGAAACGCGCACGCAACCGAGACGATTGCGTTACGAAAAGCAGGCGTTTCTCAGAAGCACTGTGCGAGTCACCCCGAGTAGGTCACTGTTTCTCAAGTGACTGTATCGAGGGCATCGTCCTGAGCCCGACGAAGGGGTGACGGGCTGCGACACGTCCCGACCAAAAAGCGGTCGGGACGACTCAGGACGACTGCCATAGTTGTCTCTGACGAGAACCGTCATTCCGAATCCGGCGGCTGCCGGATGAGGAATCTGATGGCGTCCCTAATGTTGTTGTCTTCCAAAACAAATAACGGGGAATTGAGAACTTTCGGGGGCGGTAAGATTTCTTTCCGGCAACTGCCGGATCGAAATGACGAGGCGCAGTTGGTTTTTTTGGGGACAGCTCCACTCAGGAGGCACGTTGCTTAGGATCCTGTCGACGGTCTGCGTGCTTTTATATGAAGAAATCAGGCATCAGCCTGAAACGCAATCGCGACGATTGCGTTACGTACAAAGGAGCGTTTCCTAAAAGCCCCCGCAATCCGATGCAACCCGGATTGCTTTAAATGTCGGAAACGCCAAAGGCCGCCCTGTCATGCAGGAGGCATCTTGTTACTGGTCAGCACTGTGCAGCCAGCTAACAAGATTCCTATGGAATGACAACCGGGGGCTGCAGTAAAGGACAGCGACAGCAAGGCGTTTCCTAAAAGGCCGTTGGCAGCAAAAAGGGTGTCAACCGACATGCTTTGGCTTGACAAATGCCTTCGAATGTTTTACATTAAAAAAATAGCACTTTGGACTTCAAACCCGGTAGTTTGAATTTGACATTTGGTCTCACCGCGACTAGTTCGATTCAGAGCACAGAATTCAAGGAAAATTTTCGTTACAGGCTGCCTTCCTTTCTCGCCTTGTTAGTTCTGTTGATCCTGCCCTCCGATGGGATCGGGGTGCTGCTCTGTCCTTTTTTTCTCCTCTTCAATTTACCTTGCCCTGCTTGTGGATTGACCAGAAGCATGAGTTCGTTGCTGCACCTGCAAATCGGCAAAAGTCTGCATTTCCACCCGTTGGGCGGTCTGGTGCTCTTTTTTCTCATTTGGTGTGCCGTGACCAATCGTGTTGTCGTAGGCCGAGAGGGAGGCTCCTCTTTGAGCCGGACTCTCAGGCAGGTGTTCACATTCAAGTTTGTGGCCGCGTTGTTTTTACTTCATTGGTTGGTTCGCATGATTTTTAACACACTTCAATTCTAATTTGGAGGAGTTACATGGAAAGAGAATATGCGAATGTTTTCACGCGCTTTGCCGCTTTGGTAATCGACAGTTTGTTGATCGTTCCGTTTTATCTTCCCATATTCATGGCCAGCTCCAACCTCCAATATGCCGAGGACGTGGGCGACGGTTTTTGGCTGATTTTTTTCGTCAGTGTCATCGGAGGGATCGTGTTTGCCGTCTGGAATACCATCGTTCGCATGGGCAAGACCGGGCAATCGCTTGGGCGCAAGTTTCTGAACATCGCGGTGCTGGATCAGGACGGCGAGCCGATTGGCATCGGCCGGGCTTTCTTACGCGAGGTGATCGGCCGGTGGATTTCTGGCCTGGTTTGTTACATCGGGTACTTGAACGCTTTCTGGGACGCCAACAAGCAGATGTGGCACGACAAAATGGCCAACTGTTATGTTTATTACGTGGAAGATGGTTTCGTAGCGACTTGAGCCTGGCAGCGCCGCCCAGGGCGGTTGGTCAGGTGAGCCATCCGTTGAGTTTGGAGACGTCAATGAAAAAAACCAGGCCGTTGTTCAAGGCGTGCAGCCAAATGCCAGGCAACACAGACCGGCTGTCTTCATAGAGTTTGGCCAAAAAATAGCCCAAAACGAATATGTAGTAGGGGATCACGGCGCCCAGGAAGAAAGCCACCAGGAAGACATGAGCAGCGGCAAACAGCATGGCATTGACCACCAGGCGCTCTTTTACGCGTTTAAAGGTAGGCAGCATGGCCGTGTAAAGATAGCCGCGGAAAATGTTTTCTTCGAAGACGGGTGCGACAATTACGGTAGAGAACAGGGAGATAAGAATTGCCGTTTTGGTTTGATGTTCCAGGGCCAATTCTGTCTCCTTAGAAAAAAACGACAACAGGAACACAATTACGGCACAACCGCTGAAATATTTCAATACCTGGGGGAAGAACCTGAAAAGAACGGTGAGGTCGGCGTTGAACAATTGCAGCGGTGACATTTGGTGACTCTTAATGTCCCGCACAACAAATGCCAGGAAAGCAGCGTACCAGAACAAGCCGCCGAGGTCCAAGTAGAGATAATAATTCGAAGGAAAGACCTCTTTGTCAAAGCCGTAAAGGAACCTGATGGTCAGAGCGAAGATTTGATTCACCAGGATAAAAAGGGTGACAATCCAGAAAGCGCGTTTGAAGCTCAGGGAACGAGCCTGCAAGGGGTCGGGTTGGTTTTCGGTAAGGTCGGAACCCGGCAGATTTTCCAGTGCCTGCATGGGTGTTTGACTTTGATTTGTGAGTGGGTTGTCGCTAAATTTTTCAATAATACTTTTTTCGGCAATAAAAGTCAATCGTTTTTAAGTAAAAAATGCCATGTTAGAGCTTGACTTTGCTGTCCACGGTTGTTATTTTGATCGAATCGAAACAGGAGTCTGAGTAAACAGCTAAGATGAAACCAACGCTAAGCATCATCATCCCGGTTCTAAATGAGGAAAGGGCTTTACAGACGATTCTTAAGGACATCGATTTGTGTTCTGCCTCTTCTAAGTATGCCATAGAATGTATCGTAGTGGATGGGGGTTCTGAAGACAAGTCTGTCGCGGTTTGCGAATCTTTTGGTGTGAAAGTCATTCAAGCCCCACGTGGTCGGGGCCAACAACTGGCCAGCGGTGCTAAGGTGGCGACCGGAGAGGTCTTGTTGTTTTTGCATGCCGACAGCCGCCTGACCAGCGCGCATTGCAAGGCCGCCCTCGAAACCATTTCGATGAACGGCATCATGGCGGGCGGTTTCAAGCTCGCATTCGACGACTCACACCTGATCCTGAAATTTGCCGAGTGGCTGAACTTGCTCAGATTTCGTGTCACGAGAATTGTCTACGGCGACCACGGGATTTTTGCTCGCCGCGAGAAGTATGAGGCCGCCGGCGGTTTCCCGCCCCAACCGTTGTTTGAAGATGTGGAGTTTTTTCGGCGTTTAAAGAAGCTGGGCAAGATCGTCATGATTTCGCCGCCGCTGGTCACCTCTGCGCGTAGATTTCGCGCTGGCGGTGTGGTGCGCACCTATTTGAAGATGGCGTTGCTGCATATCTTGTATTGGTTCAAAGTGTCGCCAAATTATCTCGCCAAACTGTACCATCTCGACTTGGCAGGGCAGGGGAGATGCGGCAAGAAAAGATCACCAAAGGATAGTTCAAATCTGAAAAAGCCCGACCCGGCAAGCCGGAATCAAACTGGGAATTCATAGCGCGGCGCAGCTGCAGATGAATGGAACACGGATTTTACGGATTGAACGGATTTGTTTCTTGTGAAAATCAAACGATTAATGAGCCATTCGGTTCAGAGTCACTGGCCTAAACAGGTTTAGTCTGGCTAATCCGTTGGGATC
>JBHHYI010000276.1:0-5020 GCA_046757525.1 bacterium | reverse complement strand
TTCAAATAACTTTACTGTTGATTCTTTGGACTGCTCTATCTTTTCTTTGAATGAAGCGCTTCTTGTTCTCCGCATCCTGACTCAGATGCGGCGGCAGAAACTTGAGGGCGACGAAGCGTTCGAGCCTGGTGTCCTCGGCCTTGTAGACCACGCCCATGCCGCCTTCGCCAACTTTCTCAAGGACTTTGAGCTTACCAATCATAACCGGGTTACTCCTTTGCCAGCCGGATCCTCCGCGGCGCTGTGCATTTGAAACACGCGTTCCCACACACCGCTCGAAAAACCATCCGTGAGTTTTACCGGATGCATCCCGTCGATGACACCATGGATGTCTATATTCAGGGCGACCGCCGCCTCCACGGCCTGCTTGGACTTCGTGCGTCGAAATCAAGCTGGTGCGGATTTTTCAGATCGTACTGAGCGCTCTCTTTGAAAAATTAGCCGGCTCGATAGAGGATTGGGCAGTGTGCAATGCTGTGAGATGACCAATCATTGCACTTCCAATACCAAACCGAATCTTCATTAAAAGCAATGCCCTCGCAAACGAGACGTTTGCGTTACGAAGAGCAGACGCTTCTTAGAAGCAGGAGAACTTCTGAGCACTTAGCGCAAATCGATATGTCAGGTTGCTGGCGAGGTACTGCGTCGTCACAAGAACCAGATAGCTGTTCTGTCTCGGATTGCTTGAGGTAAGGTAAATGCGTAGGCCGATATCTGATCGTTTTTCATTTCTCTCCTTCCACCACCTGCAGCATCTGGTTGGCGCTAACGTCGAGAAAAAGCTGTTTCAATCCACCGGGCCAAACGACTTGCAGCGAGTCGGCTTTAGAATGGGTGCCCAGGCCGAAATGTTGAACCAGGCTGTTTTGTGAACAGTACGAGCTCTGGGCACCCACCTGCCGAATCTGAATGGATGGCCCTGCCACCAGCCGCAGTTTTGTGCCGATGGCTAATCGATTGCTTCTCCGACCTTGCAGATGCACTTTGAGCCAGTGGTTTTGATTTCCCCCATCGTTTCTCAAGAGCAAGCCCGGGCCGCCATTGTTTACCACGAAAACATCCACATCGCCGTCGTTGTCGTAGTCGGCGAAAGCCGCGCCTCGGCCCACCAACTTGCGCTTGAAGACGTCACCGCTTACTGCCGACACGTCGTAGAAGCCCTGTTCCGGACCGCCGTTCCAGAAAAGCTGTTCAGTCATCGGCTGCAGCAGCCAGGGCTTGTCCTTTTGTTGGAAGGTACTGCCATTGACCACAAACAAGTCCAGGCGCCCATCGTTGTCGTAGTCGAAAAACGACGTGCCCCAACCGATGTAATCCAAAGCCACCTGGCCCAAACCAAATCGGTCGGCCTCGTCCATGAACTTGAGGGCATAAGCGGCGGCATGATCGTTGGCAGCAAATTGCATGCGTTTGCTGTTGTACAGCGCATTTTCCTGGGCGATCCAGTGGGTGAGGAAGAGGTCCAAATCCTGGTCGTTATCCCAATCCCCCACGGCGATGCCCATGGCCCCACGGTAGTCGGCTACCCAGGCGGCGTGGCTGATATCTTCGAAAAGTTCGTTTCCCAAATTTCGCCACAAGCCGTTTTCGGAGACGTCGTTGGCGACGTACAAATCCGGCCAGCCGTCTTCATCCAAATCGCACCAGGCGGCAGAGAGGCTGCGGCCGTTGGGGTCAGCCACGCCGGCCTTCACGGCGATCTCGCTGAAGTGGCCATCGCCATTGTTGCGGTAGAGCAAATTGCGCTGGGGTGCAAAGGCCGATGGATTAATGCTCGCCGGAACCTCCACATCGTACTGCAGCGTAACCCTTTGACCTTCTTGTTCTTCATATTTGACGTAGCCACAGACATAAAGGTCGAGAAAGCCATCCCGGTTGAAATCGGCCCAGGAAGCGCCGCTCCAGAATCCCTTGAGACCACCAAGACCCGCTTGCTCCGTCTCATCGGTAAAGGTGCCGTCGCCATTGTTGCGGTAAAACACGTTTTCACCGAAACAGGTGACGAACAGATCCGACCAGCCGTCGTTGTCGTAATCGCCCCAGGCGGCGGCCACGCCCAGCCCCCGGAAGTCCACGCCAGCCGCCTCGCTGACTTCGCCGAAGGTGCCGTCCCCATTGTTGTGGTAAAGGGCGCAATGGGCCGGCGACTTGCGGATGTCTTCCTGGGTCAGGGTGAGCGGACCAGCTTCGTTGACGACAAACAGATCCGGCCAGCCGTCGTTGTCGTAATCCCCCCAGGCAGCGCCCGAACCCATGTCCTCGGGCAGTTGCGTGGACCGCTTTCCATGAAAATGCTGGAAATCGATGCCGGCTTCCTGACTGACATCTCTAAAGGTTATCTTGGGATAATTCGCTGGAAGGTGGCGTGCCAGCTCAGCCGTCAGGCCTTCGATCTTCTCTCCCGGTCGATAGGGTGCTTCCGGCTTGAGGAGAATCCAAAGGACCACACTCAACGCTGCCAGAAAAAACAACCCCAGCCCTGCTGTCACAAAAACCAGTCGCTTTCTTCGAGACATGAAATCTTACCGGTTCAACAGTTGTTTACCAGGTTCCCATTCCAGTTACTTCGATTTTTTTCTCGTCTTCAGACAGCACGGTAATCGGCGCCGTTATGCCGGATTCTTCACCTAAGAGAAAATTGAGCAAGAATTGGTCGATCTTGCGGTAAAGCAATTTGGCCTGCACTTGCAACTCTCCTACCCTGCGTGCGGGCACCCGAAACCGAAACTCCTCTTTGTTAGACGGTCGCCCTTCGCCACTGGTCATCACACTTGCGGGACAGGGGAAGGCGAATTCGGCCTTGTCGGAAAAGCCCGGGAACAACGCGCGACGATAGCGCACGCCCACCATTTCCCAGAGGTTGTGCCGGTCGATGAGGTTGCCGTACTGGTCCACGGCTTCAGCCTTGAAAATGAAAGAGCCTGGCTTGATAAAGTGCCGTTCATCCCTGGTGCCAGATGTAAAAATCTCGTTGCCGTTTTCATCTTTGACCACGACTTCCACCCACGCTTGAATGATGTCTAAAGGACCCGTAGGAAAATCGTGCCCGGCCTTGTTGTTGGTAATAACGGCTTCGATCTTAACCTCCTGACCGGGCACCACTTGCTTCGGCACCACCAATTGAAGAGGAATGGCCGGTCCGGTCCGCCATTTGTCCGCAATCTCCGGGATGTCAATCTTTCCCTGCAGCCACTTCTCTGTCAAGGCCAGGTGCTCCTCTGCCCCCGCAAGATTCATGATTTTGGGTACGAATTGGTTCGCAGCCAAAAAACGGTGGCTGCGATGTTTGCCGTCATTTGTGGTTCGGTTGTAATCCAACGCATCGCCACTGGCAGGATCTGTGGATTTAACCAGGGGCATGTGGCACTCGCGGCACTCGATGGTTTTGGTGGGATCTTCCGGATGATTCCAGCGGCTTTTGCGCCAGTTGTCGTACTGATTTTGCAGTTGCACCCAGCCAACATTGTTGACCTCCTGGTCGATGAACTGTTTGTGACAGGCCGCACAAAACTCCGGACTCTTGAAAAGACGGTGCTGCAAGCTTTCCACATGGTGCCTTGGATAAGCGCGAATTAGGAAATCTCGCAAGAAGCGCGAGGGCTGCCCGCCACGCATTTCAAACACGTAGCGTTGGGGCTGGGTGATGACGTAGTTCGCGTTGCCTTTGATGTCCGTCTTTTTGATGCCATGACAAACAATGCAGGAGACCCCTTCCTGGTAGCCAATTAAGCTGGTCAGATCGTCTCTGAAAACGTTTTTGGTGCCAGAGAACAACGAAATGGGATCGTGGCAGCCGCCGCAGTAGCGCGTGGACTCGGGACCGTTTTGTTCACCCATCACCTTTTGGACGGCTTGAAAGGCCGGATCCTTAGCAGAGTAACCGTGCGCACTCACCTGCCACTCTTTGACGATCTGTTCGTGGCAGCCTGAAGAACCGCAATCCTGAGACCCGCCCAGAGACCTGGCGTCAAAAGCGTCTCCGGTGCTGGTGGTAGCCAAACTCGGGGCAAAAGGCCTGTCGGGACCGTAGAGAAAGCTGTAGTCCTCAGGCAGCTTGTTGTTCAGCTTAACCGGTTCATAGGCATAGACCAGGAGAGCTGTTACAGCAAACAGCGTTGCCGTGAGCAAAAGCGTGTTTAAACCATACTGTTTTTCCGCCTTGAGCACAGGCTGAATGGTCGGGGTCTTGCGCGCTTTGAAATCACGCACGGCGATTAACACCACGTGCGGCAGCAGAAAAGCAATCAGCGCAAAAGTCGCAACGATGTGCAGCAGGTCCCAACCATAGCTGATCCGCGTGGCAAACACAGCTTGATACGTCAACACCAGGCCCGAGACCGCAGCTAATATTGTAATCACCACAGAAACATAGCCAGTCAGCTTTAAGTGGGTCATGGTCATCGGACGGTAGATTAGCCAGTGGCGAACCTGGTACCAGGCAAATGGCAGGATGAAAACCAGGCCAACGATGGTGTGCAGCAAAACCATTGCCTGATTAGAAACACTAAACGAAAGCAAATAAATGGAAAGCCCGGTCAAGGTCTCAAAGAAGAGAAAACCAGAGACAAACAGCAGCAACTTGTGCTGCCACTCTTTTGTTTTTGAAGTCTGATTGTGATGGTTGTTCATAACCCTCTCCTTCCCTTAAAAGTCCACCAGTTCAAAAAAATCAGGAAAAGAAGACAAGATTGTCTCAAAAATTAATATAAAGAAATAAAACAAAATGTCAAGATTTAATGAGATTATTTTGATTGTTCGAATCAAGAATGAATTTCTGCAAGCTTGACCGTTGTGTAAGTCAACATGCCGAGGCGAAGGTTCGGGGTTGCACTTTTCAGAGAGTTAAGGCGCAGGCTGGCCTCTTTTAGGAAACGCTTGGCTGTCGCTGTCCTTTACTGCAGCCCCCGGTTGTCATTCCGTAGGAATCTTGTTAGCTGGCTGCACGGTGCTGATATGTAACAAGATGCTTCCAGCATCACAGGGCTGCCTTTGGCGTTTCCCACATTTAAAGCAATGCGGC
>JBHHYI010000275.1:0-5023 GCA_046757525.1 bacterium | reverse complement strand
GAATCCGGCGGTGGCAGAACTTAGCCTTTAAAAACAATGCCTTAAGTACCACCAACTGTGCGTTCTCAGATTTCTCACCCCGACACCAAACGTCGGGATTCGAAATGACACTATCCCTTGCTTTCAAAACTCAGTTCAAGGCACCATAATCCAATAACCATCCTAATATCAAACCCTTAATAAACGGGATGATATCAAATTCATGAATTATTCAGGTTAGAAACGGTAGCGGATTCCAAAACTCATGATCAAAGAAAACAGATTTCTCGACCCGCTAAACCAGTTCGGCGTTGCTGTGTGGCGATGGTAGAGATTGATCAACATGTTGAATTGGACATTCTCGTTCATAAGGAACGGCACGCCCTCAAACTGCTCTCCCCCGTTCAAACTCAATTTGAACTCCAGCTCATTGGAATATCCTCTGTCTAACTTGCTGTCGACCGTCATGAGTGGTTCGGGAACGTCGTAATGCTCCTTAAAGAAAAAGGCCCGGCCTTGCAAATAATTCCTGACGCCAAACCCGATGGTCGAATAATCGTTGACATGTTGGTCTAAAGAGATTGACGTCGTAAAGGATCTTATTTTCCAGTCATCCCAATAATATCTGAATCCAAGATGCAAAGCGGTTTGCCGGCCTGCCTTGTAATTCAGCCGCCATCCCGCTGCCTTCCTGATTCGTAATTCCGGATGAATCGGCTCGAGATTCTGAACTTCATTTCCCTGCCTGATCTGAACCACTTCATAGGGGTCTGAAAGCAAGCCGTGCGCGTGGTCGTAAGAAAAGATGGCCTGCGAAATCAATCTTTTGCTCAGAATCTGCGTCAAAGTAGCGCTGAAGGTGTACTCGTTCTTGTGCTTGGTCCAGTCGAAAATCTTGGGGAAGTTGGCATCCCAACTGCGAACAAAACCGAGCTGGAAAGTGGTATTCTTTTTGGCAAATGGGTAAGAAAATGTGCCTGCCACCGTTTCGGACCTGTAGTCAAACTCCTTGCTGTACAAGGCATTCACTGAAAGCGTTCCCTGGATGATTGAGCGGGTAATTCCAAATCCCACTTCCTGGCGCACGTCGTCTGGCCGGTAGCCGCCTTCACCTCTTCCTGAAGCGGAAGTCACCCCGTCGACTCCGGATTCGCGGTCATCGTCTTCGCGTTCGCCACCTCTCCGGGGCCTGGAGATCGCATTGTCCGCTTTGAGCTGGCTTCTAATGGAAGCGGCTGTTACCAGATCCACCAGATACCTGACATTGATGCTCGAGGATTCATCAAGCCGTTTGGTTAAGGAAACCGACGGATAGACCACCTGCACATTGAAACTGTCAAAATAGGTATTCAAATTGACTTGCAATTCGTTGTCCGGCAAATCCTGCGCATAGGCTGAGAGAGAGAGAATTGCCAGCAAGACCGGCACGAACGGGGACAGCTTAACCACAACCGCAGCCTCCGCTTTGCGCGCCAGTGCCGCCAACGGAACCCTCACGGTAGTCAAGGTAATGTTCCTGGATGCCTGCGTCAATGGGATTCTCGTTGAAGATCATGATAGGGTCTGCGAGATCCCCTTTTTGCCACGGCTGAACCGTTGCGCAACTCGACAACGACAACAAGAAAACTGCCAGGAGGAGTATTTTCCATTTCATAACTGCCCTTCCTTACTTTTGCTGCAACAATTTATTGAGTTCTGCAGCCAACGTTGCCTTGTGCGATTCTTTGAAGCCGCGATGCCGGTAGCGAATCACGCCTTGCTTGTCGATTAACAGGGTCGTTGGCATGGCTTTAACCTGATATAGCGGTGGAATCAAACCCTGCCTGTCCACGATGATCGGGAACGGAACTTTGACGTGCAGTTTGGACAAAAACTTTTTCATGTTGGAAGCCTGTTCATCTAAATTGACGGCGATGACTACGAAATCCTTCCCTTTCCTCTGGTTGCAAAGGTCTACGAGAAACGGGAGCTCTTTTTGACAAGGTTTGCACCAGCTTGCCCAAAAATCGAGCACAACGACTTTTCCCTTGAAATCTGACAGCTTGATCTTATGCCCACTGCTGGTAACCGCATCGAAATTGGCTGCTGCGGAGGCTGTCTCCCTGGCAAAGCCAGTGGTTAATGAACTTAAAGCCAGACTCAACGTTAATGTTATTTCAAGAATACTAAATCTCCACATTCTGTTCCTTCACGGTAGTTTCGGGTTTATTAGTTGATTTTTGTTGGGCGTGCACTCAAAATCCATACCAGCATCGGGATCCCCCCCAGAGTATCGCTTAGTTTTAAACAATCAGTGATTCGCTGAGGTTCCCCCTTGTTGTGATTCCTGCGGAAGCGGGAATCCATAAGCAACTGTTTTTACGGGACTCCTCTTCGGTAAAACGCCCGACTGATTCACAGGAGCTACAGATCTGTTAACCTCTTTGAGTTCTCGCACAAACACCAATTAGAAGCTTTGGGCTTCTTCAATTGATTGTCCTTGTTGTTTTAGTCGCCACAAGAAAGCTCTAATTGTACGCATTCCGACCCATTGGGCAGACCTCAAGTGAAGGACTGCTTATTTAAGCCATTATAAATCATTAGCCAACCTGGTGTATGGTATCCGACCCGACGGCTCCTCCGGACGCAGCGCCCTCAAGCAGATGAATTAGCCGTTGCAGAAGCCCGGAGAATTTACGATATTACCATTGCAACGGTTTACGCAAATCTTATCTCTCAAAAATAAGAGGAGAGTCATGATTGTGATGCCAATCTTGTTCATTGTCCTGACCCTGGCCACGTTGTTCAGCATCGTCTTGGTCGCAAGGCTTGTGTTTCTGGCCGACATCAACAATTTGGAAGCCAAGCAAATAAACTTCACCGCTGGTTGGATCTTAGCGCAAACGGTGGGATGGTCGATCTTTGTCTTCTTGGTATTGAAGAAACTGGGTGTATTCTAAAGCAGGCGGAACGTTGCCATCAAAACGTCACGCCTGTCTCCACGTAGAAGCGACTCGACCGCAATCTCTGATCGAAAAACATGCGGTAGCCCAGATTGGCATACAGGCGGCGATTGATTCTGTAATACCCTTTGGTCTCCAGCCAACTGCTCTTGGTCGTGCGGCTGCCGGTTTCGTAAATGTAGCTCCCTCCGCTCAGGTCCACAGAGAAATTGTACAAAACCGGAATACGGAAGTTCAGGTTTGGCCGGTAGGCACTGGTTAATTGCGTGGAGAAGTAGGAGAGGCGCGCGTTAAAAGTAGCCCAGGTATTGAATAGATGCCGCACGCTCAAGGCCCAGGCAGCCGAGGTGGTGTTTTTCAAATTCCCATTGCGAAAGCGTACGCCGAAGCTGCCGGAAAGGCGAACGCTTCTGGAGAGACTCACGCTGATCGTGGAGTGCAGCCCTTGCCGGATGGTTTCGTCGAAAAGACTATCCGGAATAGAACGAGTCTCGTAGATGAGAATATTCTTGCGAGCATCGTAGGAGAAGCTCAGCGACAGAACGGCATTGGGTCGGTAGCTCGTGCTAACAAAGATGTTGGTGAGTTGTATCGAACTTGCTCCGCGTCGGTGTTTCCAGCCTCGGTTGAGGTCTAATTCTACGGTCTGGTAAACCGAGAACCGGGACCCCTTCCAGTAATTGTTCTGCAAATAAATGTACTCTCGGCTTACCGCACCGCTGTGATATCGACCTGAGAATGCCACCGTGGAAGAAAGGCGTTGGCTTTCATATTCGCCCCGCTCGAAGTTGAGAAAAACCCCGAACTTTTGCTCCTCGGTTTGAAAACCCGAGCTGCGTAAACTGGGCTGCGTTCCTCCCGCAAAACCCACGCGCCAGGGCCCGCGCAGCTTGACGGACAACAATCCGCCATCGATATAACCCAGACCACGAACGCGGTGGGACAGGATGCGGCCGAAGCCGAATTCAACAGGGGAGTTGTCGTCCTCGTAAACCAAACCCAATTCGTAAAGGTTGTGAGTCCACTCGTTTTTCGGAATCGAGCTGCTCAAGCTGCGCTCCCGAATATGCGCTCTGGAACGCCAACGCAGTCGTAGCTCCAGAGGCATGCCCATGAACTTTTGCACAGTCAGGGTTGAGCGCAAGGCCAGTTGCTGGTAGTTCAAATTGGAATTGCTGCGGTCATCAAACCAGAGCGACTCGATGCCCATGCGGCCTTTAATTCTGTTAGGCCCGTTTCTGTTCCGTTTCCTGGTGTAGCGCCGATATCTGGTTTTTGGAGCAGTTGAGGATGGGCTTTCTTGCTTGATCGTTTCAGTCCCTGCAACGGACGCTGTGTGTTTACTCAAGGGCAAAAGAATCTCAACGCGGTCGCCTCGTTTAATCGTCTTTTTCTCCAGAATCAAATGACAGGAGGCAGAAAGTTTGGCCACATGATCCACCACCAGAAGTCCAACCGTGCGGTTCCGCTGCCGAACGCTGACCGTATCCCCGACGCTCAAGCCCTGGTTGGTTCCCAGGTCGATGTAATAAGTATGTTTAGAGATATATTTCACTTCGCCGGTTTTTCTTGCTACGTTCTCGGCAACCAGAAGGGAGCTACAAAAAAGCGTCAGGAATATCCAGGCAACCATCGGTTTGTTTTTCTCAAGATTAACATTCATCTTATTCTCTCCCATCTGGATGACAATCATAGCATGCACTGCTCTCGTACACGTATCCGTTTACCTCGCCTAAATGCTTGTCGTCCATCTTTGTTTGGTTGTGCTCATGGCAAGTCAGGCAAGAGAAAACCTTTCTATCGTTGGAATCGATGTGGCAGGTGGCACAATCGTTGTCCCACTTGTTATTATGTTTACCCGAAAAGATGGGGAAATACAAATTGTCGTGGTCAGCGAAATCCCCTTTCTTGCCGTCCGGGTGGCAGAACAGGCATTCCGAGCTCTGGTAGCTGTACCCCTGAATGCCGGCGTGCTTCGCGTCCATCTCACTCTGACGGTGCTCGTGGCAGTCTAAACAAGTGAAAACTTTGCGGTCGTTGACATCGGTGTGGCAGATGGCACACTCCGACCAGGCCCCCTGGTGGGCACCGGAGAAAATGGG
>JBHHYI010000274.1:0-5023 GCA_046757525.1 bacterium | reverse complement strand
GTTGCAAGCGTCATCGTCGCGATCTTTGTTGCCGCCCACCAGGTCAGGAAGTACCGTCGGCAGAGAGAGAACGAACTGACCGAAATGCGGCGGAGAGCGAGCGTTGAACGGGCGTCTTTCTGGCTGGAGCTCAGAAAAATGTTCGGTGAGTACGAGACGGTTCACCTCAAACTTCGAAACGGCAAGTGGCCCGAAAACCCTTCTGCCCAGCAATGGGCTGAGCTTGAAGCCTACATGGGCTTATTCGAGCATTGCAAGGCCATGCTAAATGATGAGTTGCTTGATTCCGAAACTTTCAAGAACATTTACGGGTACAGAGTGAGAAACCTGTTGGCCTATCCCAATATTCGCCAGAAACTCGAAAGGAACCGTCCAAGCTGGAAGCTGTTGTGGGCTTTAATCGACCAACTGAAGATTGAAGAGAGTTGAAACGTGAGGCGGCAGGGCCACCAGGCCCGTCTGACGACTCGAGCGTTAGCCTGCAATGGATGGAACGATGGCTACGATTGTCCTTATCTCGTGCGTAAGCAAGAAACTCTCTCACAGGTCGAAAGCCAGGGATTTGTATATCAGCCCGCTTTTTCGGATGAACTTGAAATATGCGCATCAATTTTCCCCTGAAAAAGTATCTATCCTGTCGGCAAAATATGGCTTGATTCAGTTGGATGAAGAGATCGGGCCGTATGACGCTACGCTAAACAGGATGTCTGTGCGCGAGCGAAAGAGTTGGGCGGTAGGAGTGGTAGCCCAACTTCGGGAATATTGCGATTTGGAGAAAGACCATTTTGTCATCTTGGCTGGGAAAAAGTATCGGCAATATCTGCTTCCGCATTTGAAATCATACGAGATTCCATTGGAAGGATTGCCCATTGGGAAACAATTGCAGTTTCTGAAAGCGAAGACAGCAGAATGAGTGAGATTTGCCAGTGCTTGCATAGCCTGTTCAACGACCTTTTGCGTCATCGGTTCCCATTTGATGAGCGGGCGACACCCTACAACGGCATTTACATTCTTTTTGAGAATGGAGAACATGCTCATGGAGCGGACCGGATAGTGAGAGTGGGTACGCATACGGGAACAAATCAATTGCGTTCTCGTCTGAAACAGCATTTTGTAAACGAGAACAAAGACCGAAGTATCTTCCGAAAGAACATAGGACGAGCCATTTTGCAGAAGGAAGGCGATCCGTTTTTAGGGCAGTGGGAATGGGATTTGACGACGCGAAAGGCGAAAGAGCGTTATTTACCACTGCTTGACATAGAGAAACAACGCTCGGTTGAAAAAGCGGTCACCGAATACATCCAGCGGAACTTTTCGTTTGTTGTTTTTCGGGTGGATGAGAAAGAAGAACGATTGCAATGGGAGCAGAAAATTATTTCCACGGTATCGTGGTGCGAAGAATGCCGCCCCTCCCCTGTATGGTTGGGAATGTATTCGCCCAAACGCAAGATACGCGAAAGTGGATTGTGGTTGGTAAACGGGCTATACAAAGACGGGCTTTCGTGGGTAGAGATGGAGAGTTGGAGAAGCTGACGCAGGCTAACGACTTAAGGGTTAGCAGCGGACACGTCTTTTGCATCTCTCGAATGCTTTCGCATAGGCGTCAACCTAAGCCGCAGCTCTCGTGAAGCTCTGCTTCGAGGGGTCCGAGACGCCTCTCGAAGCGAAGCTTCTCTACCAGTTGCGTTCCAAGATAAAATTTTGGAACGAGAGGAGTCGCATTGGATAATAATGATTGTGTTTCGTCGGACTATTTTCGATTGCTTTATTCCATGCCTTTGATTAAATTTGAATAGCTTTATTTATAACTCAATCAGAACAAGAACGAAATTTTAGAAATTACGATGAAAGTATTATCCTACACTCACCTCAAGAATAACCTCGCCGAGATTCTCGACATGGTAAAAAACGGTGAGGAAATCGTCGTCAGTAAAAACAAAGGTAAAGAAAAGCTCGCAATTATTTTACCTTATGAAAAGTATAAAAGGGATAAAGTGAGACCCCTGGGTATTCTAAAGGGTAAAGCCAGTTTCAGAATCAATAATGACTTCAAAATGACCGAACAAGAACTTCTGGATTCATGAAATACCTACTTGATACCCATACTTTTCTTTGGATATTGTTTGAAGATGAACAACTCTCAAAAAAGGCCGCAGATGTTATCAAAAATCCAGAAAATGATATTTATGTAAGTGTGATCACCTACTGGGAGATTTCACTAAAGTATTCAATCCAAAAGCTGGAATTAAGAGGTATCTCCCCCGATGAACTGCCGCAAAAAGCCAAAGAAGTCGGAATCGAGACATTAGAAGTCACCGACCGCGAAGCCGCTACATTCCATAGTCTCCCAAGGCTCAAACATAAGGATCCTTTCGATAGGCTCATTGTTTGGCAAGCAGTAAACCAAAGACTTACACTGATCAGTAAGGACAGAGATTTAAGAAAATATACCAAACACGGTTTAAATATTCTTTGGTAGCATTGTTGTAAGATACAGTTCAGGTGGACAGAACGGGTATAACGACTTAAGAGTTAGCAGCGGACGCGTTTTTTGCGTCTCCCGAATGCTTTCGGATAGGCGTCCACCTAAGCCCCCCAACTGTCATTTCGAGAAATCTGGTTTGTGCCCCAATCAGACCCCTCGACTACGCTTCGCTCCGCTCGGGGTGACAATATGGTGGTTCGACGCCCCTTAAGTTGACGCCACAAGGCTGTTGCCGGAGTTAGTGGACGCGCTTCAGGGGCGTCGTGGCAGGCTTGGTTCTTTTGCAGAGGTCATTGGGAAGCGCGCCACTGACAGCTTTGTTGGGCTAAAATTCAACGAGGAATTTTCGTAACATAGGCAATAGACGTTGTTTTTAAAATGGGGATTGTGTAAATTTGGTGAAAATGAAATCAGTGATTTCTATGCTCTGTAAATGAAGCTGCCATCGACGACCATAATTGCTACTGAAAAAATAACAGACTATCTACTGTCTCAACGAAAAAGAAATGATAAATCAAAATGGCTTGCTGAAGCAGGTTATAGACTGGTGCCCTTGGAGATACCGTAGCCGTTGTAACTGTTTCAGAATCTGAAATAGAAACTTTGAAAGGAAGTGAAGTGTTTAGTGTTCGCTCTTTAGAAGCTGCTTAACTCTCTTTCTCAATTGAATAAAGCAAAAGAAGAAGGCGAAGTTATGATAAAGAGAAAAGATGGTTCCACTTTTATACTAAAGCCGATCTCTGCTCAATACTCTCTTCTTGATATAGAAGGGATTGATATTGGCATAACTCGTGAAGAGATTGTTGACATACAAAGAGAGATTAGAGCCAGATAGCTCCTCCATTGCCTTCAATCAAATGGGTGGTTAAAAAGATTCCTATTTTCTGTTGCTTGCTTTATCAAGCAAGCTCGATGCTGTCCAAACCAGTGATAATCTTGGTAGAGCTGAGAAAAATCAATTGAAATAGTCCATGTTTTATCCTATATTCAGATCTGAATAGTGGTTTAAATATGGAGCACAAGATGAAACATCTCAATATCTCAACCGACATTGTCCCCATTGGTGAGTTTAAAGCGAGTCTTTCTAAATGGCTAAAGAATATTCAGAATACTGGACATCCGTTAGTTATTACACAAAACGGTAGACCTGCCGGTGTTCTGTTATCGCCTACCGAATACGACGAACTCGTCTACAAAAGACATTTTCTTGATTCGGTTAATCGAGGGCTTTCGGATGCTGAATCAGGTAATGTCTATTCGACAAAGGATTTGAAAAAAGAACTCGATAAAAGACGTCAAAGAGGTCCTAAGTGAGGGTGGTATGGACGCAAGAGGCCTTGGATAGATTATCAGATATCGAAGATTTCATTTCGCAAGACAGTCCCCAAAGTGCAGCGAGGTTTGTAAATTACCTGATTCAAAGGGGGGAATCAGTTTCTGAAAATCCCCTAATAGGGCGAATTGTTCCCGAAATCTCTGATCCTAACCTCAGAGAAATCAATGCCAAAAAATACAGAATTGTTTATCGAATTCAAGAGAATAAAGTCGAAATACTAACGGTCTTCGAAGGACACAAGCTGCTCAGTTTAGAAGAGCTGCGCATAGAATAACAGTGGCAAATCATAGTAAGTCCATGTAGTAGCGGTGATTTCAGGAATCGTCGTCGGCCGGGCCTGCTTCTTCGTCTTGCAATTGGTAGGGTTGGTTGTGAGCCCGGCAGCGGGGTAGAATTTGGACGAAATGATTTAGCAAATTGAAGAAAAAGTAATTGCATCATTCGATATTTTCGGTTAGATTTCTTTGTCAAATAACTGTATTTATTTTTTATGGTAAAGCTGGAGTATTAAGCGTGGGTGTTAATGACATTCCTCAAATTTCTCAGATGAGCACATCGGAGAAAATTCTGTTTCTTGAAGACCTATGGGACAGTATTGCATCAGATGAGTCAAGTATCCCTGTGCCCCAAGTCCATAAGGACGAACTAGATGCAAGGCTGAAGAACTACGAGACCAATCCGGGAGACCTTCTCTCTCTTGAAGAACTCCAAGAAAGGATTAGTCGAAGGAAATGACATATTCGTTACGTTTCCTTCCCGAAGTAGAAGATGATGCCATTACAGCCTACATGTGGTACGAAGAGAAGTCACTTGGACTTGGAGAGGATTTCTTGCGGATGTTCTATGCATTTGCCACAGAAATACAACGGAATCCACTACTTTATCCCGAAGTGTATGACAAGTTCCGACGTCGTTTATTGAGACGTTTCCCGTACGCTATTTACTACAGAGTAAAGAAAAGAGAGGTCATTATTTGGGGTCTATTCCATTGTGCTCGTAACCCTCAAACTATCAGAAATAAACTGCGAGACCTTGACAAACCCTAGCCACGAGAAGCGCTTTTTTCGGCACCTTGTGATAGCAATTATGTTTCACAATTGAGTTTTTGGACAAGGAGGTGAGGCGGATATGGGAGATAAAGGTAAGAAGGATAAGGACAAGAAAGCAAAACAGGCAAGCAAAAAGAAGCACGCGAAAAAGGA
>JBHHYI010000273.1:0-5036 GCA_046757525.1 bacterium | reverse complement strand
GAGATTCGCCAGTAGCACCAGCTTGACGAAATCTTTCGACAGCAGCACTACAACGTTTCCCACCGAGGCACCCAGTACCTTGCGGATTCCGATTTCTTTGAACCGCCCGGAAGCAACAAAGGTGGCCAGGCCCAGCAAGCCGAGACAGGAAATCACGATCGCCAGAACCGCAAAGATCAATAAAAGTTGCCCGGCTCTTTCTTCATTTTCGTAAAGAGCATTGTAGGCATCCTGCAAGAATCGGTAATGGAATTCCTCACCTGGAATCATTCGATGCCAGACTTCTTCAATAGCCGCCAGCGTTTGTTGCGTGTTCTCAGGTCTGAACTTCACGGCCATGACAATGTACATATCCGGGTTGATGTACAGGAGCATGGGCGCTATCTTGTTTTGCAGGGATTGAACCGGAAAATCGCGTACCACCCCGATCACGGTCATCTCCTGCATCTCCCCTTTTTGGGGAATCTTTAATTTCGCCCCCACCGGTGATTTCAGCCCCAGCGCCTTGACCGCGGTTTGATTCAACAGGACGCTCTCCTCCCGGTCCAGAGAATGCTCTGGGGAGAAATTGCGCCCTTGAACAAGCTCCAACCCCAGGCTTTGAATGAACTCGAAGTCGACCGGCAAAGCTTGCAGGCTGACCGAATTCTCCGACGAATCCCCTTGTTTTTGTACCCCCATATTCATCTGGCTACTCACACCGGGAACCGTGTAAGCCCCGCTTGCGCTGATGACATTCGGAATTCGTAACAATTCATTTTCAAGCGCTTCGTAGCGTTGTTTGACCTCTTCATTGGACAAAGGAAACCGCAATAGAACCACGCCTCCTTTATCAAAACCTAAATCGGAATTCTTCATGAAAGTTAGTTGCCGATAAATGAGAAGCGTGCCAACCACGAGAAAGATTGAGATGGCAAATTGTGTGACCACAGAAAACGTGCGGAAGGAGACTCTTACCGATCTGCTGGAAAAGCTCCCCTTCAGAATCTCGATGGGCTGAAACCTGGACAACAGCAGGGCAGGATAGCTGCCAGCAAAAAGCGTCACAAGCAGCAACAGTCCCAGGGCAAGACCACCGAACTGTCTAAGAAATATAGAGTCGAACAGTATTTTTGTGTTCAGGTAGGCATAAAAGTGCGAGGCGAATACCTCAAACAGTCCTATTCCAAACAGAACGGCCAATGAAGTAGTGAGAAACGATTCACACAAGAACTGGTTGATCAGGTGCAAGCGGTTGGCACCAACCACCTTGCGCACGCCAACTTCCTTCAACCGGTCCAAATAACGCGCAGTCGATAGGTTCATGAAATTAAAGGAAGCGATCAGGAGCACCAGAATGGCCGCCGACAAGAAAATGTACACATACAACCGGTTGCCTTTCGGCCCAATGTCGCCACGCAATTGCGCGTTCCAGTGGATGTCAGACAAAGGCTGAATGACAAATGCCATGCGGGCGGCGAACCATTCGCCGGTGTTTTTCAATAGCAAGGCATCCAATTGCCGATGCAGTGACTGAATCGAAGCGTGTTTTCTTAACAAAACATAGGTGTAATCCTCTCCCCAGGAATTCCAGGGTTGCTCGACCTTGTGCCCGGTGGCTTCCAGGGTGGAATAGGACACAAGCAGCTCACAGTGCAAATGCGTATTGGACGGGAGGTCTTTGAAAACGCCCGTCACCTTTAACGGCGTCTTTCCGTAGAACAACGTCTGCCCCAGTGCGTTCTCGGTGTTGAAATACTTCTTGGCCTTCGATTCGCTAAGTACGATAGAAAAAGGCTCGCTGAGCGCCTCGTCCTTGTTTCCCTGTTTGAGCTGAAACGAAAAAATGTCAAATATGCCCGGATCGCTGAAAAAAAGGTGATCTTCGGGAAACTCTTCTTTGGCGCGGTCGACGATCACAGCGTCATAATCCGGACGGACGCGGATCGCCTTCTCCACTTCGGGGACCTGTGCGTTGAGGGCCGGAGCCAGGGCGGGCATGGAGCCTGCCATTTTAATTTTAGTGGTCTCCGTGCCCCACTCCACCGCTATCCGGTAGATTCTTTCCTTATTTTGGTGAAAGCTCTCGTAACTGCTTTCGTGAATCACATAGACCAGCATGTGTAGGCAGACGGTCACGCCGACAACCAACCCTGTCAGGTTAATCAGTGACAACGTCTTGAATTTGATTAGATTTCGCAGCGCAATTTTGAGATAGTTTTTAAACATGACAACAAGCCCTTATATTCAAACATGAAATCCTTCTTTGATGTTTTCCGTCACGATATGTCCGTCGAACAGGTGCACGATGCGGTGGCTGTATTCGGCGTAGGCCGGTGAGTGCGTGACCATGACGATGGCGGTGCCGTTTTCGTTGAGCTGGGTGAGGAGATTCATCACTTCGTCTCCGTGCGCGGAATCCAGGTTACCGGTAGGTTCATCTGCAAGGATGAGCCCGGGCTTGGCAATGACCGCTCTGGCGACGGCCACACGCTGCTGCTGTCCGCCGGACAATTGCTGCGGAAAATGATTTTTCCGGTGTATGATTTCCATTTGTTCAAGCACTTCATTGACCCGAGCTTTACGTTCAGAGGAGGAATAACCGAGGTACAACAAGGGAAGTTCAATATTTTCGAAGACTGTCAGCTCGTCTATCAGATTGAAACTTTGAAACACGAAGCCAATGTTTTGCTTGCGGAGATTGGCCCGCTGACGTTCAGAATACCTGGACACTTCCTCGTCAAGAAAATAGTATTCGCCGCCAGAAGGATTGTCCAGCATGCCAAGCAGGTTCAGTAACGTAGATTTACCGCAGCCGGAGGGCCCCATGATCGCCACAAATTCGCCTGCTTGAATCTCCAAATTGACATTGTCTAACGCCGTGGTTTCAACTTCTTCGGTGGTGTAGAGCTTCTTTAGGTTGTTTGTCCTGATCATTGCACCTCTCCTTATTTTCAATCAAAGGATCCCAATCAATTGTTTAATATCAGCTTGTCGATGTCGCCAAAACTGTCATAGCTGGACGTGATGACCCGTTCGCCCGGTTGCAATCCGTCAAGCACCTCGAAAACCTGGGAGTTCTGCCGCCCCAACTTGATCTTCCGTCTGGTGGCATAATTCCCGCTCTTGTCTACCACATAAACCCACTGACCGCCGGTCTTCTGGTAAAATCCGCCGCGGGACAACAGAATGGCCTGGGAGAGATCACCTAATGCCAGACGAATGTGCAGGGTCTGTCCCCGCCGAATCCCCGCGGGCTCCTGACCCACGAATTGCAAGTCAACGTTGAAGCGGCCGTCTCGGATTTCAGGGTACACCTTGTTGGCGACGAGTTTGTAGGTCTGGCCCGCAAAATCAAATTCGGCGCTCAGCCCGACATTGATTCTCGGCAAATAATGCTCGTCGATTCCCGCCCGCACTTTGAAGCCCTCCAGCACGTCGATCTGTCCCAGGCGCTCACCCCGCGCCTTGATCTCCCCTTCAAACTCGGCATTGAGCGAAGTCAACTGACCCGAGATCGGCGCACGAATGGTCAAATTGTCGTGCTTCTGCTTGATCACCTCGAGATTGGACTGCATCCGACGCAGTGAGGCCTCCAACTGTTCAATTTGTACTTTGCGAAAAACGGAATCCTGGCGAAACGACTCGATGGCCAATTCCCTTTCTTTGACGTAGTAGTCATATTCGTCCTTAGCGTCGTAGAATTCCTGTTGGGAAATCAGATTCTTTTCCAACAGTTTCTTGTTGCGTTCATACAGCCGCTGCGCCTTGAGCGTTCGATAGTCGTATTCGGTCAGTTGTTTTTTCAAATTGAGCCGATTTTGTTCCATGGCCAACCGGGTATTGCGCAAATTATTGCTCTGCTGAAACAACTCGGCCTCCCGAAACATGATGTCCAAAAGCATGTCGCTGTTCTCTAATTTCAAAATGGGCTGACCTTTTTTCACCATGGTTCCTGCTTCGACATAAATCTTCTCCACTCGGCCACCTTCCACGGCATCCAGGTAAATCGTTTTTATCGGAATCACGGTGCCGGTTACGGGGATGAACTCCTGAAACGGACCTCTGGTTACCCTTGCAATCGTGATTCTCTCGGCTTGCACATTTAACTTGCTGGCATTGTCTCCGAAGAGAAAATTGAAAATGACGACCAAGAAGAAGAGCCCCCCTAAAGAATAGGTGGCGATGCGCTTCGGAGGCCACTTCTTTTTTTCTATTTTGCGATCCATGAACTAAGCCTCAAAAAGTTGTCCTTGCTTATGCCTGGCAATCTCCGTACCAATATTGTTTTTTCAATAGTTAAAGCAAGGTTGAGGAAACTCGATGGCCCTGAAGTATCCGCTAACATTACACACGCTGTACGCCAGCGAACGATTTAACGCAACGGAGCGTGGCTTACACCGTGCAGGGATGACATTCATTAGGCCAATAGATGAAGTTCACAATAGTTTAGAACGAGCTTGCATTTTTGCCCCGCATGGATTATTTTTACCTGGAGAGATGTGGTACGCTTGTTTACGGCGCTGGCACGTATTCGGATTCAAAGCATCATTAGACAAGTTTGTGCAAGAAAACTTTGCGGTTTCAGGCATTTGCACGTTAGCATGCCACCGCTATCGTAGTGCTCTGTGGCAGAAACTCATTTTCAGCCTGTTTAAGTTTTTGAAGTTTAGCAAAACTCAGTTGCTTAAGGGCCTTCGCAACTAAATTTCTTGCTTTAAAGGTCTAAATGTGGCGTGCTTTGACTGTGTCAATGCCGCGGCTGTCCCAAATGCCTCAATGGTCATTCCGAATCCGGCGAACGCCGGCTGAGGAATCTGATGACGCGACTGATGTTCTTCTTGTCTCAAAAAAAAACAGGGTAGCAAGAACGTTCGGTGGTCTCAAGATTTCTCGTCAGGCAAAGGCCTGACTCGAAATGACAAGGCGGTTGGGACTTTTTGCGACAGCCGAGGGCCAGACATCCCTCTGATTTTCGCTCAGCACGAGCGAAAATCTGTCTCCCTTCAAAGGGAAAATTGGCCCCGCAAACGAGACGTTTGCGTTACGAAGAACAG
>JBHHYI010000272.1:0-5093 GCA_046757525.1 bacterium | reverse complement strand
GTTTTATTTCTGCGGGATTTCTATTTCTGTGGGCGGATTTTTTTAATAGTTTTGCTCAAAATCGTTTTGCCTCTTTCGTTGAGTTTGACCAAGTTATTATTGCACAGCCACTAAGTTAAGCTTCGCCTTCACAATCACGCATGATTTTAGTTCAGTCTCCAACAGAATAATTTTGTAATGACATGCAAGCAAATTGCGCAAATGTTGCCACAGAGCGGCCAATCGATTCCCGTGGCTCCCGAGAAACCATCCTCACTTCAAATGCAAGTCCACACTTGACAATTTGGAGATAATTGTTTATATTTCGTCACATTGCCATTCACACTCCGAATTCAACCACCGAATCAAGTTTCCACCCAGTTGACCTGCCAAACCGCAACGGATGGCGTCTGATCTGATTACAATGAGAGGTAAAGCTTATGAAAAGAGCGCTCATTGTCGGCATAGATGAATACAATCATCCGCTCCCCCCTCTGCGCGGCTGTGTAAACGACGCCAGAAGAATGCACCAGGTGCTCGAAAGCAACGAAGATGGTTCGCCCAATTTTGACTGCAAACTGCTCACCGCCCCCCACGACAAAGTCACACGTGTGGAACTGCGCGCCCAGATCGAAGAGTTGTTGCTCCACAAAGCAGACGTGGCTCTGTTTTACTTTGCCGGGCACGGCACTGTGAACAATCTCGGCGGCTACCTGGTCACACAGGATTACCAGCGCTACGACGCCGGGGTTTCCATGGCCGACCTGCTGACGTTGGCCAATGAATCTAAAGTTGAGGAAGTCATCATCATTGTCGATTGCTGCCACAGTGGTGCCCTGGGTGAAATTCCGCAACTGAAAAACGAGTACGCCTTATTGCGGGAGGGTGTGTCGGTTCTGACCGCCAGCAGCGCCTCGCAACCAGCCGCCGAAGAGGACCGCGGCGGCGTGTTTACCTCCCTAATATACGAAGCCTTAAATGGTGGCGCCAAAGATATCCTGGGCAACATTCACGTGGGCAGCGTCTACGCCTACCTCGACCAGGTGCTCGGCGCCTGGGACCAGCGGCCCATGTTCAAGTCCAACATGGCACGGCTGATGACGTTACGAAAATGCCAGCCCGAAGTCGAACTCCCGATTTTACGTTTGCTGCCGACTTACTTCTTTTCCCCAACTGAAGAATATCCCCTGGATCCCTCCTACGAACCGGACGCCCAACCCAAGAATCCAGAGCACGAAAAAATATTCAGCCATTTGCAAAAATTGCGAGCCGCCAGACTGGTGGTGCCGGTGGGTGAAGAGCACATGTACTACGCCGCCATGAATAGCAAAGCGTGCAAATTAACGCTGCTGGGACAATTCTATTGGCGACTGGCTGAGGACAGAAAGTTTTGAGGCACGGTAATACCAGACCTTTCTTATCTGACCAGCTTTGTTGGCAGAGGTACGAATCTATTGACAGCGCAATCAGGAGACTTTCTTCATGAATGACCAGGAAATGATTTTAGAGCAGTACAAACTCTATGTCGAGATGGCGGACAGAATAAGCAGTAGACGCGCCCAGACCAACAAATTCTACATTGGCATCTTATCTGGCATCCTTGCTCTCTTATCTGTGCTTATTGAAAAAGACCTGTTGACCAATCATCAAGCTCCTGTTTTCTTGGCTGTTTCTCTATTAGGGATTGGACTCAATATTTTGTGGTACGTAAATATCCGCTCTTACAGACAACTCAATACCGGCAAGTTCAAAGTCATTCACGAAATGGAGCAACACTTACCGTTCCATTGTTATGACCGAGAATGGCAACTTTTAGGGGAAGGGGCAGAAAAAGGAAAGTATTTGCAGTTGACGCGTGTTGAACCATTCCTTCCATTCATATTGGCCATTCCCTATGTTCTTTTGCTGGTATATTCTTCTGCTACATGGATAAAATAGTGCGTGCAAGGAATTGTTCCGTACAATTCAACCCGGCTAACTTAGCAGCTCTAACGTAAATCGCAAATAGGTCACATAACTTTGGATTAATCGGCAGCCAAACAATGAGCTATCTTTGCACTCGAAGCAAAGCTTCTGGCCCAAGGGCGTTGCCAAATAGAAATTTGGCAACGAGATGGAACGAGGAGAAATTCAACTATGTCAACATGTTACACGTAATAATCACTTAAATAAGGAGGTTACCATGGCAAAAGTAATCATCGGTATTCACGGGCTGGCGAACAAGCCGCCAGAAGAGACCCTGAAGCAGTGGTGGAGACAATCCATCGTGGAAGGTCTGCAAAAAAACAACGGACACGAACCGACACCCAACTTCGAATTCAGAATGGTTTACTGGGCAAATCTACTCTACAAATATCCGCAACACGACGACGGTCTTTTCTCCTTCGACAAATTATACAACGGCCAGCCCTACGTGGAGGCGCAAGCGGGCGCGTTGAAGGAATATAAAACCAGCCTTCTGGACAAAGTTCGCGCCGGCGCGTTCGATGTCGTTGGCGATGCCCTCGATTACCTAAAATTTAAGCACGATTTCGACGGGGTGGCCGACTGGATTCTCGGCAAAGTCATGAAAGACCTGGCCTTTTATTACGACGATCACCGCAAAATCGCCAACCGTGCCGGAGAGCCAGAACTGGCCCGAAAAGTTTTGCGCGACGAGTTGAAGACCGCCATCCGCGCCGACCAGGACAACGAAATCATGCTCATCGCCCACTCTATGGGGACGATCATCGCCTACGATGTGCTCCGGGACCTGGGGCAGAGCGACCCGGATTTGCAGATTCCCTACTTTGTGACCATGGGTTCACCCCTTGGGCTGCCGCACGTTAAAGGCAAAATCATCCAGGAACGCGACTACGATCCCGATGTGCGCACGCCGTCAATCGTCACCAAAAGCTGGCGCAACTACGCCGACAAGGATGACAAGGTCTCGTTCGACATCCATTTGCATGACGACTACGGGGAAAATAGAAACGGCATTCGCGTCGTCGATGATCTGGTAGCCAACGATTACCACGCGCCCGGTCCGAATGGCAAGGGGAACCCGCACAAATCGTACGGCTATTTGCGCACCCCGGAGATTTCCAGGCATATCAGAGAATTCTTAGAAAGCGTTTAAGAAAAGCCGACCTTCTTCAAGAAGGTGAGCTTTTGGTTTGACACTAACCTTTTGGCAAAAGGTCAGCGTCTTGTTGACGGCGCAATGACAACCCAAACAGAGGTTTTGGTCAATCACGCAAAACTACGGGAGGTGTGAAAATGAATGAAGACCTCAGGGCCCTGTACCAGGAACTGGGCTACACCGGCCAACTCGTTCAACCGAAAAGGAGAAGCCGGGATTTGGGGGACCCACTGCCCGAAGCGGAACAAGTGCCCGAGCTACCGCCTTTGGACCGTCAAGGGTTAAGGCAAATCGAGACCCTTTTGCAAGACCAGCCCGAGGAGACCCTGGCTCTCATCAAAAACAATTTCAGCTACCCGCTAACCGATGACATCATTCGCGATAGCCTTGAAGAAGCCAGACAGGCTTTTGCTGCCCCGGCAAAATTTGTGGCAGATCTGCGCGCTAAACGGGAGAAAGAAAGAATCGACCTGGAGGGCAGACGCACACGAGACATCGAAGGTCGGGTTGCCACCTTCCCGCCGGAGCTGATGCTGTATCCAGACATTCCCATCGAGCCGAACAACCACAAGTTTGAACCCATGGGCGATGCTTTGGGCTGGGTGTTTAACTCAATCTATTTCATTGCGCGCGACAAGTTGAACCCCAAGCACCTGAAAGCGCGCTTCCCCATGCACAGCGAGTTCAAGAGCAACTTCACCTACAGAATGAAGGACGCACACGGTGAACCTTTAGCCCCGGACCGAAAAATCACGGTCGCCCTGTTCGCGGATTTCGGCACCGGACTCTACCACTCTCGCTACATTGCGAGAAACATTGCGGCCTTTGAACCGGACTACGCCTTCCACCTCGGGGATGTCTATTATGCCGGCAGAAACGCCGAATTCCGCTACCATTTCGAACAGCCCCTGGAGCCGGTACTCCAAAAATCGCGCGTGTTCACCATGAACTCCAACCACGAAATGTTTTCAGGCGCATTCCCCTATTTCAGTTACCTCAACTACAAACGCAACAAAAAAGAGGGCTGGGTAGAACAAGCGCAGGAAGCCAGCTACTTCTGCATCTGGAACGAAAAATTTCAGATCATCGGCATCGACACGGCGTACCACGAGGACGGTCGCCACAGAATCACAGAACTGAATCAGTGGTTGGGCGAACGCTTGCACATGGGCAAAAACGCGCAGCCAAAACGAATCAACATCTTGCTCAGTCCCAACGAGCCTTACGAATTAGGTAAAGAAGAATTTGCGCCCCTCTATTCCGACCTGCAAGAATTTGTCCGGGCCGGTCTCATCGACTATTGGTTCTGGGGGAACACCCACTACTGTGCATTGTTTGACAAGTCACTGACGACCCCGTTTATCGGCAGTTGCGTCGGTCACGGAGGACACCCCATTTACAAGGTCGATGTTGAACTAAACGATTTGAAACAAAAGGACCTTTTGAAGAAAAATAAAACGGTTCCGCCAACATTGTGGGTCGAGTTGAGCCACAAATTTCCGGAGAGCACCGGCCTGCGGGCCGACCTGGCCAATCACGGTTTTTGTTTGATGGAGCTTGAAGCTAACATGGTTCGGCTGACCTATTACGATTGGTTGAAGCAGAAGCGCTTCTCCTGGGAGAATAACAGTTAGCGTGCAAAAAATCCTTGGATTCGAGCAAAGTTATCATTAAATTTTGAAGTATCTGTTCGACTTGCCTGCAAAGTATCATGCTACTGATGAGAATTCACAGGTCAGATGATCAACACGCTCAAAATTTACGAAGACTTAAAAGAAACCGTGGAGCCGGCTGCTGCCAAAAAGTTCGCTGAGATCTTTGGCATGATCTACGAAGATCTGCAGAACACGGTTACCAAGACGGAATTCAATGAGCTGAAAGCCGTGGTCAAGGATTTAGCTGAGGCCCAAAAAAGAACGGAAGCCAAAGTAGAATCGCTTGCAGTCAAAATCGAAGAACTGACAGAGGCGCAAAAGAGAACGGAAGCCAGAGT
>JBHHYI010000271.1:0-5285 GCA_046757525.1 bacterium | reverse complement strand
TGAGAAAAATATGAATATTTCAAGAACGGCCCTGCGCCGGCCCGTGACCACAATCATGGTCTTTCTTTCGCTGTTTTTGATTGGAAGCATTACGGCTAACTTGCTGCCCCTGGAGTTCTTGCCTGACATGGATTTCCCCGGGATGTTCATTCGATTTCCGTACCCTAACTCCACACCCAAGGAAGTAGAAGAGCTCATCACCATTCCGGTGGAGGAAGTCTTAGGCACCATGAGCGGGGTCAAACGGCTGATCAGCGATTCGGACGAAAACGGGGCTGAGATCCGCCTGGAATTCGATTGGGGACAAGACCTTTCGATGAAATCCTTAGAAGTAGAAGAAAAGATTGAAAGCATCCGGAGTCAATTGCCGTCCGACTTTGAGCGTTATTTCATTTACAAGTTCTCCGCATCGGACATCGCGCTGATGAATCTTCGCATTTCCTCTGACCGGGATCTTTCAGACAGCTACGATCTCTTAGACCGCAATCTCAAGCGCCCCATCGAACGGATCAAGGGCATTTCAAAGGTGCAAATGTACGGGGTTGAAAAAAAGGAGATCAGCATAGAGCTCATGTCGGATCGGGTTTTGGCGCACCGAGTCGACCTGGGCCGACTGCAGCAGACCCTGCGCAACGCTAATCTGGAGCTAACCGCCGGTAGGATCACCGACGGCCAGAAGCGCTACAATGTGCGACCCATGGTGGAGTTTCAAAGCGTGGCAGAGATCGAGAATCTGGCCATAAACGAACAAGGCCTTCGTCTCAAAGACATCGCCCATGTCCGCTATCAGCACCCGCACAAGGATTACGGTCGCCACCTGGACCGCAATTACGCCATCGGTTTGGAGATCTTCAAAGAATCCGGAGCCAACACGGTTGAGATCGGCAAGCGGGTGATTGCCGCCATCGACGAAATCGAACAGAACTCCGAGATGCACGGAATCAAAATCTACTTCATGGATAACGCTGCGGAAGGGATCGTTTCCTCTATCGACGAGCTGCTGAAATCCGGACTCTGGGGGGCTTTTTTTGCTGTTCTGGTGCTTTACTTCTTTTTGAGGCGCCTCAGCACCACGCTCATCGTGGCGCTGGCCATCCCCTTTTCTTTGATCATCACCCTGGGCTTCATGTATTTCATCGGCATGTCGCTCAACATTCTCACGATGATGGGGTTGATGCTTTCGGTCGGCATGCTGGTCGACAACGCGGTGGTCATCACCGAAAGCATTTTTCGGCATCAGCAAATGGGCGAGAAGTCGGAACGCGCAACGATAATCGGAATCAAAGAGGTCGGCCTGGCTGTGGCGGCGGCAACCTCCACCACAGCTATTGTCTTTCTGCCTTTCATCATGGCGCCTGAAGGGGAAATCGCCACTTACTTGAAACACGTTTCTCTGACCATCGTAATCGCTTTAGCCGCCTCTTTGCTCATTGCCCAAACCTTGATTCCTCTGCTGACATCCAGAATTAAATTTCGCGCCAGGGCCGAGAAAAAATTCCTTTTAGACCGTTCGTTCAAATACTACGGCCGCATGCTCGACTGGATCCTGTGCCATCCGGGGTATGCGACGCTGATTATTTTTGCCATCCTTGCCAGTACGGCGCTGCCGATTATGAAGGTGAAGATCGACATGTTTCCCGACCGGGATGACCGGCGCATTTATTTGCGCTACCGCATCAATGGCAGCTACAGCGTGGAGCGCGTTGAAGCAGCGGTCGACAAAATGGAAGAATACCTCTACGCCAACCAGGATAAATTTGAGATCGAATCTGTCTATTCGTACTACCAGACCAATTACGCCATGTCCACCCTGATTCTTGTGGATCAAAAAAAGGCCACCAAATCCGAGGCCGAACTGCGCAAGGAGATTGAGAAAGGCTTGCCCAAGATTGCCATTGGACAGCCCTCTTTTGAAAGGCGTTCCTCCTCTGGCGGTGACGAAACCGTGAGCGTGCAATTGTGGGGGGATTCCAGCGAATGGTTGGCGGATTTAAGCAAAGATGTGGCGTGGCGTCTGTCGAATATTCCTGGACTGAGCGACGTGCGTACCCCGGTCGAATCTGGCGAACGGGAAGTGCACATCAAAGTGAACCAGGAGATGGCGCAAAAGCACGCCTTTTCCGCCCAGGATGTGGCACAAATCGTTGCGGTGGCCATGCGCGGCCAGAGCCTCAGGCGCTTCAAGACCCCCAACGGTGAAATCGAAATGAAGCTGCGCCTGCAAGACAGCGATCGCACGAATCTGGACCAATTAAAAAGAATCTCTCTGTTCGATGATTCTGGCCAGGCCGTTGAATTGGCCACGCTGGCCGACTTCCAATGGCGACGCGGGCCCCAGAGAATCCACCGCGAGAATCGGCAAACCACCATGAGCGTCACCGCTGCGCTGGACGGCATCAGCGTTCGCGAGGCTACCAAAAGAATCGAGAAGCACTTAGCAGGTTACCAAATGCCTGCCGGCTATTCCTGGGGCTTTGGCCGCCGATTCGAACGTGAAGACGACACGCAGAAAATCATGATGACCAACATGCTGCTTTCTTTGATTCTGATCTATTTTGTCATGGCGGCATTGTTTGAGTCGCTCATCTATCCGGCAGCCATCTGGACTTCCATCATTTTCGCAATCATCGGTACCTTCTGGTTTTTCTGGCTCACCGGCACGACGTTTTCCTTGATGGCCTGGATCGGTGTCTTCATCCTCATCGGCATCGTGGTCAACAATGGCATCGTGCTCATCGATCACATCAACCAACTGCGAAGCGAAGGGCTGGTCAGGCAGGAAGCTATCTTGCAAGCCGCGTTAAACCGCATTCGCCCAATCCTGATGACCACAGGCACCACAGTGCTCGGTCTCATTCCCCTGTCTGTAGGCAAGACCCTGATCGGAGGCGATGGACCGCCCTATTTTCCCATGGCGCGCGCCATCATGGGCGGGCTGCTCTTTTCCACCATCGTAACCTTAATAATCTTACCGACGATATACGTGGGTCTGGACAATTTGAAGATTTGGGCCAGGAAGGTTCTCAAAAGCGCCAGGAGCAAAGGCGAGTTGAATTCCCTTGAAAGCCTGGAAGTTGCGGAATAAGAATAAACCGTACAGCCAACTCACCTCAGATGCTTTGCAAGGGCGGTAGCCTGCACCCCCTCGTGGGAAGCCTGCCAAACCGGCCGGCCGTGGTTGAGCACGATAACCTGCGGCGACTGGTGCCGGATCCCAAGGCGTTCGGCTATCAGATTGGACAAGTGCCGCTGCTCGATGACGTTGACGAGGTAAACGCTGACTTCCGGATTCATCTCGGCAAAACGCTTGATTTGCCGGAAAGCGCTCATCGACACCGGACAGCGCGTGCTGTGTTTGTACACCACTGCTAATTCTTGCGCTAACACCTCATTCAGCGTCAGCTCATCGGGCATGCTTTTAATCGATTGTATTTGTTCTATTTCGTTCGTTTGCTTCAACGCCGTAATACTGCGCCAAAAAACCACGGTGCTGCCTAAGACAATGAACAGCGACTCGAACCGTTTATCTGGATGCTGGATGGCGTAGGCCACAAAAAACGAGATGACCAGCAGAGCAAACACAGACCAGAGAAAATTCTTTTGTTTAGACTTTTTGTCCATCCTTTTGCGAATCCATTCTTAAAATTCGACAGCAAACAACGCTTACTTCACCAGAATTTGTTTTTGTTAGCGATCATTATTAAGTTATCAAATTGTGGCAAAATTGTCAAGGACGAATTGCCAAAAAGTTGGCTACCCTTCCAAAAATTTCTTGACTTTGAGACATTTATTTGCTATACTTCAGTGTAAGTAATTACTCACTTATTATTAATATGGCCCGTCCTCTTACCAAAAAATCAGAGCTAATTGACGCGGCTTTGGCCCTGTTCATGCGCAAAGGCATCAAAGCGACCACCACGCGCGACATCGCCTTACGCGCCGGCATTTCTGAAGGCACCATTTACCGCCATTTCGAAAGCAAGGACGAACTGGCGGAAATCATATTTGAAGAAAACCTGGATTTCTTCTGGAATTTTCTCAAAGGTTACCTCAAGAATACGAAAACCACTGAAGAGATGCTTCAGGCCTTCGTGGAAGGTTTTTTTGAGTTTTCCCGGCGCGAACAGAGACGTTACGGATTCATCATCGCTGCCCACCAGACAGAGCTCAAGAAGCAATCTCGTGAAAGCATGAAACCCAAACAGATGTTGACGAAGATTCTTCGACTGGGTCAAAAGCAGAAAGTGTTCAGAAAGTTGGACCCTGGCCTGGCCAGCTCCATGGTAATTGGCACCATTATGCAGACCATATTTTACCTCAAAAGCGGTCGAATCCGGGTCAATTATGACGAGGTCGTTCATGAGGTTGTGCAAACCTGTTTAAAGATGGTAAAAAATTAGTCAGGCTTCAAAATTCTAACAGAAAGGAGGTGAACCCATGACCTACATTATCGCCGAACCTTGTGTGGACGTGATGGACCGCGCTTGCGTGGATGTGTGTCCGGTGGACTGCATCTACGAGTTGGAAGACACGCAACTCTCCGAAGGCGACGAAGCGTACAAGAAGATGCTCTACATCCACCCAGAAGAATGCATCGACTGCGGCGCTTGCGAGCCTGAATGTCCGGTGGAAGCCATCTTCCCTGAAGATGAAGTGCCAGACAAATGGAGTGATTACACGCGATACAACTATGAGGCCTTCGGTCTGTCACCACCATAATTTTCAATAGACTTAGAATTGGTCGATACAAGCCACCTGTCGTTTGGAGAATCCCAAGAGGCCGGTGGCTTTCTTTTGTTTTCTAACCAACAGGCTGCCGAAAAACAAGGGGGCGTTTGATCTGAAACAGACGGCCAATATTGCCTGTCTTCGCCGGATTCGCAGCGACCGGAGTACAGAGCGTTTCCTGCAAGCTTTGTGAGAGTCATCCCGAGTAGGTCACTGTTGTTCAAGTGACCGTATCGAGGGGTGACGGGCGTCGCCCTTCGATACGTTTCGACCCAACAGCGGTTGGGCCTGTGGAGTTTGCACAGTGATTTTCCCGTCGTCCTATTTTCGCTTTGCGGGCTTTTTCGTTTGCTGCCACTTCCTACCTGTGCCAACTTCAATCGAACTGTCCGGCTTGCTTAGATATCGATGAACAACTTCCAGAACCCCCTGTTTCCTTACAGGCTTGCTAAGATAGTGTGTGCAGCCTGCCTCTAAACACTTCTGCACCTCCCGCTTCCCCTGGTGCGCCGTCAGCGCAACAATGGGAACCTCCTTACCCTCGCGCAAATCCCTGA
>JBHHYI010000270.1:0-5299 GCA_046757525.1 bacterium | reverse complement strand
ATTTCAGCAACGTCATACGTCGAATCTTGAGCTGGCTACCCGTCTTGAGTGCCACCAGGTAGATGCCGCTTGAAACGGCTCGCCCGGCATCATCCTGGCCGTGCCATTGCACCGTGTACACACCGGCTGCTCTTTCTTCGTTCACCAAAACCGCAATTTGTTGACCGATCAGATTGTACACCACAAGCTGAACGTCTGCCTGCCTGGGCAATTCGAAGTGAATTGTCGTCGACGGATTGAACGGATTCGGATAGTTTTGGCGCAGAACAAACTCAGAAGGAATGGCCCCGTCCGAGGCATCACCAATCCCGGTGATGGCAGTGGGTGCGGCCAGCGCGTAATAATTGCTTAGGTCTCCCGTGCTGAAGGTCACGATGTTTGCCTGCAGATCCACTGTTGTCTCGGAAATGGCCCTCCATTGTTGGGCATCGTCATCCCAATATTTTATCATGATTCCAGCCTCGGAAAGGCCATTGGCAAGCAGGTCTTCATCATCGTAATGAAATCTGAATTCATGTTCTTTTTGGAAGTGCATCATGCCATGCGGTCCGCCGAACCGTCCGTCCATCATGTCCGCGCCAGAGGGATCGTGGACATTTAGATAGAATCCCCTGAAATTTTCGTCATCATGGTTGCCGGGCAAACTGTCGGGATGAATTTCCCAGAATTGCACGAAGGAGGACTCCGGCCACATCATGCCCCCCATGCCGCCGCCCATGTGCCCCGGCGGGAAACCAACCCAATTTGCGCTGTCTGTCACGCAGTAGACGAAGACCGTGTCCGAGTGCCCTCTGTGCATCCAGATGCCGGCCCAGGGAGCAGGTTGGCCAAACGGCCGCCATTGCAGACTGTTGATGGCATAAACCGACAGCATGTCCACGCCTGGCATCTCTTGAACTGCTCCAAAGATCGTGACGGTCTCGCCGTCCTCGGGACGGGTTGCCCCGCTTTCCGGTTCATACCACGGCGGACCAAAGCCCAATTTGTACTCCGGGATGGAATCGGTGTTTGTGTCCAGGAAATAATAATCGTAAAAGTAGGTGGTATCGACCATCACCCGGCCGGTTATGGTCAGCGTATCGCTCAAGTCGTTCCAGAAGGGGTCTCCATTCCAGCCATGCATGCCGTAGGCAACCGCCTGGCGCCAGGTCAATCCGTTAATCTCAAATACGATCAAGTTCGGTGGCGTCCCCTGGTCCTGAATGACCCCGACGATGGTGACGGTTTGGCCGGTGCTCGGTCTGGTGGCGCCGCTTTCGGGCTCGTACCACCAGGGGCCAAATGAGAGGCGATAGTCGGCATTGCCGTCGCCATCTTCGTCAAGAAAATACACCAGATGAAAAAAGGTTGAATCGATGGTCACAGTACCGGTTACTTCCGTGGTGGTTAGCGAATCCGGCCACAGGTGGTGCATGCCACCATCGTGATGCGGGCTTTGTGCGAAAACCACAGAGGTCATCAGCAAAACAGCTAACAGCAAAATCTTTGTCCAAAACTTCTGCATTTGAATCCTCCTCTTTGGCTAAGTGCAAGGGTAGAGCCGCTTATTTCAAAAAGACAGCTTCCACCCGTTCATGAATCTGAGACCCCAACCTTCGTAGAGAAGGTCAGGGTCTTTTTCACAATTATCTCCAGCCACGATTCATGGAACCGTGCCCGTGCCGATTTCTGCCAGGTCCACGACCGCTGTGCATGCTGCCCATGCCGCAGTAACCACACATCCCGTCGCCGTTTTCGTCGATAAAATAACGGCCGTGGGCCATTGCGTGGCCGGCAAGCGGTCGCATGGTCTGACCCTGTTCGAAACGGTCGCAAATGCCGTTGCCGTCTTCGTCGATGAAGGGCATCCAGCGTCCCATTGGCAGGCGGCTGTCATTCAACTGATTCTGAGCCTGACCTCTATCCTGCACTGTCTGCCGAGTTCGCGTTTTGGCGGGATTGTCCTGGGCTGTCAAGCTGCTGCCGAGGAACAGGCCTAGCGCAGCCAATGCAACTGCCATGACCCCCAGCGTTTTGATCGTTTTCATGATGATTATCTCCTTGCTTAATGACTTCTTTGGTGTGAGTACTCGCACCCTGTTTTAGCAACAGGCGTGCCAGAAACGAAAAAGCCACACAGGAGGCACCTAAGTGCTATTTATTCACTTTCTTACAAGAATACCATGTGAGCTTGCAACCATAGGCAGGTAATGAATTTCGACGAATTTCGTCGAATGGGTCGACGCATTTGGTCGAGCGATCCGACAGCGGCCAGTCGCGTAGAATGCGTTCGGTTTCCTCGGAATGTCCGCTCTCGTCGCGCACCATGCGCCCACGAACAAGCGCTTCTTTGGTCATTGGATTCTTTCTCCTTTCCGCAAGAATGGTTAATGTTTTAGAATTGAATGCAAAACAGCAAAAAAGGAGGCTCGCCTTTTGCATTTTTCCTTTAATTTACTTATTTTCTTGCGTTACAACCGAAAGGACAGAATGACATGGCTTGCGATTGTCACGGCCCTGGTCATCGGCGCGTTGCTCGTTGACCATGGACTGACAAAACTCTACCAGAATCAGAAGCAACCCCATCAAACCACGCCGGCAGTATGGAATATTGCGTTTCGGGAAATTCACTTCCCCACGAAAAATGCTTGCCAATTGTACGGCTGGTGGATTCCGTCTCAAAACGACCGCACCGAACCGGCCTCCACTCTGATCCGGGTCCACGGTTGGGGGCGCAACGTGGAGCGCATGCTGCCTTACATCCAGAACCTGCATCCCAAGGGATACAATCTGCTGGCGTTCGATGCCCGCAATCATGGCAGCAGCGACTCAGACAGATTCTCTTCCCTCCTGAAATTCGCGGAAGATATTCGTGCGGCACTCGATTTTGTGGAAAAGCAAGAAAACGTGGATGCCAGCAGAATCGGTGTCCTCGGACTTTCCGTGGGTGGGGCCGCGGCTATTTACGCCGCTGCCCACGACCGTCGTCTTAACAGCGTGGTCACGGTTGGTGCCTTTGCGCACCCGGCCGACGTGATGCGGCTCGAGTTTGGACGAAGACACCTCCCCTACTTCCCGCTGGTCTGGCTGATGTTCAAATATATTCAATTCAAAATCGGGGCCACGTTTGAGCAGATTGCTCCGGTGAACAACATTCCGAAAACGCGAGCAAAAATCCTTCTCGTCCACGGCGACCAGGACGCCGTTGTCCCGGTTGCGCAAGCGGAAAAATTAGAGGAAGCCGGCAATCCCGGAAGAATTGTTCTGTGGAGAATGGAGGATAAAGGACACTCTGATTGTCATTTGCACCCTGAGTTTTGGCAAAAAGTAGATTCATTTCTGCGTGGCACTTGGGATAACGAACAAGTCGCAACCCAGATCTAGAAATTGAACGCTAAAGCACAAAACCAATTTGCTGGAGTTTTGTGGCCTAAATTCAATCTTCTCACCAAAATGGACGAAAATGCCCCCCTTGATTCATTGCCCAGTATTCTGACAAGCTTAAGCGAGAAAGGGCTTGATGTGCCCCAAAAAGCGTTTTCCAATTGAATGTTCACCATCCTTTTGTTAAAAAGCACTTGACATTGTGTAGACAATAGCATTATATTTAGTCAATGATTATTTGGGATGAGAACAAAAACGTAAAATTAAAGTTAGAAAGAAATGTATCTTTTGAGCAAATCTCGAGAATTATTTTAGAAGGAGATTTTATTGATATATTAAACCATCCCAAAAAACATGATCAAATGATATTTGTAATAGAGATAAACGATTATATTCACGCGGTACCTTTTGTAATTGATGAAAATGAAAATATTATACTTAAAACAGCATTTCCAAGTAGGAAATTACACAAAAAGTATAGAGGTAAAAAATGAAGTTAGATAAATTTGAGCAAGAAATTGAAAATAATATTTCGGAATATAAAAGTGTCTCTGATAAGAAACGAAAAAGAATAGACAATGTAATTAAGAAGGCAAAAGAGAAAAAAAGTATAAATCTTCGTGTTAACAGTCATGATTTAGATCAATTAAAACGAAGAGCAGAGGAGGAAGGAATTCCATATCAGACATTGATTTCAAGTATATTACATAAGTTTGTTACAGACCAGTTAGTAGATCAAAAGAATATAGTAAAAAGCGTACAACTGTTAAAATATAGTCAACAAAAATAACTTAGAGAAAATTTACTTTTCCAAGATTGACAGCGTCTCCAGTTTAAGTAGTAGCGAACCGGTAGCCGGTATTCGAGTCCTTCGAAAGCTGAGGCCATTTGGCCTGCGCAAGCCCTGCTTGCGCCTTCCAGGCAAACCACTGAGGGGTGACGTCCGCAGCCCGCTTTGGTTATGCTCATAAAATGGAGGCACGATGATATATTTATTCCAAAGGATAATTCAAAATCATTTTCAATGGACAAGGCCATCACCCGGGAGGCTTGGGCCATCTGGAGAGGGTGAATATGTTCAGGACAATGGTTTTGGACATGAAGACTGGAACTTTAATAAAAATCTACTAATTGACGGTCATATTTATGGGTATTGTTATTACAATCCGACGGAAAATAAACGAAATGAAAAATTTAACATTGCCTTCGCAACATACACTAATAAGCGGTGGTATTTAATAGGCTTTTATTTGAATTCGGAGTTTGTCCCCAATCCTCCAATTAAAACCGATATTTTGTATCAAAAAATGCATGACCTTCATCAGTTGGGCTCCAGCCTTGGGGACGAATATCGAAAACTTAAGGATGACAAATTCATCAACAAATTGGGAGATGAAGCTCAGTATTTAAAGTGGCGGGTATCTCCCGATAACGCCATTAGGACTTTACAGCCCATTGTAATCCCTAAGCGAGTATTTGATACAAAGAACTATCGGATCGTAAAGCCAACAGAAATTGAAAAGGACGTATTTACTGCGCTTTTCTCAATGGCTCAAGAATATGTTGCTGATGAAGATTACGGATTTGACAGCGAGTTCCCAGAAGGCAAAGAAATCGAAAGAAAACATAGATTAAGAGAACGAAATCAAGCTGTAATAAGGTCAGCAAAAGAAGCATTTAAACAAAAGAATGGCAAATTGTATTGTCAGGTCTGTGGATTCGATTTTCAAGCCAAGTACGGCGATATAGGATCAGATTTTATTGAAGGCTATCATACTTTACCGATCAGTGAGCTTAAAGGAGAAGTTAAAACCAAGGTTAAAGATGTTGCTTTGGTGTGTTCAAATTGCCACAGAATGCTTCATAGGCGACGGCCATGGCTAAAAATGGAGGAGTTGCAGAAATTAATCAATAAAAAAGCATAACAATAGCATCA
>JBHHYI010000269.1:0-5302 GCA_046757525.1 bacterium | reverse complement strand
TGCCATCCTCCACTTTCAGCGCAATGCCGAGGGGCGGCTTTCCGCGCATGCCCACACATCGAATGCCTTCAGCGCCAACCTTGCTCACCATGCGTCCTTTGGTGACTCGCATCAAGTCGGTATCGAAGCGCCCGGTGCCTGCGATCATCTCAGGATGGCCCGCCATCAAATCGAAGACCCGCGCCGTTGCTTCCTCCTGGCCCGCCGACAGGTTCGCGAACATCCTGGCCATGTTCGAGACCGGCAAATAGAACACCGGCGCGCTGCAACCGTCTACGCCGACCTCAATGTCCTGTTCGTCCAGGACAGAAAACCGCGCGATGGTTTCTTTGATGCGCACCTGGACCGGATGCGCGGGATCCAGGTAGGACTCCAGAGGCCAACCATGGTGCCGGGACATCACAAGCATGCCGGCGTGTTTTCCCGAACAATTGTTAAACAGAGGCGAGGGTGCGGTCTCCTGCTTAAGGAAATCGTCGGCGCTCGCTTTGTGCAGGGGAAGATGAAAGCCACACCTCAAATGGTTCGGACTTAAATCGGCCTTTTTGAGAATGCTTGCCACCGCTTGCACATGCAACGGTTCACCATTGTGGGAAGAGATCATGATCGCCAATTCTTTTGAGGTGAAGTGGTAAACCCGATCCAACCCATCGACCAGCAGCGGCATGAATTGAAACGGTTTTGCAGCCGAACGCATATAAGTGCGGCACGTCGGGTCGCCCGCAGAAGCCAATAGATTCCCGTGAGCATCTACCACCGCTACGTGCCCACGATGCACGCTCTCCACACGACCGTTTCGAACCACCTTCGCCACTACATTGGACACAAGCTCTCTCCGATTTTACCGGAATCGTTCCTCTTAGGAAACGCTCCGTTGTACGTAACGCAATCGTCTCGATTGCGAGAGCATTTCTCTCATGTGAAGGCACGCCAAGCCTGCACAGAGCTTTTAGGAAACGCTCTGGTGTACGTAACGCAATCGTCTCGATTGCCTCAGGCAGACGCCTGATCTTTTTACACAGCCAATTCTCCCTTTGAAAGGAGACAGATTTTCGCTCATCCAGAGCGAAAATCAGAGGGATGTCTGGCCGACAGCACCTTGGCTTGGGTTTTCAGGACGCCTCCTAAAATCCCCCTAATTTTTTCGTTGGACGCTTCAGAAACCGTCCCCCTTTTTCTCCCCCTCGTTCCAAAATTTTATTTTGGAACGCAAAGGGGAGAGAAGCTTTGCTTCGAGAGGCATCCCGGACTCCTAGAAGCAGAGCTTCTCGAGCAAGGGCGTCCCCAAACAAGAGTTTGGGGACGAGAGCTGCGGCGGAATGGGAATTCTTTGCAAGCACTGTATAATCAAATAATTGTGACAAGCTGCCAAACAAACGATACTTGAACCAGAGTGCGAAAATCGACGCAGTGTATTTTGTCCTTTCTGGCAAAAACACGCTCACTGACTCTTACACTCTGCCGCATGGAACTATCATTCATCCTGTCCCTGCCGTCAAAAAAGGAACCGCGCAGCTTATCTTCGAATAATCTCCAACATCTCGCGCACAGCTCTCTCCATGCCAACCATCACGGCCTTGGCCACGATGGCGTGGCCGATATTCAACTCTTCTATTTGATCGATCTGCAAAATCTCTCTAACGTTGCTGTAATTCAGGCCGTGGCCAGCGCTCACCCCTAATCCCAATTTGGAAGCCGCCATGGCCATGGACCGCAGGTTCTCCAACTGGTCGGCGGCTGCGCTCAAATCTTCGGCATTGGCGTACAGGCCAGTGTGCAGCTCCACATAATCGGCGCCGCAGCGGGCAGCCGCTTTGATCTGATGAATATCCGGATCGATGAACAATGAGGTAACAATGTTGTGCGCCCGCAATTGGTTGACCACCTCTTCAATCCAATCGAAGTTGGTGTCAACATCGAGACCGCCTTCGGTGGTGATTTCCTCGCGCTTTTCCGGCACCAGCGTCACCATGTCCGGCACCACCTCGGTGGCGCGACCGATCATTTCGTCGGTGGCAGCCATCTCCAGATTCAAATGCGTCTTGACGATCTCCTTGAGAAGATACAGGTCTTTGTCCTTGATGTGGCGTCGATCTTCTCGCAGGTGACACACAATGCCGTCGGCGCCGGCCATTTCCGCGGCAATCGCCGCAGCGACCGGATCGGGCAGCTTGCCCTTCCTGGCCTCTCGAACAGTAGCCACATGATCTATATTTACACCTAATCGTACCATCGCAATGCCTCCTATTTTACCACCTCTGAAATGCTGACAAACTTAAAGCCCTTTTTCTCCAATTTGGGTAATTCATCCCGAAGCACCTTTAAGGTGAGCTTCCTGGGATGTCCTATGCCTATGGCGTGGCCGTTTTTGGCAGATAGCTCTGCAAGATAGTAAAGCTGTTGTCGAATAAACGGCTCTTCTTCGATGGAATCTAAGAAAGTTTGACTTTTTCCACAAGGAATTTTCATCTTTCGGGCCCAGGAAAAGGCCAAGGACCTGGCATTTGTCCGGCTGTCTATGAAAAACAAACCAGCCTTCTTGAGCTCCTGCATCAGCGTTTTCAACAACGGTTCGTCGACGGTCGCCTTGGAACCCATGTGGTTATTTAGACCTTCGGCGTTGGGAACCGCTCGAATGGCTTTTCGTACCCGCGACCTGATTTCGTCCGCACTCATGCCGGTGAGAATCATGTACCCGTTGGGTCTGAAACCGCCGTTCTGGGGTTCCATGGGCAGGTGGATCAAGATTTCTCGGTTGCGTGCGGATGCAGCTTTGGCAATGGCCACGGACCTCGCTTCACCCGGTAAGATTGAAAACGTTATGTCTTGTTCCAAATTCTCAAATCCGCGCACCACGGAATCGTTGAAGTAGCCAAAATCGTCGATGACCAGCGCAATCTTGCCGCTGGTGCGCGTCAAATCCGGATCGTACACCAGAGTCAGTTCAAACAGCGGCTTGTTTTCCAGGCCCACGCGCAAAAACATCCGCTCGCCGGAGGGGTCTGAGCTGGCCGCGAGCAACTGACCGCCTAACTGACGAAACCTCGAAACCAGCGCGGCGTAAGGCACCACGGGTGCCAGATCCCTGGGGATGCGCACGGTCTTGGCACGGCTGTCGCCGGAAATCCAATCCACCTGAATGCCGAAATCGAACAGAACCCGGTAAACCGAAAACTTCAACGCATCGACTTTTGAGAGGTCGTCGTTCTCATGCGCTTCAGGTAGAAAGCTGATGCCGGGCCCGGGCTGATCCAGAATCCTCACAGCTCCAAGAATCAACCCGGTGACGAACAGCGTCCCAAATAGTCTAATTTTCCAGCGTGGCAGCCTGGCCTGTGAACGGCTCAAGTTGATTCTCTACATTAGTCAGTCTTTGAGCAAAACTTACTTGGTGTCATTTCGAGGGCGCGCAGCGCCGGAGAAATCCGGTCCTGTAAGTCTCTGCCATTCTTGTGCTAACCAGATTTCTCCCCGGCGGTTGCCGGGTCGAAATGACACGGTTTAGGTGAAGCATGGTGAAGTTTCGGTCAAACCCTCGTTACCTACTCGAACCCTGACCTGGCTTGGTACCCTCCAAGGGTTTGTCCCAGGTCTATTGAAAAAACGCCTTCAACTCGCTCCAGGACGCGTCAAAATCATTGTTGAAATCTTCCCACCGGTAAATCGCCCAGTTGCCCGTGTCATCCTTCTCAAGCCAAAATTTCGACTGCCCCCGGTACAGCACGGGGATGTTGTCCGATTGTCGGGTGTGCCGCAAAACGATGGTGTAGTTTTGCGTGAACGTGGCGGTGGTAGCCCCCTCGACTCTGTTTTCCTCCGCGAAGGACAGGCTGTGGGCTGAGTCGGTCGGCGTCGCCTGAAAGACTCGATTCAAATACTGGCGCTCGTCTTCCAGATTCCAACCGGTAAAGGTGCCTGGCTGTGTGGCGGCCACCCCTTGATCGGGCAAGAAAACAAAGCGCTGCTGCGAACGGGTTGTGTCAACGAAGCTCAGCATGTAGTTCTCTACGTTCTTTTCGCCGACGGCGACCTGCAAGTTGACAAACACGATTTCGGGAATGCTCGGCGGAATGAAGTTGGAGCTGTTTTGATCCGGCGGTTCCGGGGTGCGGGTAGAAAAGGGACTCCGGCATCCACACAAAACGCTTAAACACAAAATGGCAATCTCGACCCTTCTCATGAAAAGAAATTCTTGCTTAATTTAAACCAGGTGTGTAACTTGTGACATGTTATTTCGCCTGATAGTACTCTTTACCCTCATTCCCCTGATCGAGCTCGCGCTGCTCATCGAGCTGGGCAACCATATTGGCCTGCTCAACACCATCGCTGTGGTGATCCTCACAGGCGTTACCGGCGCAGCCTTAGCCCGCGCCCAGGGCTTTGCCATTCTCAGCCGTATTCAGCGAGAGCTGCACCAGGGCAGACTTCCCGGCGAGGAGCTGATCAATGGTGCGCTGGTGCTTGCCGGGGCGTTGTTGCTGCTCACCCCCGGACTGCTCACAGACACCCTGGGCTTTGTGCTCCTGTTTCCCGTAACCCGCAAGTTCTTCAAGAATTATTTGAAGCGAGTTTTCCGCAGCAAAATCCAATCAGATGAAATCCAGGTAAACTATAGAGTTGAAGACTGACGGACGAATCGTCGGATTTACAGTGGCAATATAGGAGATTTGCAAAACTTTTGCAAGGGTTAAATAGAGGGTTTGGAAACGCCAACGGGAGGTTTGCATTACAAGGAAGTCAAAAGCTCGCCACGTTGAGAAAGGTCATCTTTTCCTTAAAGCACCTTGTGAGTCATCCTGAGTAAGTCACTGCCGCTCAAGGGACCGTATCGAGGGGTGACGGCCCGTCGCCCTGCGCTACGTCCCGACCAGAAAGCGGTCGGGACTACTCAGGACGACTCCCGTTATTCTCTACAAAAACAACCGTCATTCCGAATCCGGCGAACGTGCATAGGCGTCAACTTAAGCCGCAGCTCTCGTGGGGGTGTCCAAAAAGGTCCCTTGTGCTGTCATTTCGACCCGGCAACCGCCGGGGAGAAATCTGTTAGCGTGAAGCACTGCAGTCTAACCAAATGTTTGCTTGAAACTTACGATTCGTACTACGTCAGATTCCTCCCTTCGGTCGGAAAGACATTTCCCGACTTTTCAGACAGCCCCGCGGACTTGCTCGAGAACCTCTGCTTCGATGAGTTCGGGCTTTCAGCAAAGCTCCGGTTCCAACACGCCTACCTGAGCAACAACATCTTGCGCGTCTGAATGAATGCGCCTGCCTTTAGTCGATACAGGTAAACGCCGCTGGCGAC
>JBHHYI010000268.1:0-5332 GCA_046757525.1 bacterium | reverse complement strand
TTGCAAAAAGTAAAATAAACAGGTATTAACCATTTAATTGCGCCAATCATACTGGCCAAGGAGGTCCCATGAAATACAAAATGTCTATCTCATCGATTGTGATCGCAACTCTGATCCTATTTGGTTGTGACCAGCACAGCCCTGTGACGCCAGATTTCACCGGTGAAGATGGATCGCCCACCTTTGCAGCGTCACAGCAGTTGTCGCGGGTGGGACACGGCTCGGGCGCGGTCACCGTTATGACCCGAAACATCTACGTTGGCACCAATGTGGACATCGTGCTCTCAGCCGGAAGTCCGGAGCAGGTGCCCGGATTGGTGGCCGAGGCGTTCCAGGTGCTCCTCTCCACCAACTTTCCTGAACGGGCCCAGGCGTTGGCCAAAGAGATCGCGCGTTCAAGACCGCATTTGGTCGGGCTGCAGGAGGTCTCGCTGTTGCGTCTCCAGTCACCCGGCGATGCCATCGTTGGGGGAAAGACGCCCGCAGAGGATGTCCTTTTCGACTACCTCGCGATCCTTCTCGATGCGCTCAGATCCAGAGGATTGCACTACAAAATCGCAGGCAAGATTCGCAACGCGGACGTGGAGGTGCCCATGGTGGTAAGCCTTGACCCGCTGGCTTTTGACGATGTACGACTCACGGATTTCGACGTGGTGTTGGCTCGCAACGACGTAGGAATCGCACGGGTTACTGAGCAAAACTACCAGGCCAAGCTCACCATTCCCAATCTCGGCATCACGATTCCTCGAGGCTTTGTGGCCGTAGACGCCCGCGTTGGCAAGAAAACCTATCGCTTTGCCAATACCCACCTGGAGCCAGCCGTGCTCGCGGTTAAGTCGGCCCAGGCGCAAGAACTGGCAGCCGCGTTAGAAAACGATACGTTGCCCGTCATACTCGTCGGAGATCTTAACACCGAAGCCCTGACCGGTGCGGTATACCAGTTCTTCGAGTCCCAGGGGTACGTGGATGCCTGGACGCAAAATATCGCCGCGAGAAATCGGCCTGGCTTTACCTGCTGTCACGACTCGGACCTGCGCAATACCGCGGTTGATCTGGACGAACGCATCGATTTGGTTTTCGTTCGCAACCAGGGCGGCACCGGACCGGTTTTCGCTTTTACCGTCGGCGACAAATTAAGGGACCGTACGCCCTCAGGCCTCTGGCCCTCAGACCATGCGGGCGTCGTAGCAAAGCTGCGCATCCCGGGCCTGCAGGTTGTTGCACAAAGATGAGCGATGCATCAACCCAAACAGAAAAGAGCTGGTCTTGAAACGAATCGTCTGTTTATACGAGACAAAGGCAAAATAGGGTTAGATTGTATTCTGCACAACGCTAAACAGAGTTGTCTAACTGTGCAAAAAAAGTGGTTAAACCGTGAGAGAAAACGGGCACTCAGTTAGACTCTAATTATGGGAACCGAATCGACCACGGTTCTTCACCAGAAGAAATTTGCACGCCGCTCACGATTACTCCAGAGACTACCCCAGTTCAGTGAGTCGGGAGACCACAAACGCAACTACAAGCCTGAATGTCTGAACAAAACGGTCGCCGTCAAAACTTGTTCGTGCTCACTTGCCAGGGGTTCCTCAGCGTTGCCAAAAAGAGATCGCTTCAGCAAACATGCAGCGTACGATGCCAATCCGGAGAATCTCGCTACATCGTCAACCTGAGGAACCCTGTCCACTTTTTCGCGTGGACACTTTTTGGTTCTGTCTGCGAAGGTGTGGCTTTTCGGTGGATTCGGGTCTACTGCGGCTCAATCGTCTCGACCCGTGGTAGAATACCTGAAGAAGTCCTGGGAGGAGGTACGAAAATAGACCCGCCTTGCACAAGCCATGCCGCAAGACATCGACCCTGGTCTGCTAAAACGGAAGTAGTCACACCCGTCTCAAATTCTCAGGCCAAAACAAAGTGTTCGCCCCAAAAATGGCTTGACAAAATTCGCCAAATTCGTTAGATTCGAATGTTCCGCTTGCGCCCGTAGCTCAGCCGGATAGAGCAACGGACTTCTAATCCGTAGGTCGTAGGTTCGAATCCTACCGGGCGTGCTTTTAAAACTAAAATGACTTAAGCTCACTTTTTGGGTGAGCTTTTTTGTTTAAATTCGAAATGTTACTAAATATTACCGTTACAAATCAGGACTTCAACTCAAAATCGAAGGTCCAAATCTGCCATTATTGCCTTTGACATTCTTAAGAATGTCTACAATTGGAAAAATTCTTAATCTGGTTGATTTTCCTTGAATTAGCGCTTGAGTCTGTATATATTGTCAAGTTATAGGATGCCAAAAAATCAGCTCAACGAGGAATCTGCAAAGTCATGTGGGCGTTGTGGGATATGACGCAGGAGGATTTGACATGAAGTTCCCCACAGGATAGCTTTTGATGGATTGGGTAAAGGAAGCCAGGACGGAGCTCAACGCGGAAGAGGTGGAAGGTCATGTCAGCTAAAGCGGACTACCTGGGGTTCGGATTCAACCCAAAGGCGTCGGAACATCATTTCCAGGTAACCATACCGGCCAACCGGGACGAGTCCGTATATGTCAGTCAGCATTTCGAGTGGGATGAGCACGAGCTGAGACGAGAAATGAAGTTTGCTCTGGGCCGAGAAGATACCAGCATGCGCGTGATTTTGGCGCGAGCGAAATGGGAAAAAGTCGCCGATAATGTGCGAGCGGAATTCAATCAGCGCCTGAAAAAAAGCAATTTGCCCGCCAGCAAATGGAAAATCGGAAGAAATCCAGTGGCGCGCATGTTTGGCAAGGAGCTGGTTTTGCTGGCCTGGGCCATCGAGGACGCGGATCCTGCTTTGATTCCGGTGGCGATTAAGAACTGGTTGGGTTTGAAGCCGGAGGAGCGCTGGTGGCTGTTTACCATGACCAACGCCGCCACCGGACACGCCATCAACGGGCGCAACAAGGGTTGGCGCAAGGCGGTGCGCTATGCGCTTACCGAGAATCCAGTGACCGATTATAGCCAGCAGGTCGATTTTGATTTCTTTCAATTACCGTCTGTCGAATAAGTACAGGGATGCTCGGTGATTCACATTATAAGAACCAAGGCAACCCGAACGCAGATCGATGAAATGCTGGAGGAACTCGATCCCATAATCAAATTGGCCGTGGACATTCGCCGAAAAATTCTCGCGGGCGGCGGGCATATGCACGCCGATTGCGAGGCCGCACTTATCGAAGATGGCAGCCAGCAGGAAAACATCTGGGGAGCGAATTGGATTCCCACGACACAAATTATAGAATTCGAAGCTCTGATCAATATCCGGCCAGGTCAGCAAAACTTCGCAATGACCATACAAGACCCGGCAATCAAACAGCAGGTCGAAAATGTTACGAGAAAGCTTTTGGAGGGTGTATGAGCAAACTCGATAAATTACGCTCAAGGTATTTGGAGGATCCCATCCCGGTGCGGCTTGGTGGGTTGGCAGCTAACTTAGCGCGCGTGGCCAGTTTCTCCAAACACGATGGACATCAACAGGCGGTGTCGGCTACCTTGCAGGAAAGCAAGTGGTTCATTGAATGGACCGCAGGTGAGCTCGATATGCGAGAAACTGCCGAATTGGTAACCTTACAGCTTCAACTGGCCATTTGGCAGCTCCAATCCGAGAAAAAATGGCAGGACCGTTGCTGGCGATCCGAATTGGTTAGTCAATCGCAGCGCTGGTCGCAGCGCCTTCTGCACCTATCGGGCGTGGGCGTGAAAGAAAACTGATGCGGGTTCCCCAATGAGCAAATCCTTCATCGAAACCCAATTTCCAGTCTCCAAACTCTCTAAAGGCGGTTTTCCTAAACACTTCGTTTCTAATAGTCGAAGATTCATATTTTTCTTAACTTTAAAAAATTTGCTTCTTTTGTGTATTGTGCATGTATATATTGGGAAAAATTTATACTATCCTTAGTTACTGTCTTAGGTCCGGGGCAGACGATTTTTCCGAATGAGCCGAATTCCAGTAATTATTTCTGATCAATTTGCTTTTAACTCTTTCTTAGAATTGAGTAATTTCATAAACAGAAATATCTCTCAATGACCGAAGAACTCGAATGGCAGACCAGAAGAGAGCGAATAAATAAAAAGCTGAGGTCTGTCAATCCTCCCTGGAAAATCATCAAGTATCAAGACGGCCTAAATACATCTACCCTCGATCGCCACGCTGTTGAAGAATATCCCACCGAAAATGGACCCGCTGACTATGCGTTGTTTGTAAAAGGTTTGTTTTTAGGCATTCTTGAAGCCAAGAAAGTCAGGGTCGGGCCGCAGAATGTCTTGGAACAGGCCAAACGGTATTCCAGAGGCGCGCGCGACGGCGTTGGCAATTGGAATGGTTACAGGGTACCCTTCCTCTATTCATCCAACGGAGAAATTATCTGGCATCTCGATGTAAGGAACCCTAAGAATCTTTCCCGTCAAGTCTGCAATTTTCATACAGCACCGGCATTGGAAGAATTTTTGAACCGACCAGACTCTGATTTCGAGCCGCCTCCGGTAGTCAATGAGCGGCTACGTTACTACCAAAGAAAAGCCATCGAAAGAATAGAAGAAGCCCTTGCCAAAGGCAAAAGAGCGATGCTCGTTGCCATGGCTACGGGTACTGGCAAAACGTTCCTGACGGTTTCGCTACTCTACCGGCTGCTGGAGTCAAAGAGATTTAAACGGATTTTGTTTTTGGTTGACCGTAGGGCCCTGGCAGCTCAGGCAGTGCGCGAATTTGCCTCGTTCACCACGCCAAAGGGCAACAAATTCAATCAGGAGTATGAGGTTTACAGTCAGCGATTTCGCAAAGAAGATTTTGATGATAACGAACCTTTTGACCCACAAGTGCTACACAATTCCTATTTGACGTCTCCCGATGCCACCAAGACTTTTGTCTATGTTTCAACTATTCAACGAATGACGGTCAACCTGTTTGGTTGGGAACACGCCTTTCCGCAAGATTCTGGAGATCCCGATTATGAGGAAGACGCCGAACAATTTGAAACCCCCATTCCTATTCACGCTTTTGACTTGATCGTTGCAGATGAGTGCCACCGCGGTTACACAGCGAAGCAAACGGCAATCTGGCGACAGGTCCTGGAGTACTTTGACGCTATTAAGATTGGATTAACGGCAACGCCAGCGCCTCATTCGCTTTCCCTTTTTAGAGAAGTGATCTACCGCTACACTACTGAGCAAGCGATTCAAGATGGATATTTGGTCGATTATGAACCCATCATTATTAAATCGGACGTGAAAATCAAGGGCGCGTTCCTCAAGGAAGGAGAACACGTGGGAATTATTGACACGGAGACCGGTGAAGAAATTTACGATGAACTTGAGGATGA
>JBHHYI010000267.1:0-5340 GCA_046757525.1 bacterium | reverse complement strand
AGCAACGGGGTCAGCCACGCTTGTCATTCCGAGCGGAGTCCGGCTTTGCCGGACGGAATCGAGGAATCTGAGTGTGCACTTTTGCGATTGAGGTGCGGGGCCAGATTTCTCGGAAGGAATTCGCCTGATTCGAAATGACAGTCGTGAGATGAGTTTTCGTTCAAACACTAGTAGCGTGATTCCTAATTACTGTTGCAAACCCTGACAGGGTTTCATTGAACGATCACAGCTATAGTTTTGCCGTTCAGAACCCTGTCAGGGTTGATATGTTAATTGAGAATCGCTCGTCTAGTAGGAGATTGTTTCGTCAGGCGACTGCCTGACTTGGAGTGACATTTTATTTAGGAGTCACTCTACTGGGCCGGGTGCTCTCTTACACATTCGCTGCTTGCTGAGGCAAGACGCGGACGGCGCCGCTTTCAACGATCCGGTCGGAAATCCGAAACGCGCATCCTTAATCTTCGGTCTCGTCGTCGCGGCGGCTTTTTTCAGCTTGCGCCGGAGCGCCTGTTTCTGGCATTCCGCCTCTCGCCAAACTGCTCGGAAGGCACCGTTGGCTACTTCCGTCGTTTGTACACGCAAGGAACCAGCGGGTTGGTCTGCGCCTTCCCCGGGATAAGCAACCTCCGCCCGATCGTCAGCGAGTCCGGGTTGGGGCCGATGAGCTGCTTGTTGAGGGCATAGACGTCGCACCAGGTGATGGGGTAGCCCAAAGCAGCAGAATAGTGACTTGCGATTTTCGCCAGATAGTCGCCGCGGCGCACCTGGTGAAAGACGGGCTGTTGCAACTGCCGACGCGCAGTGTCAGGCAAGGACGGTCGCGGCGGTGGCTCTCCGCCGAGCACATAAACCGTATCTCTGGCAAATACAGGGCCGGTTCTCAGATAAGGAGCGTGCAAAGCGCTCAGATTGACCAGGGTCAACAGTGAATCCGATAGCGTGGAGTCTACCGCCATTACCGTAAGCTCGATCGCAGTAGATGAGTCCGCAGGCAGGCTGTCGAGGTTCCACACCAAACGTCTGGCACGGCTTCGATTGCTGTCGATTGCAGGACTGGAATGCTGAGGGGAGAGGTGCCCCGCAAGCAAATCGGTTACCGTGACGCCCTGTGCCGCGTACGGCCCCAGATTAGTAACCGTGAATACGTAGCGCAGGCTGTCGCCCTCATTTACGGCCTTTACGGTGTCGGCGGTGCAGCGCACCTGATTTGCCTTGGTGCAATCCACCGCAGTTCCCGCAGGACATTTCTTTCTGATGAGGTAAATCTCCACTCGCCGGTTTATTCGATGCAATGAATCTCTTTGCGCTCTGGTCAGGTAAGCAAAGCTGCTTTCGACATTTCTAATAATTGGCCTGCTCTGACCGAATGCCTGCACCGCAATGCGCGTCGAATCAACGCCGAGAGAGTCCACCAGGTACTTCTTCACACTGGTGACTCTTTTCCTGGAAAGCTCCAGGTTCCTTGCAAAACTGTTGCCGCTGGCAAATCCCTGCTCATCGGTGTGACCGTCGATCTTAACGCACGCGCTGCTGAACTCGGGCGCATTGAAATTGGTGCTCAATCTGTGTAACTCCTTTTTTGAAGCCCGGGACAGTTCAAAGGAGCCTACGCGATCAAAAAATATATTTGGCCTGATGGGTTTGACGATGGCAGTCTTCTTCAATTCAAGGTCATACAATCGCAACGTGTCTAAATAAGTGTTGTTGGTCTCGTCGCTTTCACAGATTCTGTCCTCTTTGTCCACCACTGCAACCAGATACGAGTAAGCTTTGGCCCAGGTCACCTGCACCGTGCTGTCCATTTTGGCCATTCCGGGCAGGTCTATTTTTTTGAACAAGGTACCAGCGGGAGAGCGGGTCCAATCGATGAGCAAAGGTTTGGTCGTGTCGCTGCGATCGACAAACCGCACGCCGTTGAAGGCGTATTCGCCAGGCTCTTTCACCGGAATGAAGGCGATGGAATCCACCTGGGCTTCGGTAAACCCGAGCATCTGAACCGAAAAGCTGTCGTCGACTTTGGTCACCCTGGTTCTGCTGAAGACAACGTCAGCAACGTAGTCGCTCCCCTGGCGCCTGACCCGGGTTATTTTGATGGTCAAATCCGGGTCCGGCTGCACCCGAAAGCGGGCGATGTGGTGACCGGCTTTACCCACCACACGAAAATGCCCGTTGCGGTCATACGCCAGCACGGTCCAAAAATAGCGTCCCGGTTCTTTAGGAAAAAACGTCTCATGGATGGTACGGCTGTCTGCCGCCACAAAAGAAGTGGAATCCGTGCGGACATCGAACGTGGCAGCGATTGTCGCCGTCCTCTTGTCCCTGGTCGATCGCCAAAGCTCCGGTCGCAGGTAAAGCATTCTCACCTGAGATGAATCACCTCTACTAGTGGGGCTTTCGTAGTCGCTCAACCACCCGGGGGGAACCTGGTTGCTTTTTGCCTGTTCTACGTGCGAGGCCAGGCGAGCGCTGTCCTCTTTGACCACCAGCAGCAAATAATTCACCTGGTCGTACAAATCCGGGTCGCGCGTGGCTTCCCAGGCCAGGTCAACCGGGTCACACACTCTAAGATTAGCTTCACGAGTTAGATCGACTGCAAAGCCGAAACGTTCGGGCTTAATGGGACGATAGGTCGTGCTTGCCTGAAAAACGCGCGGGAAAAATTTGCTTTCGATGGTTCCCAGATCGAAGCGCAAAGCCGTATTGTTCGGTGTCCATTGCTTTTGACGTGGGTACATGTAATCATCTAAGCGCAAGCTGAGACCGACGGAGAATTTGCTCACCAGGTCCGTGTTCAGGTTGTCGCTGAAAGTGTAGCCGCCACGAATGGCAAGCGCGCGGCCCAGGTTTCTGTTCAACGGACTGAGCAGATTGGTGATTTCGGTGCCAATGCTAAAGCGGCTCTCTTCGTCGCGCACCCGGCGATAGTCCAGTGCAACCTGGATTTGCAAGCCGTCGTGTTTGCCAAGATTCAGGGCCGCCCCGGAACGCACGGTGCGTGGCAGGGGTGTGTCGTTGGCGACAAAATTCATGGCACTGCCCAACTGCGTCACGGCAAAACCACCGGAGAGAATCAGGTAATCGAATACCCCCAATCCCCATCTGTTCAGAGCGATTCTCGGCGTTCGATAAATCGCGCCCACATCGAAAATTAGCGACGCATCCTTGAATTGCGCCAGCTCACTGCGCACGTATTTGAGATTTATTCCTAACGCCAGATTTCTCGTCAACGCCGTGAGCGGGCTTGCCAGGCTGAAACTGATGAGCAAATCGTTGGCTGAAGCCGACGGCGCGGCCCCGCGCGAACTGTCGAATTCCTTCACCCCCTGATAATTGAGGCCAAATGCAATATTGGTGCGATCGCTCCAGGGCGTGTGAAAACGCAACTGCCGGCCGTATAATAAGGAAATGTTGTAGATGTCAGCAATCCATTTGGTGTAGCTGGCCGACCACTGCCACTCACGCAAAAAGCCAGTAGCGGCCGGATTGGCGTAGAGCGCATACGATTCGTCCAGGGCGCCGGTGAGACTGCTGGCCAGACTCTGTTGCCGCGTGCCGGGTAGTATCTTTAGAAATGCCGACCCGGCGCGCACTTGTCCGTACACAGGGCAGCCAGAGGTGCCCAATAGCAGCGTCAAAATAGCCAGGCTAAACAATTTGATCTTCATGCTCATCGTACGATGACCACTTTTTCTAAACAGGTCAAGTCATTAGATCGAAAAATGATGAGGTAAACGCCACTGCCTACCGGCTGGTTCGTTTTCGTCAGGCCCTTCCATCTAAACAGGTTTGGGCCAGCACTAAAGTTTCGTTCGACCAATTCGGTCACATGATAGCCGGAAATGTCGAACAGGTCCATGCGCACATGAGTGCTGGCCTGCAATTCAAATGAAATGCCCAGCGGTCTCCCTTGGTCTGGCTCAAACACGTTTTGATCCAGAACGATGCAGTCGTTGTGCGGCTGGATCGCCACCACCTCAGCGTCGGCGAAGTTGTTGACAGCGTTGGTGTCGTTGGGCGCTGACACACGACTGGTGTTGACTATGGGAAACGAGGACGCTGGCAACGCCTGGGCCGTTTTGGCGCTAAAGACAATCTCAATGGAGTCGCCGACAGAGAGGGAATCGAAGGTCCAAAACAGCGTGTCTGGCTCCATTCTGGTCGGCTGCAAATTGAAATCGGAGAAAGTGAGCAGAGCAGGAAACGCGTCGCGCAGCAAGATACGACGAGCCGGATTTGGACCGAGATTCTCTATTTTGAGCGTGTAAGCAAACGCTTCTCCTGCAATAACCGAGTCGCGATTGACGGATTTGGTCAACTGGAGATCGTAATTCTTGGGGCACGCCACCGCGACCAGAACAACCTTAGCGCTGTCAGAGTTGTTGGCCGTGTTCTTCTCATTTGGCGCCCGCACCAGACTGTGGTTCACCAGTTCCAGGGTGTCTGACGGCAGGGCCAAACAGGCAGGCACTTCTGCCGCGTAAGAGATGACGGTGGAATCCTGTGGCGCCAGCGCCGCCAGATGCCAGAAAAGGGTGTCCGCAGTAACCAAATCCGGCGCCAAAGTAAAACCAGAAAGCTTCACAAAAGCAGGAATGGCATCTCGGAGGACCATTGGACCGGACGGGACCGGCGTGGGATTCGTGATTTTGAGGGTATACTCGAACACTTGCCCTTGAAAGGCCTTATCCGGGAATACCGACTTCTCCAGTTCCAGATCGAAGTTTTGTTCGACGACAAACACCGAGGCACTGGCGTGGTCATTTGTAGGATTGGTGTCGTTGGGGGCGCTCACCCAGGCGCTGTTGGTGCGCTCAAAGGGAATGCTCGGCAAAGCGACCGAGTCCGGCACCAAAGCCTGGAATTCGATGACCAGGCTGTCGCCTGCTGCGAGCGAAGCAAAATACCAGCTCAGCGTGTCTGTGGCCGTCGTGTCCGGCGGATTGACCAGCACGACTGAATCGGGCAGCGCGTCTTGCAGGGTAAGGTCGGCGGCCTCGTCCGGACCCAGATTGAGAATCTTGAACGCGTAGGTGAAGACGCCCCCCTTGAGCACGGTGTCGGGCGTGACCGATTTGCTCAGCGTCAGGTCGTAGCGCGGTTCGACGACGAATACCGCGGCACTGGCGTGGTCGTTTGCAGGATTGGTGTCGTTGGGGGCGCTCATCCAGGCGCTGTTGGTGCGTTCAAATGGAATGCTCGGTAAAACAACCGAGTCCGGCACCAAAGCCTGGAGCTCGATGACCAGGCTGTCGCCTGCTGCCAGGGAAGCGAAATGCCAGCTCAGTGTGTCTGTGGCCGTCGTGTCCGGCGGATTGACCAGCACGACTGAATCGGGCAGCG